>NZ_LMRK01000026.1:0-176655 GCF_001426125.1 Bacillus sp. Leaf49 | reverse complement strand
AAACACCTTCCTTTAGTATGCTTTTCTCTATTATAAAATGAGGTAGTGGAAAATTTAAGGGAAAAAATAAAGCTGTCGAGATTTTCTCGACAGCCTGAGTGCACAAAAATGTGCACTCTTACATTATTTTGATAAATCAATGGTCTTATACTTACCGCCAGTCCATCCTAGTCCTGATGAGACTTGAAGCGAGAATTTCTTTTCGTTTGGAACTTCAAAAGCAATTTTACCTTTTTTAGATAATTTAGGATTTATTTGTTTTAAGAAGAAACTTGAATCGGTATCATTTACATACATATTATTTGTTGCAAGTGATTTGTATTCTGTGCCGTCTTTGCCAATTAACCTGAACATCTCAGTATCTACCATTCTACCTTTTTTACCTGTATTTTTGACCGTTATTTCAACAATCACAAATTTGCCGTCTGTCGTTACATCACTCATATACTGTTTTTGTAAAGATTTCGCTTCTGTTACGCTGTTTACTTGATAAGTAAAGTCTTCGACTGCTACTTTATCTCCAATTTTATGCGTTTTTTCTTTATTATTTTTCTTTTCGCTACTCGTTACTGCATTTTTAGAACCAGTGTTTGATGTATTATCTTTTTTGTTGCCGCCCCCAGCCATACAAGATACAAAGATAATGATCAAAATGAGAATAATGATACTAAGACACCCAATCTTAAAAAACTTTTTCAAATAAATCCCCTACTTTTCCTTATTTTATTAAATGAATTTGAATACTTCTCCAATGATAAGTCTAAAGGATTATAAAATCAATCATTTTTTTTGAAAAAATAGATATAATATCCTTTTTTATATGGAATATGATTTATATTTTTGTTTATTTTGTGTATACAACTTGATTTATATCGGTGTGTTAATGAAATATTGAAGGAATTGAAGAGACTTTATTTTCTTTTTAAATAAGTCTTGCCCAAATCGTTTCGTCATGCTAAAATGAAAAAGTTGTTTCAAGAGTTCGGTTACTTGACGGACAAATGAAAATTGTGTAGAATAGTTAACGAATTGAATAGATATCACAAGCAGAAGCACCCGCTTCTCACCTGATTGACACATGTTTGTAGTTGACAGGTTGACCGTACATTTATTTTTTCATGCAAATGTTCGCAGTGTGGGTGTTTTATATGCCCACACTTTTTGTTTGCCTGTAAAACATACAACGAAATGGTCAAAATGAATTGTGAACTCAATTCAAAATCTCATGGAGGTGGCTCACTATTAGCAAAGATCAATTAGTTAATGAAGGTATTCGTGCGCGTGAAGTTCGTTTGATCGGACAAAATGGCGATCAGCTGGGGATTAAAACCCGCCAGGAAGCTCTGGAAATTGCTACGAAAGCCAATCTTGACCTTGTGTTAGTTGCTGCAAATGCAAAACCACCTGTTTGCCGAATCATGGACTACGGTAAGTTCCGATTCGAACAACAGAAGAAGGAAAAAGAGGCACGTAAGAATCAAAAAATCATTAGCTTAAAAGAAGTTCGGTTGAGCCCGACAATCGATGAACATGATTTTAACACGAAGCTCCGTAATGCAATCAAATTCCTTGAAAAGGGAGATAAAGTGAAAGCTTCTATCCGCTTTAAAGGCCGTGCGATTACGCATAAAGAAATCGGACAGCGCGTGTTAGACCGTTTCTCTGAAGCTTGCGCTGAAGTAGCAACAGTAGAAACAAAACCTAAGATGGACGGACGCAGCATGTTCCTCATGCTTGCACCAAAAGTCGAAAAGTAAAAGTAACAGAGGGAGGAAACATCCAATGCCAAAAATGAAAACTCACCGCGGATCTGCTAAACGTTTCAAAAAAACAGGTTCTGGTAAACTTAAACGTTCTCATGCGTACACAAGTCACTTGTTCGCTAACAAATCTACAAAGCAAAAACGTAAATTGCGTAAGAGCGCAATCGTAAGTGCTGGAGATTTCAAACGTATCAAACAACAACTTGCAAACATCAAGTAATCTGGAATAGGAAACATAGGAGGGAATTACAATGCCAAGAGTAAAAGGCGGAACTGTGTCGCGTCAGCGTCGTAAAAAGGTTCTTAAATTAGCAAAAGGTTATTTCGGTTCAAAACATAGATTATATAAAGTAGCAAACCAACAGGTGATGAAATCTGGAAACTACGCTTTCCGTGACCGTCGTCAGAAAAAACGTGACTTCCGTAAACTATGGATCACTCGTATCAATGCTGCAGCTCGTATGAACGGTCTTTCTTACAGCCGTTTAATGCATGGCTTAAAGCTTTCTGGTATCGAAGTAAACCGCAAAATGCTTGCTGATCTTGCTGTGAATGACCTAAACGCATTCAACCAGCTTGCTGATGCTGCAAAAGCACAACTAGACAAGTAAGTCATATAAAAGATCATTCCGCCAAGGAGTGATCTTTTTTTCTCATCATGTGAGGTGAAATCAATGAATATCGCTCTGATCTTGCTGCTCATCTTGGTCAATGTCTATGGGTTTTGTCTCATGGGAGAGGATAAACGCCGGGCGAAAGCACACAAATGGAGAATATCAGAAGCGCACTTATGGAGTGCTGCAGTACTTTTTGGTGCTGCTGGGTCATTTCTTGGCATGCAGTATTTCCGTCATAAAACAAAGCATCCTGCCTTTCAAATGGGTATGCCTGCTTTAATTGTTGTCCAATTGGTGATATTGGTCTATCTCAATCTCATCTGAGAAGGGAGCAGACGCCGTTAAGTCGGCGTGTCTGCTCCCTTTTTTTGTTTGATTTTTTTGATGGGCTGATCCCAATCAATTTTTGTTTGAGGATACCGTTCAATGATGTTTTCCTCAAGTTTTTCAAAGTCTTCTAATGTGAATTCATTTAGCTTCTCAGGTGACTCCGTCCAAACGTAAATGGAGTGGACAAACAGAGGATGATCCTTAGAAGGAACATGCTTCTCCCCTTCAAACAAGACACCTTTATAGACGAAATTAAAATTTTTACGGGCATTTTGCTGTTCGTCCATAAAATAAAAGCCTTCTTTTAATTGTGCTTGTTTCAGCTTTCTTCTCGGGTTTGAGAAGAATTTTACCGCCATGTAGAAAATATAGACAAGCAATGCAACAAGAGCAAGTCTAATGAGGATGACAAACATGACAGGATGCACCTCCAATACCGTTATCTGATGTACTACGAATGAGAAAGACAAAAGGTTTCAACTTTTTTAAAAAAAATATTTCGATTAACGAAAAAATATTCATAAAAAGATCGTATTGAACGAAAGAGGTTTTGTATAATAAGAATGCACCATGAAGAAAAAGGAGGATACACAGAATGACAAAACTAGATCAAACATTAACTATGCTGAAAGACCTAACGGATGCAAAAGGGATTCCAGGAAATGAACGTGATGTAAAAAAAGTCATGCAGTCATACATAGAAACATATGCGGATGAAGTCTCTACAGACCGCCTTGGCAGCTTAATTGCTAAGAAGGAAGGAAATGCCAATGGGCCTAAAGTGATGCTTGCTGGTCACTTAGATGAAGTAGGATTCATGGTGACAAAAATCGATGACAAAGGCTATATTCGTTTTCAAACGGTCGGTGGCTGGTGGTCACAAGTTATGCTGGCGCAGCGTGTCACCATTGTGACGAAAAAAGGAGACATTACAGGTGTGATTGGTTCTAAACCGCCACATGTCTTATCACCAGAAGCACGAAAGAAATCAATCGAAATCACAGATATGTTCATTGATATTGGGGCTTCGAGCAAAGAACAGGCAATGGAATGGGGCGTCCTCCCTGGAGATCAAATCGTACCTTACTTTGAGTTTACGGTAATGAATGACGAAAAAATGCTTCTTGCAAAAGCCTGGGACAACCGTATCGGCTGTGCAGTAGCGATTGATGTCATGAAGAATTTAAAGGATACTCAGCATGAAAATATTGCATACAGTGTAGCAACTGTCCAAGAGGAAGTTGGCTTGCGAGGAGCTAAAACAGCTGCAGCTACCATCCAGCCTGATATTGGATTTGCTATTGATGTTGGAGTAGCAGGTGATACACCAGGTATTACTGAAAAAGAAGCAACAAGCAAACTTGGCAAAGGACCAACGATTGTTGTATTCGACGCTTCCATGGTTTCTCATAAAGGGCTTCGCGATTTTGTTGTCCAAACTGCAGATGAATTAAACATTCCTTATCAATATGATTCCATGCCAGGTGGAGGAACAGATGCTGGAGGTATTCACTTAACAGGTCATGGCGTTCCATCACTATCCATCGGAATTCCAAGCAGATATATTCATACCCATGCAGCCATGATTCATCGAGATGATTATGAAAATGCGGTGAAGCTTTTAACAGAAGTCATCAAAAGGCTTGATCAAAAAACGGTCGAACAAATTACGTACGGTTCTTAATGATGAAACCTTTCCTCAGTATGGGGAAAGGTTTTTTAATTGCGTTGAATTTCCCAGGAAATGAACTTTGGAATGTAAGTTGTGTCAAAAGAACTGTTTTCAGTAAATAAAGTGATATTTTTCTAGTGAGGAAGGCACATGTGATCCATCTTGTATTTATGTAAGATGAAATCAATAAAAAGGACAGAGCCAATTGAGGCTCTGTCAAAAGAGAGTTTATGGAAGTAGGTGAAGCTTATTTTAGATTAAATCAATTATTCTTATTTGTCAACTTGGTTTTAAAAGAAAGAAAAATCACTCAATTTATGTTATATTTGTAACAAATTGTTTATACAAAGGGGATGGTTAAATGAATGCGGTTTCAATTGTGATAGGATCGATGTGTATTTTAGCGATTGCCTATCGCCTCTATGGCACGTTTATGATGGTGAAGGTATTAAAGGTCACAGATGATCATCCTACACCGGCTCATGCACTCGAGGATGGGAAAGATTATGTGCCAACAAACAAATGGGTTACATTTGGGCATCACTTTGCTGCAATTGCCGCTGCCGGTCCATTAGTTGGTCCGATTTTAGCCGCACAATTTGGGTATTTACCTGGTCTCCTTTGGCTCTTAATTGGAGCGGTGATTGGCGGAGCTGTTCATGATCTTGTGGTCTTGTTTGCTTCGATGCGAAAAAAGGGGAAATCACTATCCGAGGTAGCGAAAGAGGAGCTTGGTCCTGTGGCAGGATTTTGCACAGGGCTCGCCATGTTATTTATTATTACAATTACAATGGCAGGACTGTCCATGGTTGTGCTTCATGCTTTAGAACGAAATCCTTGGGGAACCTTTGCAGTTGGTATTACCATTCCAATAGCGATGGGAGTCGGCCTTTATTATAAAAAGACAGGCAATTTAAAGCTGGCGACATCTGCAGGATTCATATTACTGATGTTGGGGGTATTCCTTGGACCGAATATTCAAGGAACAGCACTTGGAGATTTGTTAACACTTGATACAAAAACGCTTGCTCTTGCCCTGCCAATCTATGCGTTCTTTGCTGCGGCCCTGCCGGTTTGGTTGCTTTTGGCACCAAGAGACTATTTAAGCAGTTTTATGAAAATTGGTGTTTTCATCGCGCTCATTGCGGGAATCTTTGTGGTTAATCCAACCATCCAATTTCCGGCGTTTACGGAGTTTGTAAATGGAGGAGGGCCTGTCTTAGCTGGACCTGTATGGCCTTTTATTTCGATTACCATTGCTTGTGGTGCGATTTCTGGTTTTCATGCATTTGTTGGCTCAGGCACAACGCCAAAAATGCTAGATCGTTGGAGTGATATGAAGCCGGTGGCGTTTGGCGCGATGCTCGTAGAATGTTTAGTGGGAATCATGGCGTTAATTGCCGCTACTGCGCTTCATCCGGGAGATTATTTTGCAATTAATAGTACACCTGAAGTGTTCCGTACGCTTGGTATGAGTGTCGAGAATCTTCCTCAACTAAGCAAAGAAATCGGTCTTGACTTAGAAGGAAGAACAGGTGGAGCTGTTACATTAGCTGTAGGGATGGCGTACATCTTTACGGGTATTCCGTTCTTTAGTCATTTGGCCTCTTATTTCTTCCAATTCGTGATTATGTTTGAAGCCGTCTTTATTTTAACGGCGATTGACGCAGGAACCCGTGTCGCGCGATATTTGATCCAAGACTTCTTTGGAGAAGCATATAAACCGCTGAAACGAAATGACTGGGTACCAGGGTCAGTCTTTGCAAGTGCACTTGCTTGTTTTATGTGGGGATACTTGCTTTACTCTGGAGACATTGGATCCATTTGGGCACTCTTTGGCGTGTCAAACCAGCTAATGGCCTCGGTCGGATTAATCATTGGGGCGACGGTTGTATTAAAAATTGCGGATAAAAGGCGGTATATGTTGACTTGTTTAATTCCGCTTGCTTACTTATATGTGACGGTGAATTATGCGGGTTATTGGATGGTTGCGAATGTCTATCTCAATCCTGAAGCATCTGGCTACAGTGTACTGAACGCCGTGCTTTCGATGATTATGCTGATTTTAGGTTTTGTCATTATTGTGTTCGCTATTAAAAAATGGATCGAGATTTGGCGCGATCCAGCTCTTCGAATGGAGACGCCAATCACTGGCTAAATGAACAAAGCCGGCTTGCTCATAGATAAGCAAACCGGCTTCTTGTTATTGCTGAAGCTCAGGCTTTAAGCCCTGCTCTAATGTTTCAAGAATTTCATTTTTTTCATCTTCTGATGCCTCTTGCCATAACACCTCAAACAAAACGCCAAGCCCTGGTAGCATTTTTTCCTCGCCACTTTGAATCGCATCTAAAATCGTATGCTCAAGCTGCTCTTGATTATGGCCAGTGATGTTTTGAATCACTGCGCCTCTTAAATTAAAATCCATTGCCCACACTCCTTTTTTGATGGTGATAGCCCTATTCTGTCTCAAAGACAGGTTTATTATGTAGTGTGCTTGAGATATAATAAATTCATGATATTTAAAGGAGTTAAAGTCGCTTGAAATATATAGAATCAGCTAAAAACGCACACATTAAACAATGGAAAAAGCTCCATACAAAAAAAGAACGAACGAAAACAGGGCTGTTCCTTGTTGAAGGAAAACACTTAGTAGAAGAAGCATTAAAAAGCGGGGTTGTGAAAGAGTTAATGATCACAACACCTGACATGCTCCCTGCTGACATCGAGCCTGACATTGAGCTGTATGAATTAAGTGAAGAGGCTTTTACTGCGATGACGGAAACGGAAACACCTCAGCAAATCGCAGCGGTTTGTACAATTCCTGTATTTGAGGAGAAAAAGCATGAACGAATGCTTCTGTTAGATGCAGTACAGGATCCGGGGAATTTAGGCACACTTATTCGGACAGCAGATGCAGCGGGTCTTGATGCTGTGGTCCTAGGGGATGGAACCGTTGATGCGTTTAACGGAAAAACGCTCCGTTCAGCACAAGGGTCTCATTTTCACCTGCCTATCTTAAAACAAACACTCCAACAGACAATTCCAGCATTAAAGGCGCAAGGTATACCCGTATATGGGAGTGCTTTGAAAGATGCGAAAGAGTATAGACACATAGCATCAGAAGGTCCATTTGCGTTAATTGTAGGCAACGAGGGAGCAGGTATTGATCCAGAGATTCTTCAAATGACAGATCAAAATTTATATGTTCCGATGTACGGACAAGCGGAATCATTAAATGTGGCTGTGGCAGCAGCGGTTCTTGTCTATCATTTGCGCGGATAGTGTTGCAACACGTCCTATTTTTCACTATAATGAAACTAATATTTTAAAAACCATGATAGAGGAAGATTGTTTCACGGAGCGTCCTAATAGGGAGAATGCATCGTAGACTGAAAGTGCATTTAAGGAATGCTGAAACAGGAATTCACCTCTGGAGTTGTCACCGGGACCGCAGGTTTTGCGTAAAGGTGGACCGGATTCGTTTGATTCCGTTATGTCAATGAAGCTTATTCGCACATATATTTGTGCTTAACAAGGGTGGTACCGCGACCACAACTCGTCCCTTCTTTTTTGGAGGGGCGGGTTTTTTTATTGTCTTCAAACAATCAAACACCCGTTTATTCAGACGGTTTTGTATATTAAAAGGAGGATAACACTCATGCAAGAAACGTTAAAACAGCTTGAAACAGAAGCGATAGCGAAGGTAGAAGCAGCCAGCTCGCTCAAAGAAGTCAATGATATTCGTGTTCAATATTTAGGGAAAAAAGGTCCGATTACAGAAGTGCTGCGCGGAATGGGCAAGCTTTCCGCTGAAGAAAGACCAAAAATGGGCGCACTTGCAAATGAAGTGAGAGAGCAGATTGCTGGTGCCATTGCTGAAAAAAATGAGCAGCTAGAAGCAGAAGAAGTGAAAAAGAAACTGGCTTCTCAAACCATTGATGTCACATTACCAGCAAGTCCGATCAAAATCGGGGCAAGACATCCATTAACGATTGTCGTAGAAGATATTGAAGATTTATTTATCGGCATGGGCTATACCGTTGAAGAGGGCCCAGAGGTGGAAACAGATTACTATAACTTTGAAGCGCTCAATCTTCCAAAAGAACATCCGGCACGTGATATGCAGGACAGCTTCTATATTACTGAAGACACACTCATGAGAACGCAAACATCACCCGTTCAAGCACGTACACTTGAGAAATATAAAGGCCAAGGCCCTGTGAAAATCATCTGCCCTGGTAAGGTATATAGACGTGACAGCGATGATGCCACTCACTCCCATCAATTCATGCAAATTGAAGGACTTGTGGTCGATCACAATATTAGCATGAGTGACCTCAAAGGAACGCTTGAGACAGTCGCAAGAAAAATGTTTGGTGAAGATCGTGAAATTAGACTGCGCCCAAGCTTTTTCCCATTCACAGAACCTTCCGTTGAAGTTGATGTGTCATGCTTTAAATGCGGCGGGAAAGGCTGTTCTGTATGTAAAGGAACAGGCTGGATTGAAATTTTAGGTGCAGGAATGGTTCACCCGAATGTATTAAAAATGAGCGGATTTGATCCAGATAGTTATCAAGGCTTTGCTTTTGGAATGGGTGTTGAACGTATTGCGATGCTGAAATACGGCATAGATGACATACGTCATTTCTACACAAATGATATTAGATTCACGAAGCAATTTAAGCAGGACTAAGAGGAGGAAATCAACATGTTTGTTTCATATAAATGGTTAGAGGACTATGTCGATTTAGAAGGCATTCAGCCGGATGAATTAGCAGAGAAAATCACAAGAAGCGGAATTGAAGTGGAAGCCGTTGAGTATAAAAGCGAAGGCATCAAAGGCGTTGTCGTTGGACACGTCATTGAACGTGAACAGCATCCGAATGCGGATAAATTAAACAAATGTCTTGTTGATATCGGCGAAGACGCACCGGTGCAAATTATATGCGGGGCTCCAAATGTGGATAAAGGACAGCATGTGGCCGTCGCAACGGTTGGTGCAGTCCTTCCCGGAAACTTTAAAATTAAAAAAGCAAAACTGCGCGGTGAAGAGTCTCATGGCATGATTTGTTCTCTGCAAGAATTAGGCGTAGAGAGCAAGCTCGTACCAAAAGAATATGCAGAAGGTATCTTTGTTTTCCCGAATGACGTGAAACCAGGAGATGATGCCCTTCAAGCGCTTCAATTAGATGACGCGGTACTTGAACTTGGCTTAACACCAAACCGTGCCGATGCCCTTAATATGCTAGGAGTGGCTTATGAGGTTGCCGCCATTTTAGGGAGAGACATCAAGCTTCCTGATACAGCGCATGACACTTCTTCTGAAAAAGCAGCAGACTATATTTCTGTTAAAATTGAGGATCAAGAAGCGAATCCACTTTATGCAGCGAAGATCATTAAAAATGTAAAGATTGGACCAGCACCGCTTTGGATGCAAACAAGATTGATGAATGCAGGTATCCGCCCAATTAACAACGTCGTGGATATTACGAATTTTGTCTTACTTGAATACGGTCAACCTCTACATGCCTTTGATTATGACCGGTTTGGTTCAAAGCAGGTGGTCGTTCGTAAAGCGGCTGAAAATGAAATGATTCAAACTCTGGATGAACAAGAACGTACATTGTCTTCGAAGCATCTTGTCATTACAAATGGCACAAAAGCGCATGCTGTTGCAGGCGTCATGGGCGGTTTTGAATCAGAGGTGCGTGATGAGACGACAACGATTCTTTTAGAAGCGGCATATTTCAACGGTCAAACCGTCCGTCAAGCATCTAGAGACTTAGGGCTTCGCAGTGAATCAAGCACACGATTTGAAAAAGGGCTCGATCCGCAGCGGACGACATCAGCAGCCGAAAGAGCAGCGCAATTGATCAGTATGTATGCAGGTGGCGAAGTGCTAAGTGGTACAGTTGAGGAAAACCACCTTGAAACAAGTATGAATGTCATCCACGTATCAACTGAGCGTGTGAACAAGGTGCTTGGCATGAGCATTTCAAAAGAAGATATGATTCAGATTTTCAACAAACTAGGCTTTACTGTGGGTGAATCAAATGATGTGCTTGTCGTAACGGTTCCTTCCCGCAGAATGGATATTACGATTGAAGAGGACCTCATTGAAGAAGTCGCGAGATTATACGGATACGACAATATTCCATCTACACTGCCTGCGACAGCTGGTACCGTTGGCGGTCTCACGCCATACCAAGTGAAGCGCAGAAAGGTGAGACGTTTCTTAGAGGGCGCAGGTCTTTCTCAAGCGATTACGTATTCATTAACGAATCAGCATAAGTCCACAGCCTTTGCTTTAAATCCAGCTTATCAAACAAGACTTTCCCTGCCAATGAGTGAGGAACGCAGTGTGCTGAGACAAAGCCTTCTGCCAAACTTACTTGATTCTGTCGCATATAACTTAGCAAGGCAAGCTGATTCTTTTGCCTTTTACGAAACAGGTTCTGTTTTCTTAGCGGAAACGGAAGGCGCAAAACCAGTAGAGAAAGAGCATGTGGCAGGTGCGTTAACAGGTCTTTGGCATAAAAATCTTTGGCAGGGCGAGAAAAAAGCTGTCGATTTTTATGTTGCGAAGGGTATTGCAGAAGGGCTGTTTGAAAAGCTTGGTGTATCAGAAGAGATCACGTATGTTCAAGCAGAGCGTGAGGGCCTTCACCCAGGACGTACAGCCGATGTTCATTTAAATGGAAAAGTGATTGGCTTTGTAGCTGCACTTCATCCAGTAGTGGAAAAGGAATTAGATTTGAAAGAAACGTATGTATTTGAATTTGATTTAACAGATGTGATGACGTCTGAAACAGAGGATATGAAATATACGGCTATTCCGAGATTCCCAGCAGTGACAAGAGACATCGCACTTGTCGTCGATCAGCATATTTCAAGCGGACAGTTGGAGCAAGTCATTTATGAAGCTGGCGGCCAATTGCTCACAGACCTTTCCGTCTTTGATGTGTATGAGGGTGAGCATATGGAAGAAGGCAAAAAGTCTGTTGCATTCTCTCTGCAATATTTAAACCCAGAACAAACGTTGACCGAGGAAGAAGTCACGGCTGTTCATACAAACGTATTGAAAGCATTAGAAGATACGTATCAAGCCGTCTTGCGCGGATAATAAAAAGAGCTATCGCATTATGGGCGATAGCTCTTTTTTGATTATAACCATTTTTTCGCTTTTTGGGTGTTGGCAAAATGAAGTTTTGTAAATTGGCGTAAAGCCTCTTCACCGTGCTGTTTCATCAGCTTTGCTGCCGCTTTGTCAACATGCGGACCGGCCCCTTTTGGAATGTCAAAGCCCGCTGCTTTTGATAATTTATCCATTTCAATTAAAAAAGCATATCTTGCAATAATAGAAGCTGCAGCAACCGATAAGTGGATGCCTTCTGCTTTCGTACTAAAATATGTACGCTCCCGAATGATCTTTTTCCCCGCAAGGTGCCTGAAATAAATGCCTGGTTCGGCAAATTGGTCAATGAGAATGGCTTCTGGTTTCTTGCCATCCAGTTTTTCTAGCACGGAGGTGATGACTTGGTTATGAAGCAGTGCCTTCATTTTCCCTTGGCTCATGCCCTTTTCCTGCATCGTATTGTATTTTTCATTCCGAAGCACGAGAAGGCTGAACGGGATGGTTTTGATCAAGTCTTTGGCAATGTTGATAATCTGCGGATCTTTTAGTCCTTTTGAGTCTTTCACCCCGAGCTCTTTCATGAGAGCAAGCTGACTGGAATCAACATAAGCCGCACAGACCGTAATGGGTCCAAAATAATCGCCAGTACCGACCTCATCTGAGCCAATAACCGACATGGAAGCGATGCCGGGTGGTGGGCTGTACGGTGTGATGGATGGCGTTTTTTTGCTTTTTGTTTCAGCTGTTTGTAAATGGTTGAACTGACTCGCTTCAGCTTCTGCCTTTTGTCCTTGGAACAGTACTTTTCCAGATTTGTAGGCTGTAATCGTACAGCCGGGAACCTTTGCTTGAAAAAGAGCGCCTGGTGGCAAAGTGTCAGTTAAATGCTGAGCGTACATCCTCTTCATTTTTTTCATGTCTTCTGATGTTGCTTTTAAGACGGATTGGGGCACAGTGGATAACTCCTTTTTACCTTGATATCATTGATTTCTAAAGTGTACCATAACAGGGAAGGGCTCGTCTTTCCATTCAATGTCTAAACATGTTATGATAGAGACTAGGATTCTCGTGGAATGGAGGAGAAACGTTGTCTGACGGCGGTAAAACGAAAACAACAGTTGAGATTTACGGACAGTCCTATACGATCATCGGCCAAGAAACGAAGATGCATATGCGACATGTTGCTTCAATTGTTGATGATAAAATGAGAGAAATCAATGAAAAAAATCCATACCTTGATATAAACAAATTAGCTGTACTGACAGCAGTCAATGTCGTCCACGACTACTTGAAATTAAAAGAGCAATACGAAAAACTAGAGCTTCATCTAAAAGAAAAGGAATGAAATTACCGTGATCGATATCATCATTTTGTTTTTGCTTCTTATGGGAACGCTTGTCGGTCTAAAACGCGGGTTTATTCTTCAATTTATTAAATTGATTAGCTTTGTTGTTTCTATTTTAGTGGCTTCTCTGTTTTATCAGTCACTTGCACCACAGCTTACGTGGATTCCAGCACCTAATTTTAGCGGCGGTCAAGCGCAGCTCGCTTTCTTTAGTGGGAATTTAGAAACAGCTTATTATAATACCATTGCGTTTATCATTCTGTTTATCTTGACCAAAATCCTGCTCGCTATCATCGGCGGATTGCTCACAACCATTGCAAGTATCCCTGTGATTAAACAGGTCAACAAACTACTTGGCGCTGTTTTAGGATTTCTTGAAACCTATCTATTTGTGTTTATTCTATTGTTTGTGGCTGCATTACTTCCAGTCGATGCGCTTCAAACCATGATGAGCAAATCAATGTTAGCAGATGTGATCGTAAATAGCACCCCTTACCTGTCCGGTCTTGTCAAAGACCTCTGGTCGACGTATGGAGTTTAAGAACTTCTCCTTTCTTGGAGAAGTTTTTTCTCATTCCATGACAGAAAGTTGTAGGATGAAGGGAAAGTTTGTATATTTATATAGGAAGATGCCAAAGCGGCTGGAGGATGAGAGATGAATAAAAAAGATATTATCAAACTTCTTGAAACAATTGCAGTCTATATGGAGCTAAAAGGAGATAATCCTTTCAAAATTTCTGCCTTTCGTAAAGCAGCTGCGGCACTGGAACAAGATGACCGCAGTCTTTCTCAAATAGATGACCTATTAGCATTACCCGGCATTGGAAAAGGAACCTTTGCTGTGATCACAGAGTATATCGAAAAAGGACAGTCTGAAACACTCGAACAATTAAAAAAAGAAGTGCCTGAAGGACTTGTCCCGCTCTTAAAATTGCAAGGACTCGGTGGGAAGAAGATTGCTAAGCTCTACCAAGAGCTTGGTGTTCACGATGCACAGTCTTTAAAAGAAGCATGTGAAGCGGAAAAAGTACAAACGCTTGCTGGGTTTGGCAAAAAAACAGAAGAAAAGATTCTTGCCGCTCTTGAGGAGGCAGGGAAGCAGCCAGAACGACTGCCAATAGGTTTTGCATTAGATGTGGCAGAACGAATTGATCATGCGCTGGAACAAATGGAGGGAATCATCCGTTTTTCAAGAGCGGGCAGTTTAAGACGTGCGCGTGAAACAGTCAAAGATTTAGATTACATCATTGCGACTGATAATCCTGAACAAGTGAGAGAACAACTTGTTGCTCTTGATGATGTCAAAGATGTCATTGCGAGCGGTGATACGAAGGTATCTGTCATGCTTGCACTTGATTTTGAAATCAGTGTAGATTTCCGGCTTGTGACAACAGACCAATTTGCAACAACGCTGCACCATTTCACTGGCTCAAAAGATCATAACATTCGTATGCGACAGCTTGCGAAGGAGCGCGGTGAGCGTATTAGTGAATATGGGGTTGAAACGATCGAAACTGGGGATGTGAAAACATTTGAAGACGAAAGCGCTTTTTATGCACATTTCCAACTACCGCTCATTCCGCCAGAAATTCGTGAAACCGGAGCAGAGATTGATACGTATAAAGAAAGTATGCAATTTGTAGAACGAAAAGATATCAAAGGCGATCTTCATATGCACTCGACATGGAGTGATGGCGCTTTTTCTATTCGCGAAATGGCAGAGGCATGTATCGCAAAAGGCTATGAATACATGGCCATTACAGACCACTCACAATATTTAAAAGTAGCAAACGGTTTAACAAAAGAACGTTTGCGTTTGCAAGCAAAAGAAATTGACAAGCTGAATCAAGAACTCGAAAATTTTCACATTTTCAAAGGGGTCGAAATGGATATTCTGCCGGATGGATCGTTAGATTATGATGATGACTTTCTAGCAGACATGGATTTTGTCATTGCGTCTATTCATTCTAGCTTCTCTCAGCCGGAGGAAGTCATTATGGAGCGCCTAGAAAATGCCTTGAATAATCAGCATGTGGATTTAATTGCTCATCCAACTGGCCGTTTGATCGGTAGACGAGACGGCTATGCCTTAAATATTGATCAGCTCATAGAGCTTGCGAAAAAAACGGGCACTGCACTGGAACTCAACAGCAACCCGTCAAGACTTGATTTAAAAACAGAGCATTTAATAAAAGCAAACGAAGCGGGTGTGAACATCATGATCAATACAGATGCACACAACATCGCTATGCTCGATCATATGGACGTCGGTGTCACAGCTGCAAGAAAGGGCTGGACACCAAAAGCAAATGTCGTGAATACATTTTCACTCAATGAGATGAAAAAGTTTTTAACGCGTGACAGGTAGTCGTTAGGAGGCTGGACCATGCTGCAACAAAAAGTGTTAGCATCATTAGAATTTCATAAAGTAAAAGAAAAAGTCATGTCCTATACTGCTTCGACTTTAGGGAAAGAAAAAGCGCAGGACTTAATACCACTCACAGATATCGAGAGCATTCAGCATCTGCTAGAAGAGGTAGCAGAAGCGCAAGATGTGATTCGTTTAAAAGGATCTGCGCCGTTTGGCGGGTTAACGGATATTAGACGAGGCGTCAAACGAGCAGAAATAGGCAGTATATTAAGCCCTGCTGAGCTGATGGAAATTGCGGCGCTGTTATATACCACAAAAAACATGAAGCACTTTCTCGCCTCTATGTATGAGGACGGAGTAGAGATACCCCGTCTTCATACATATGCAGAATCGCTGATTTTACTGCCAGACGTGAGAAAAGAAATCGAAAGCTGTATTGGTGATAATGGAGAAGTGCTTGATCACGCAACGCCAGCCCTCCGCACCATACGAACGCAGTTACGATCACTAGAATCAAAAGTAAGAGATAAATTAGAATCAATGATTCGTTCGCAATCTGCCTCGAAAATGCTGTCAGACACCATTGTGACCATTCGTAATGATCGGTTTGTCATTCCCGTAAAACAAGAGTACCGCTCGAATTATGGGGGGATTGTTCACGATCAATCTTCTTCAGGCGCAACTCTTTTTATTGAGCCGCAAGTGGTCGTGGATTTAAATAACACCTTGCAGCAAACTCGCCTAAAAGAAAAGCAAGAGATTGAAAAGATTTTGCAAATGCTGACAGCGAGTGTGTCAGAGCACATTGATGAATTGCTTCATAATGTGAATGAACTTCAGACATTAGACTTTATTTTCGCCAAAGCCAAATATGCAAAAGCAGAAAAAGCCACAAAACCTACTGTGAATAACCAAGGGGAGATTTATTTAAAACGGGCAAGACATCCCCTATTGCCCCGAGATCAGGTTGTGGCAAATGATATTGAGCTGGGCAAAGATTTTTCTACGATCGTCATCACAGGTCCAAATACAGGCGGTAAGACCGTCACTTTAAAAACACTCGGACTTCTTACGCTGATGACGCAGGCAGGTCTTCATATTCCAGTCGAAGAAGGATCAGAAGTGGCTGTATTCGATCAAGTCTTTGCTGATATTGGAGACGAGCAGTCTATTGAACAGAGCTTGAGTACATTCTCATCTCATATGGTCAATATTGTGGATATCTTAAAGCATTTGACGTCTAATTCACTTGTGTTATTTGATGAATTAGGTGCGGGGACAGATCCTGCTGAAGGTGCAGCACTTGCGATGAGCATCTTAGATGAAGTTCATCAAACAAATGCGCGCGTCATCGCAACGACTCACTATCCTGAGCTGAAGGCATACGGATATAACCGAGAAGGCGTCACAAATGCGAGTGTAGAGTTTGATATTGAAACCTTATCCCCTACATATCGCTTGCTCATCGGGGTGCCGGGACGAAGTAATGCATTTGAAATTTCCAAGCGTCTAGGACTGCCTCATCATTTAATTGATCGTGCAAAAGCAGATATGCACGCGGAACATAATGAAGTCGATCAGATGATTGCTTCATTAGAAGACAGCAAAAAACAAGCAGAAGAAGAACTGCATGAGACGGAATTCTATAGAAAAGAAGCAGAGAAGCTCCATAAAGAATTGCAAAAACAAATCCTTGAATGGAATGAACAAAAGGACAAACTGCTTGAAGAAGCCGAACAAAAAGCGACAGAAAAAATTGAACAAGCAACAAAAGAAGCAGAAGAGATTATTCAGGAGCTTCGGTCCATTAAAAGTGAGCATCGTTCATTCAAAGAACATGAACTCATTGATGCGAGAAAGCGTCTTGAAGAAGCTGTCCCTGAGTTTGACCGTAAGAAAAAACCAGAGCCGGTGAAAAAAGCAGCAAGACAGCTAAAGCCAGGCGATGAAGTCAAAGTGCTGACGTTTGGCCAAAAAGGAACGCTCATCGAACAAACGGGTAACAAAGAATGGAGTGTCCAAATGGGCATTCTAAAAATGAAAGTAAAAGAAAAAGATATGGAATTTATCAAATCAGCACCGGAATTTAAACAAGAGAAAGCCATCACGGCGGTCAAAGGAAAAGACTATCATGTATCACTTGAGCTTGATTTAAGAGGAGAGCGTTATGAGAATGCCTTAAGCAGAGTCGAGAAATACTTAGATGATGCCGTCTTAGCTGGCTATCCGCGTGTGTCGATCATTCACGGTAAAGGCACTGGCGCCTTGAGAAAAGGGGTCCAGGAATTATTAAAACAGCACCGTAGTGTAAAAAATGCTCGTTTTGGAGAACAAGGCGAGGGAGGATCAGGCGTCACCATCGTCGAATTAAAGTAAAAAGGAGAAAACGCATGAAAGCCTTTTGGGAAAATGAACTTGTGGAAATTGCCGCCTATTACAGCGTGGCCGTCCTATGTCTTGTCTTATTTCTTACCATATTTGAACTCGTGACCTCCTATAAAAACTGGGAAGAGATTCAGCGGGGGAACTTAGCTGTTGCTATGGCAACCGGCGGGAAGATTTTTGGGATTGCCAATGTCTTTCAGCATTCCATCGCCCAGCACAACTCGCTTCTTCAAATGGTCGGATGGGGCGTATACGGCTTTGTGATGCTGCTCGTCAGCTATTTCATTTTTGAATTTTTAACACCACGATTTAAAGTAGACAAAGAGATTGAGAATGATAATAGAGCGGTCGGGTTTATTTCACTCATTATTTCTGTTGGGCTGTCTTATGTAGTAGCAGCCGGCATTTAAGGAGACGACATGGAAAAACTAGCCAAAGTATTAATTGTAGTTGCCTGCACTTTTGCGGTTATTGGTGCCGTTTACATGTTCCTGTAAAATGAAGAATACATTCTAGAAAGCTGTCAGGGAAAACCTTGACAGCTTTTCACTCATCAAAGGCGGCGAATCAGAATGAATCAAATTTTGCAAAAAGACGAACTCATAAAGCGCATTGACAGTTGTCTCAAAAAGACATCTCTTCCCCAAGACATATATGAACCGTATATTGCACGTCCTTTTCAAACGACTGGTTTTTTTGATGATTTGAGCCCCTATATTGAAATTGATCCAGCCGGCTATATTCTTATTCAATATGAACGAGGGATTAAAGTGCTTCATAAAAGAACAAAAGAGGCGGATGAAGTCGTTTATTGGATTTTAGAAGACACCATCTTTCTATCTGTGTATCTAGACATGATGAGACAATATCAAGTGGACAACATCCACACACATTTACCTAATGACCCTAGTATCCATAAACAGATTGTGGAGAGAGTCCATGAGTCATTTCGTGCGATCGGTGGATTATACGAAAAGTGGCATCATGAAGGGAAAAGAGCCTCTATAGAAACACCGGCGAAAAAATGAAGATGTGTCATGGAACGAGCTCGATTTGAAAAAAGCAAACAGCCATAAGGAAAAGTTTGCTATAATAAAATAGTACGAAAGTTCAGGAAGGAGGGTTTTTATGCAGTCAGATAAACGTTGGCTTCTGCATTACCCGAATCAAATTCCCCACGAACTCACCATCCCAAATGAAACGTTGCAATCTTACTTATTCAGCTCCGCAGAGGCAGCACCTGAGCATACAGCCATTCATTTTTTAGGAAAAAACATCACCTACCAGCAGTTACAAGAAGATGCACTGAAATTAGCCAGTCACTTGATTGACATCGGTGTCAAAAAAGGCGACAGAGTAGCGATTATGCTGCCAAACTGCCCGCAATCGGTGATTTCTTATTATGCGGTTTTAATAGCAGGCGGCATTGTCGTTCAAACCAATCCGCTTTATACGGAGAAAGAACTGGAATATCAAATGGAGGACAGCGGCTCTAAGGTGCTGATCACTCTCGATCTACTGTATCCAAAGGCCTATAAAATGAAAGCGCTGACAAGTATGGAACATTTGATCATCACAAAATTACAAGATTACTTGCCATTTCCGAAAAACATATTGTTTCCGATTGTCCAGCGAAGGAAAAACAACATGGTCATCCAAGTGGAGAAGAGTGAGACCATTCATCATTTCTCACAGATCATGAAAGAATCGTCAGGAGAACGGATTCCGCAAATATCCTTTCAACCGAAAGAGGATGTCGCAGTTTTGCAATATACAGGCGGAACGACCGGTTTACCAAAAGGGGTCATGCTCACACATGAAAATATAGTAGCCAATACAGAAATGTGTACATCATGGATGTATAAAACGAACCGCGGAAAAGAGCGGATTCTTGGGATCATTCCGTTTTTTCATGTATACGGCATGACGACCGTGCTAAACCTTGCAGTCAAGGAAGGTCATCAAATGATTCTTCTTCCGCGTTTTGATGCAGCGGATGCCTTGAAGACCATTGAAAAACAGAAACCGACGCTGTTCCCAGGAGCACCAACGATGTATATTGCCCTGCTTCATCATCCGAATATTGAAAAGTATGACCTATCATCCATCACCGCATGCTTAAGCGGATCGGCCGCTCTTCCTGTTGAAGTCAAACAGAGTTTTGAAAAACTAACAGGAGGAAGGCTGGTGGAGGGGTATGGACTTTCAGAAACTTCTCCTGTCACTCATGCTAATTTCTTATGGGGAGCGAACAAAATAGGAAGTATCGGGTGCCCTTGGCCGAATACAGATGCCGGTATTTATTGTGAAGAAACGGGTGGACTCAAAGCGCCATATGAGCACGGAGAGATTATCGTCAAAGGTCCTCAAATCATGAAAGGATACTGGAATCAGCCGGAGGAGACTGCGGCAGTGTTAAGAGACGGCTGGTTTTTCACAGGAGACATTGGGTATATGGATGAGGATGGTTTTTTCTATATCGTAGACCGGAAAAAAGATGTCATCATCGCGAGCGGCTATAATATTTACCCAAGAGAGGTTGAAGAAGCCCTTTATGAGCATGAGCTTGTACAAGAAGTGGTTGTGGCGGGTATTCCAGATCCGTATAGAGGGGAAACAGTAAAAGCCTTTGTTGTCCCGAAAAAGGATGCCTATGTAACAGAGGATGAACTGGATCGTTTTGTTAGAACAAGAATTGCCCCATTTAAAGTGCCGCGTGTCTACGAATTTAAGGAATCACTGCCTAAAACGGCTGTAGGGAAAATCTTGCGCAGAGTGTTAATTGAAGAAGAAAAAAGAAAGCAATCATCTTCAACAGAAGAACCAGTCGATCAATGAGAGAATGAACCAGCATCATCCGGTCAAGCGGCCGGATGATTTGAATTGTAGGTGTCTGCTCTGGTATGCTAAAGGTTGAAAAGAAAGAAGAACAGCACTTGACAAATCACTCGTTTCTTTTTAACATAAAGTTATGAATGAATGCTCATTCAATTTAGAAAGGGACGAAGCACATTGAAGCAGAAAAGACCGAAGTACATGCAAATTATTGATGCAGCCGTTGTGGTGATTGCAGAGAACGGCTACCATCAATCACAAGTTTCAAAGATTGCCAAACAAGCAGGGGTAGCAGACGGAACCATTTATCTCTATTTCAAAAACAAAGAGGACATTTTGATCTCGTTGTTCAAAGAAAAAATGGGACAATTCATCGAACGGATGGAAACAGATATTCAAAAGAAACCGTCTGCCAAAGAAAAGCTTCTTCTCCTCATTCGAGAACACTTTCGCCTGCTATCGCAAGACCATCATTTGGCTCTTGTGACACAGCTTGAACTCAGGCAGTCAAACCTTGAACTGCGCCAAAAAATCAATGAGGTGCTGAAAGGGTATTTAAATATGCTAGACTCCATTTTAACCGAAGGAAAGAAGACAGGAGAATTTAGACAAAATCTAGATGTCCGCTTAGCGAGACAAATGGTATTTGGGACGATTGACGAAACCGCTACAACATGGGTTATGAATGATCAAAAGTATGACCTGCCTGCACTCGCAGAAAGTGTACATGATCTTCTCTTAAACGGAATACATCAATCTTAAAGACAATTGAAAAAGGATGATTGACATGGGAAAAATACTTAGCTTACACCAAGACGAACAGACAGCACTCATCACGATTCAACACCCACCTGCAAATGCCTTATCCTCTCAGCTTCTCACTGAACTCAACGACATGTTTGATCAGCTTGAGCAAAACAGTGAAGTGAGAGCTATTGTCATTCATGGAGAAGGTAGATTTTTCTCAGCAGGTGCTGATATTAAAGAATTTACGACCTTGCAGGAAGAGTCTGATTATGCCAGCCTTGCAGACAGAGGACAGCAAGTGTTTGAACGAATTGAACAATGTCCAAAACCGGTGATTGCTTCCATTCACGGGGCAGCATTAGGCGGCGGGCTTGAGTTGGCGATGTCATGTGATATTCGAATCGCAACAAAAGATGCAAAGCTGGGACTGCCGGAATTAAATCTCGGTATTATCCCAGGATTCGGCGGAACGCAGCGCCTGCCTCGCTATGTTGGATCAGCTAAAGCACTTGAAATGATGGGAACAGCTGAGCCGATTACAGGAGAAGAAGCATTTGCTTGCGGACTTGTTTCAAAACTTGCGGAAACAGAAGAAGAAGCGCTGGAAACAGCCAAAACATTGGCGGCGAAATTTGCAGCGAAAAGCCCTAAAACACTTGAGTATGTGCTTGAGTTATTGAATGCGACAAAAGTGTACTCATATGATGGCGGAATGAAGCTGGAAGCCAAAAAGTTTGCTGAGGTGTTCCAGTCGAATGATGCCAAAGAAGGCATCCAGGCTTTTATCGAAAAGCGTAAACCGAATTTTAAAGGGGAATAAGGGATTAGTACGACACAAGGGGGAGAAATGAATGAATATTTTTGTTTTAATGAAGCGTACGTTTGACACGGAAGAGAAAATCTCTATTCAGTCTGGTGCTATTCAAGAAGATGGGGCAGAGTTCATTATTAATCCTTATGATGAGTACGCAATTGAAGAAGCGATTCAGCTTCGGGATGAGCACGGGGGAGAAGTAACGGTCGTGACAGTTGGCAATGAAGATGCGGAGAAGCAACTTAGAACAGCACTTGCAATGGGCTGCGATCAAGCCGTTTTATTAAATGTTGAAGATGATTTGGAGGAGTGGGATCAGTTTTCCGCTTCTACAATTCTATATCACTATCTCAAGGATAAAGAAGCTTCCTTGATCTTAGCAGGGAATGTAGCGATTGACGGCGGGTCTGGACAGGTGGCCCCGCGTCTTGCTGAATTACTCGGTTTTCCATATGTCACAACCATTACAAGTATTCAAATCGACGGCGGCTCAGCTTCAATTGAGCGAGATGCAGAGGGTGATGTAGAAGTGATTTCTGCCGAGCTCCCGCTAGTGGTCACCGCGCAGCAAGGTCTCAATGAGCCTCGTTATCCATCGTTACCAGGCATCATGAAGGCGAAGAAAAAGCCTTTAGAAGCATTAGAATTAGACGATCTAGATTTAGATGAAGACGATGTGCCATATAAAATCAAAACAATCGAACGTTTCTTACCGGAGAAAAAAGAGGGTGGCAAGGTGCTGAGCGGCGAGCTTCAGGATCAGGTCAAGGAACTGACAGACCTGCTAAGAAATGAAGCAAAAGTCATCTAAACATCCACTTTACGATATCACGAGAACAAGGGGGAGCTTAAAGGATGAGTAAAAAAGTTGTTGTACTTGGAGAAAGTCGTGACGGTAAATTAAGAAATGTGACGTTTGAAGCGATTGCTGCCGCTCACGAGGTGGCTGATGGCGGTGAAGTGATTGGCGTTTTAATAGGGGATCACGTCAAAGACCAAGCGGATGAACTGCTTTATTATGGAGCGGATCATGTGATGATCGTCGAGCACCCGCATCTTTCTTATTATACGTCTGATGGTTTTGCGCAGGCGCTTCAAGCAATATTAGATCAAGTCAATCCTGATGCAGTGCTGTTCGGTCATACATCGATCGGAAAAGACTTGTCACCAAAAATAGCTGCACGCCTGCAAACAGGCTTAATTTCAGATGCAATAGATGTAAGCGTTACCGGTGAACATCTTGTTTTCACTAGACCGATTTATTCAGGAAAAGCTTTTGAAAAAGTCATTTCAACAGATCGTCTGCTTTTGGCTACTATCCGTCCAAACAACGTGGCACCGCTGGAGCGTGATGCGTCACGCAGCGGAGAAGTGACGCCAGTTTCTGTCGATATTCAAAACCTAAGAACGATCGTGAAGGAAGTCATTAAAAAAACATCAGAAGGTGTAGATTTATCTGAAGCGAAGGTCATTGTCGCAGGAGGCAGGGGGGTCAAGAGCAAAGAAGGCTTTGAACCGCTGAAAGAACTTGCCCAAACGCTTGGCGCAGCAGTCGGTGCCTCGCGTGGTGCATGTGACGCTGACTACTGCGATTATGCCCTGCAAATTGGTCAAACCGGTAAAGTCGTCACACCTGACCTTTACATTGCCTGCGGGATTTCAGGAGCTATTCAGCATTTAGCCGGTATGTCCAACAGTAAAGTCATTGTTGCGATCAACAAAGACCCAGAAGCTGAAATCTTCAAAATTGCCGATTACGGAATTGTCGGTGACTTATTCGAAGTCGTTCCGCTTTTAAATGAAGAGTTAAAAAAGATGAATATCCATTCTTAACGCTCATACACTCAGAATGCCTAGGTATTCTGGGTTTTTTTGTATGTCATCACGAAACAAAGGAGCGGTTTACAAGTGAATGGGACAGTAAAAGTGAATGAAGTGATTGGACGCATTTCTAAACACATCTATGGACACTTTCAAGAGCATTTAGGAAGAGGAATTTATGACGGCATTTGGGTAGGGAAAGACTCATCGATTGACCATATTGAGGGGATGCGTACCGATGTACTAAAGGCACTTCAAGCCTTACATATCCCGGTGCTGAGGTGGCCGGGCGGCTGTTTTGCAGACGAGTATCATTGGGCAAACGGCGTCGGTGACCTTAGTGAACGAAAGCCGATGGTGAATACTCATTGGGGTGGCACCGTTGAATCAAATGCGTTTGGTACACATGAATTTATGAGACTGTGTGAATTACTTGAATGTGAGCCTTATATTTGTGGAAACGTTGGAAGCGGCTCTGTTCAAGAATTAGCAGAATGGATTGAATATATCACATTTCCTAAAGGGACACCTATGTCGGATTGGCGGATTCAAAATGGAAAACAAGAACCGTGGGAGCTGACGTATGTTGGTGTAGGCAATGAAAGCTGGGGATGTGGTGGAAATATGACGCCAGAGTATTATGCAGACTTATATAAACGCTACCAAACGTATGTGAGAGAGTTTGCTGGTCAGCGCATTTACAAAATAGCATGCGGTGCGAATTCAAATGATGTGAATTGGACAAAAGTATTAATGGAGCGTGCAGCGCCATGGATGGATGGGCTCAGTTTGCATTACTATACGGTCCCAGGAACATGGGAGAAGAAAGGGTCAGCGACTGATTTTGATGAGGATGAGTGGTTTACAACGCTGAAAAAGGCGTCTGAAATGGAGCGGCTTGTCGTGGAACACGGAGAGATCATGGATCGTTATGACCCAGACAAGCGAATCGGGATGATTATTGATGAATGGGGGACATGGTATGATCCAGAACCGGGGACAAATCCAGGGTTTTTGTATCAGCAAAATACATTAAGAGATGCTCTAGTCTGTGCCTTGCATTTTCATATTTTTCATCGCCATTGCCAGCGGATTCATATGGCGAATATTGCCCAGACCGTCAATGTGTTGCAAGCGATGGTGTTAACGCAGGACGAAAAGATGCTCCTGACACCTACCTATCATGTATTTCACATGTTTCAAGTGCATCAAGAAGAAGAAGCGCTTGAAGTAGAATTGAATGCTCCTTCGTATGAACGCCGGGGTGAAAAAATCCCTCAAGTCAGTGTGTCAGCCTCGCGGTCATCTGACAAGATGCATATTAGTTTCTGTCATGTGAATCCCCATGAAAAAGCAGACGTATCTCTTGCGATAAAGGGAATCGATGCAAAAGCGAAGGTCACTGGCCGTGTGCTGACTGCAGATCGGATGAATGCGCACAACACGTTCGATGATCCTCATTCCGTTCAGCCTGCGGACTTTCGGCAATTTGCTGTTAAGCACGGCGAGCTGACTATTGATCTGCCGCCTATGTCTGTTGTAATGTTGACCGTCGATCTAGCTTGATCGCATATTTCAATGTTTGATGAGAAGAATGTTGGGGCATCATACATTGTAAATGAAGCGGAAAGGGAGTCATGTCATATGCTTAGAACCATTCTGATGATCATTGGTGCGATTGTTGTTATTGGTGCGATTATACGGTTTGTTTTTTAATTCATTTCATAAAAAATGATTCGTAAGCATTTCATTCGCAAGTCACATTGGTAGATGCTATACTAAAAAGCATAATTTACATTGGAGGAATGAATAATGGCAATCGTAAAAGCTACTGACGCAACATTTTCACAAGAAACTGCAGAAGGTGTTGTTCTTGCAGACTTTTGGGCACCTTGGTGCGGACCTTGTAAAATGATTGCTCCAGTTCTTGAAGAACTTGATCAAGAAATGGGCGATAAAATGAAAATTGTAAAAATTGATGTGGATGATAACCAAGAAACTGCTGGTAAATACGGCGTTATGAGTATCCCAACACTTCTTGTTTTAAAAGACGGTGAAGTCGTCGAAACGTCTGTTGGTTTCAAACCAAAAGAAGCACTAGCTGAGCTTGTAAACAAACATCTATAAACCGATCTATGCCCGCGTGGCATGATCTCAAAAGCGGTTCTCGTATAGTCGAGAGCCGCTTTTCTTTCATCGTGGTATAAAACAAATGTTCGTGATACACTAGAAGGAGTGAAAGTGGAAAACAAGGACGGATGAAAATATGAACAAATTGATCAAAGAAAAGCTGTCAGTCTTACCTGATCAACCAGGCTGTTACTTAATGAAAGATAGACAAAATACGATCATTTATGTGGGAAAGGCAAAGGTATTAAAAAATAGGGTCCGCTCTTATTTTACAGGATCTCATGATGCCAAAACGCAGCGGCTTGTCGGTGAAATCGAAGACTTTGAATACATTGTCACCTCTTCAAATATTGAGGCACTTATTTTAGAGCTGAATTTAATCAAAAAATATGACCCGAAATACAATGTCATGCTCAAGGATGACAAAACATACCCTTTTATTAAAATTACGAATGAACGTCATCCTAAGCTGATTGTCACCCGCAATGTGAAAAAGGATAAAGGGAAATACTTCGGTCCATATCCAAACGTACAAGCAGCAAGAGAAACGAAAAAGCTACTCGACCGTTTATATCCGCTTAGAAAATGTGCGACACTCCCTGACCGAGTCTGCCTTTATTATCATCTTGGACAATGTCTTGCTCCGTGTGTGTATGACATTTCTGAAGAAACGAATAAACAGCTCGTCGACGAAATCACAAGATTTCTAAACGGAGGACATCAGCAAATCAAGAAAGAATTAACAGAGAAGATGCAAGAAGCGGCCGAACAATTAGAATTTGAGCGGGCAAAAGAGCTGAGAGATCAAATCGCATACATTGACTCAACGATGGAAAAGCAAAAGATGACGATGAGTGACTTATCCGATCGCGATGTGTTTGCCTATGCTTATGATAAGGGCTGGATGTGTGTCCAAGTCTTCTTCATCAGACAGGGAAAATTAATTGAACGTGATGTCAGCCTATTTCCGATGTATCAAGACCCTGAAGAAGAATTTCTCACGTTTATGGGGCAGTTTTATGAAAAAAACAACCACTTTCTGCCGAAGGAAATTTTGGTGCCAGACAGCGTCGATCAAGAGTTGATTGAGCAATTGCTTGAAACGAATGTTCATCAGCCGAAAAAAGGAAAGAAAAAGGATTTGCTTTTACTTGCCCACCAAAACGCCAAAATTGCTCTCAAAGAAAAGTTCTCGCTTATAGAGCGTGATGAAGAACGGACAATTGGTGCAGTGGAGCAGCTTGGCGATGCACTCAATATTTATATGCCATACCGGATTGAGGCATTTGATAACTCCAATATCCAAGGAGCAGACCCCGTATCCGCTATGGTTGTCTTCCAAGACGGGAAGCCGTATAAAAAGGAATACCGAAAATACAAAATTAAAACCGTTGAGGGGCCCGATGATTATGCTTCCATGCGTGAAGTCATTAGAAGGCGGTATACCCGTGTGTTAAAGGATGAACTGCCGCTTCCTGACTTGATTTTAATCGACGGAGGAAAAGGACAAATCAACGCAGCCATAGATGTGCTCGAAAATGAATTAAATCTGTCTGTTCCTGTGGCAGGTCTAGTGAAAGATGAAAAACACAGGACATCGAATCTTATGATGGGTGATACGCTTGAAATTGTTGCGCTCGAACGGAATAGTCAGGCCTTTTATTTATTGCAGCGTATTCAAGATGAAGTGCACAGATTTGCGATTAGTTTTCACCGGCAGCTGCGCGGGAAGAATGCATTCCAGTCTATTCTAGACGATGTCCCAGGTATCGGGGAAAAGCGCAAAAAGCAGTTACTTAAACATTTTGGCTCTGTGAAAAAGATGAAAGAAGCCTCTATCCAGGATTTTCAGGACGCTGGTATTCCGAAACAAACGGCTGAACTTTTAATGGAGGCATTAAAAAAATAGATTGTACTTTTTCCAAAAGTCTGTTAAGATGTGACTAATTTAATAAATGAACGTGTTGTTTGTTGAAGATAGAGGTGCGAACTTCAAGAGTAAGCCTTCAGAGATCGAGGGGATCTAGGAAGAGGGCTGAAAGGGGAGCGTCGCCGAAGCGAATAAAATCCACTCATTTTATTCGCTGGCTGTACATTGAAGAAATGTAGGGCTGTCAAGAATGTATTTCTTGGAGGGCTATCTCATTGTTTGCATCGTTTGATGATGATTTTAAAGCAATGGGAGATTTGTTCTCTCATTGCTTTTTTATTTGCAGTGAACAGAGCAGTCTCCGCAGCCTCTTCTCTCACACGTGATCTTTTGAAAAAGGGTGGTAGACATGGGACTAATTGTACAAAAATTTGGTGGAACATCTGTTGGATCGACAGAAAAAATTCGCAATGTCGCAGAGAGAGTCATCGCTGAACGCGAGGCAGGAAATGATGTGGTCGTGGTTGTGTCTGCGATGGGCAAATCAACGGATGTTCTAGTAGACCTAGCGAAAGAACTCACAGATGATCCAAGCAAAAGAGAAATGGATATGCTACTGACAACTGGTGAGCAGGTGACCATTTCATTATTAGCGATGGCACTGCAAGCAAAAGGTTATGATGCCATTTCCTTTACAGGCTGGCAAGCTGGGATGAAAACAGAGAAGGTGCACGGAAATGCAAGAATCGTGGACATCGATGAAGCAAGAATCAAAGAAGAACTGAGTGCAGGAAAAGTCGTCGTTGTAGCAGGTTTCCAAGGAATTGCGGATGATCTACATATTACAACACTTGGGCGTGGTGGATCAGATACGACAGCAGTGGCACTAGCTGCGGCACTCAAAGCGGACAAATGTGATATTTATACGGACGTACCAGGTGTGTTTACAACAGATCCTCGTTATGTACCGTCTGCGCGAAAACTTGCAGGCATTTCATACGATGAAATGCTTGAGTTAGCCAATTTAGGAGCAGGTGTGTTGCATCCGAGAGCGGTCGAATTTGCGAAAAATTATCAAATCCCACTAGAAGTCCGTTCTAGTATTGAAAATGAATCGGGTACGTTAATTGAGGAGGAATCATCCATGGAACAAAATTTAGTTGTAAGAGGCATTGCATTTGAAGATCAGATGACACGCGTGACGGTATGCGGCCTTTCAAGCGGTTTAACAACGCTATCGACGATTTTTACGACACTTGCAAAGCAAAATATCAATGTCGATATCATCATTCAGTCTGTCACAAGCACCAATCAGACCTCCATCTCTTTCTCTGTGAAAACGGATGATTTGTCTAAAACAGTTGAAGTATTAGAAGAATACAAAGGTGCGCTTGGTTATGAGCAGATTGAGACAGAAAGCAAATTAGCCAAAGTATCTATCGTTGGCTCTGGTATGGTCTCAAACCCAGGCGTTGCGGCTGAAATGTTCGCTGTGTTAGCTCAAAAAGACATTCAAGTGAAAATGGTCAGTACGTCTGAGATCAAAGTCTCAACAGTCGTTGATCGTGAAGATATGGTGAAAGCTGTAGAAGCCCTTCATGATGCGTTTGAATTATCAAAGGTGAGCGCCGCTGCTCATTCTTAAATCTTCAAAAGAGGTGTATTCCGTAAAAAGATACACCTCTTTTTTATATTGGAAATCATCAGCATATGAAGAAAGAAAAACGTGCGTAAACCGGTACGCCAACTGTGCTATGATAGAAGGGTATATAAAAAAGGCGTGACACGAAGTCATCGCCTTTCATAAACAGTGTTAGCTAGGGTCTCTTAAATCCCATTTAACGGTTAAAATGACTTTATCAGCACGCTTTTTTACTTGTTCATAGGATTCAGCCACGTGCTCATTGAGAAGCTGAATCTGTTCAGCGATAAAACCTGCTTCCATTTGAAAGCATGGCTCCTTTTGATAGCTGAGTCGATTCGATACAAGTGGACCTTCGAGCTCAAACTCAATTTCCTGTTTTTTAGAATGGACCATCGTGAGAGTTCCCCATCCGGCATCATGGAAAAATTCGGGGATCTTTTCCCATGACTCTTGAGGAAATTTACGAGCAAGCAGTTTACCCGCAAAATACATCATAGATGAATGATCCTGACCAAGAATGTCAGGCAGCAGAACTTCGCGTATCAGCTCGTAGGCAAATCCATTGACTTCAATTTCTTTTAGCTGTTCTAAGTTAGATTCGAATTTATTCATTGTATGGCTCCCCTCTTTCAACAATTTATTATAGCTTATGTGGGCATATGATGACAGAGTTTTCCCTGAAGTCTAAGAAATTCTTATTGTAGTAAAACGAATTTTGATTTAAAACTTTTAAATTTCGGAAAATTTTAATTTATGTACGCGGTTTCTTGACGCTTTTTTGACATAGGAGTAAAATGAAATTGTCAATAAATTTGAATAAAGTGCTTACAATTGAAAGAAGCGGGGGTAAGACAATTTTCAAGCAATTGCACTTTTTTTACTAGGGGGTAAAGTAATGTCGGGGAACAAAGAATTTTTTTATCGGAGATTGCATTCTTTGCTTGGCGTCATTCCGGTCGGTCTATTTTTAGTACAGCACTTAGTGATTAACCACTTTGCGACGAATGGACCAGAGGCGTTTAACAAAGCTGCACACTTTATGGAACAGCTTCCATTCAGATATGCACTTGAGCTGTTCGTGATTTTCTTACCACTGATCTATCATGCTGTTTATGGGGTGTACATAGCCTTTACGGCACAAAACAACACGTCTCGCTTCAGTTACTTAAGAAACTGGTTGTTCAGACTGCAACGGATTACAGGTATCATCACATTGATTTTTGTCACTTGGCACGTATGGGAAACACGCATTCAAGCGCAGCTTGGAGCTGAAGTAAACTATGACATGATGGCGAATATTTTAAGCTCTCCATTTATGCTAGGTTTCTATATTGTCGGCGTTTTATCTACTATTTTCCACTTTGCTAATGGCTTGTGGTCATTTGCTGTCAGCTGGGGAATTACAGTTTCACCACGCTCACAAAGAATCTCCACATATGTGACATTAGGTATATTTATAGCGCTTTCATATGTAGGGCTAAGAGCAATTTTCGCTTTTGTTTAAGAGGAAATAGATTAGTAGAAGAGGGAGAGGGGCTACAATGAGTAATTCTAGCATCATCGTTGTCGGAGGCGGCTTAGCTGGTCTCATGGCAACTATCAAAGCAGCAGAAGCGGGAACAGCTGTTAAATTATTTTCAATCGTACCTGTGAAACGTTCGCATTCTGTTTGTGCACAGGGCGGAATTAACGGAGCGGTCAATACAAAAGGTGAAGGAGATTCACCTTATGAGCATTTTGATGACACTGTATATGGCGGAGACTTTTTAGCTAACCAGCCGCCAGTAAAGGCAATGTGTGAAGCAGCGCCGTCCATTATCCACTTACTTGATCGTATGGGTGTAATGTTTAACAGAACACCAGAAGGATTACTGGACTTCCGCCGTTTCGGGGGAACACAGCACCACCGTACAGCATTTGCTGGTGCGACAACAGGTCAGCAGTTATTATACGCACTAGATGAGCAGGTTCGCCGCTATGAAGTAGCGGGGCTTGTGACGAAATATGAAGGCTGGGAATTCCTTGGCGCTGTCTTAGATGACGAGGAAGTATGCCGAGGCATTGTCGCGCAGAACTTGACGACAATGGAAATCGAATCCTTCCGTTCAGATGCTGTCATCATGGCAACTGGCGGTCCTGGCATCGTATTCGGTAAATCAACGAACTCCATGATTAATACCGGATCAGCTGCATCGATCGTTTATCAGCAAGGTGCTCATTATGCTAATGGAGAATTCATTCAAATTCACCCAACAGCGATCCCAGGAGATGACAAGCTGCGTCTCATGAGTGAATCAGCTCGTGGTGAAGGTGGACGTGTTTGGACATATAAAGACGGAAAACCTTGGTACTTCCTTGAAGAAAAGTACCCAGCATACGGGAACCTTGTACCGCGTGACATTGCAACGCGTGAAATTTTCGATGTATGTGTGGAGCAAAAGCTTGGCATCAACGGAGAGAACATGGTGTACCTAGATCTTTCTCACAAAGATCCAAAAGAGCTTGATATTAAGCTTGGTGGAATCATTGAAATCTATGAAAAATTCATGGGTGATGACCCGCGTAAGCTTCCGATGAAAATTTTCCCGGCTGTTCATTATTCAATGGGCGGATTATGGGTTGATTATGATCAAATGACGAATATCAAAGGCTTGTTTGCTGCCGGAGAATGTGATTACTCTATGCACGGCGGAAACAGACTTGGTGCAAACTCATTGCTTTCTGCGATTTACGGTGGAATGGTTGCTGGACCAAATGCTGTGAAATACATTAGTGGTCTTGAAAAGTCTGCAGAAGATTTATCATCTGCAACATTCGACAGTGCCGTGAAGAAAGAGCAGGAGAAATGGGACAACATCCTTAGCATGGATGGCACAGAAAATGCATATGTGCTTCATAAAGAGCTTGGAGAATGGATGACGGACAACGTTACAGTGGTTCGTTACAACGAGAAGCTCTTAAAAACAGATGAGAAGATTGAAGAACTGATGGAGCGCTATAAGCATATTAACATCAACGATACAGCTTCATGGAGCAACCAAGGCGCTGCCTTCACGCGTCAGCTTGACAACATGCTTCAGCTGGCACGTGTGATTACGATTGGGGCTTACAACCGGAATGAAAGCCGAGGCGCACACTATAAACCGGAATTCCCAGAAAGAAACGATGAAGAATTCCTAAAAACAACGATGGCTACGTTCAAAGGGAAAAACCAAAAACCTGCATTCCACTATGAGGACGTCGATGTATCGTTAATTGCACCTCGTAAACGAGATTACTCGAAGAAAAAGGTGGAGAAATAAGATGAGTGAAAAAAACACGATTCAATTTATTATCACACGTCAAGATACAGCAGATGGCAAGCCTTATGATGAGGAATTCGAAATCCCTTACCGTCCGAATATGAACGTCATTTCTGCACTCATGGAAATCAGACGTAATCCGGTCAATAAAAAAGGTGAAAAAACAACGGCGATCAACTGGGACATGAACTGTCTTGAAGAAGTATGTGGCGCTTGTTCCATGGTCATTAATGGAACGCCTCGCCAATCATGTACTGCACTGATTGACAAGTTAGAGCAGCCGATCCGTCTTCAGCCGATGAAAACGTTCCCGGTTGTGAGAGACTTGCAGGTTGATCGAAGCCGTATGTTCAATTCATTGAAAAAAGTCAAAGCATGGGTGCCGATCGATGGCACATATGATCTTGGACCTGGACCAAGAATGCCTGAGAAAAAGCGTCAATGGGCGTATGAGCTTTCAAAATGTATGACATGTGGTGTCTGCCTTGAAGCTTGTCCAAACGTGAATGATAAGTCTTCCTTTATGGGCCCTGCACCGCTTTCACAAGTTCGTCTATTTAACGCACATCCGACAGGTGCAATGAATAAGTCTGACCGTTTAGAAGAAATTATGGGTGATGGCGGTCTCGCAAACTGCGGGAACTCTCAAAACTGTGTGCAGGCTTGTCCGAAAGGAATCCCGCTCACAACATCAATTGCAGCACTTAACCGAGATACAACATTACAAGCTTTCCGTAACTTCTTCGGAAGCGATCACGCAGAATAACATCACATTCAGTCCTCCTTGCCAATCATGATGAGTGTTTACAAGAGGCTGGATGCAAAAACATAACAAACGCCTCTTCCAATACGGGAGAGGCGTTTTGTTTGCGAATAAGGAGTGGATCAAATGAGGCTGCCGTCATATATTGAAGAACCGTTTGAAGAGTGGAGGGCATCGTTTCGATTTTATGTGGAAACAACCGTCCGTTTTTCAGAAACGGATATGTTTGGTCACATGAACAATGTCACCCCGTTTGTGTATTTTGAAGAGGCGCGGATTGCCTTCTTTCAAAAAACGGGAATTGTAGATAAACGAATGAAGCGAGCGAGAGAGACGATTACGGTCGTGGCAAACCTTCAATGTGATTACATCAAGCAAGTGGAAATCGGTGAGAGGCTGCGTGTGTATGTAAAGCCAGAAAAGGTTGGATCAAGCTCTCTCATCCTTCATTATTTAGGAGAAAATGAACAGCAAGAACCGTGTTTTACAGGCTCAGTCACGATGGTGCAAATAAGTAAAGACACCGGTGCCCCTGTACCGTTTACAGAAGAGGAAAAAGAGACTTTTCAGGCCCAGCGACATTAAAGAATCACGGTCACATGTTTCATTTTGTTATAATAAAAAGATCATATGAAGATGAAACAAAAGGAGAGCACATGAAGATTTTTCAATACGACACCATTGATAGTACAAATAATGAAGCGAAAAGGCTCATTCAGCAAGGAGAAATCCCTTCATTTGCTGTATATGCCCGGCAGCAGACAGCAGGGAGAGGCAGGCTTGGCAGACCGTGGGAAACGCCTACAGGAAATGTGGCTGTCACGATGACAGTAAAACCGCCAGTAGATATCTCCACCCAATCAACGATTGCCCCGCTGACGGCACTCGCGATTTATGATGTACTCAAACCACTCATGAGAGCAGAGGATCAGCTGGCGATCAAATGGCCAAATGATCTATTGATTAATGAAGCGAAAGTATCTGGCACATTAATTGAAGCAGACCGTAGCGCCATTTACATCGGTGTGGGCATCAATGTAGAGACAAAGCCCGAGCACGTTCCGTATAAAACCGTTTGCCTATCAGAACTGACTGAGGTGAAAGCGGACCAGCTAGTGAAAGATTTGGTAGCGGCCTTTGAAAAATACCATGCACGCTGGCAAATGGAAGGATTTGAAGCCCTCACTGCCCTTTATAACAAACGATTATATCGGCTGAATCAACCGCTTCGTATTTCACTAGATCGTGAAAAGCAAACATGGCAGGAAGGGATTTGCTGTGGTGTGAATCGTTATGGTCATATTCAGTTAAAAGATGATCAAGGACATATAAAAGCCCATTCAGCAGGAGATATTGATGCACCGCCCAATTAGACAATTTCTCGTTCGATGAGTGTGTATAAAACCGTTGCATTCGATGTTAGAACGGATTGCTTTAAGATCTTCACACTGAAAAAAAGACAAAGAGCTAAAATCAGTTCATTTTAGCTCTTTGTCGACATGATGACGTCTCATTTATGCTTCTTTTTTTATTTGAGGTTGAACCATGTAGTCTTTTTTTGTAAAGACCACTCCATCTAGGATTTCTCTTGCGGTTCGAATGACTTTCACTCTATTTTGTGAGATATCAATTTCAGTTTGCATAATACCAGCAGGATGACCAATTCGAAGTGTATCATCTTGACCTTGAAACAGCTGTGCCGGAAGCGTTTGATCCATGAAACAGCTGGCTGACACACAGACAGATCCGGTGATGGCAAGTGCTTGGTGCGGTCTTTGCATCGATAGCATCCGAACGATGATGTCCATATCTGCTGCTCTTCTCAATATTCCATTTGTATCTACATAATCAGCAGGCTCGCTGATGATCGCAAGCTTTGGAACAGCAGGAGACTGTAATGTGGCCAGTTCTTTTGGTGCGAAGTGACACATTTCAGCAGCGATGGAACGAATCTCTTCTAAATCATCCAGCAATTCGTCTGTAAACTCCTCAGGCAATTCAGTTCCTTTTAATTGAATATCTTTGGCACGGACAAAGGCGATTGGATTTGCAATGTCTACGATTGAGATCGGAATCTCTCCAAACTTTGTCTGGATCGTATCCATTTTGTTTCCAGTCGGAAAGGTTTTACCTGTGACAGCGCCTTCAGGTTTCTCAAAGGATAAATAAATGGGAGAACCTGTTCCTTTCACTCCTGGAATTTCTGCCTGTCCTTCAAATTTCACTTCTCCATTCTCGACTTCTACCTCTGCCACAATGATTTTATTCGTGTTGGTATTCAAAATACGTACCGTTGTGACAGGCTCAACTGCTTGGACAAGTCCTTTAATGATGGCATACGGTCCAACTGCTGATGAGATATTCCCACAGTTTCCTTTAAAGTCGACAAACCTTTCATTGATGCTGACTTGTGCAAACGTATAGTTTACATCCACATCTGGACGAGTGGCTTTATCGATAATGGCCACCTTACTTGTTAAAGAATTACCGCCCCCGATTCCATCAACTTGCAGCCGGTCAGGGCTGCCCATAATGTCTAATAGAAATGCTTCGAGCTCATCGTGTTCGTAAGGTGCATCATTTGCTTGAATGAAGACCCCTTTGCTTGTACCGCCTCGCATGATTGTGATTGGAACTTTTCTCATTGCTCTCACCCTCAATTGTTTAGTTACTATTTATCTAATCAAAATGGTAAAGTATAATAAGAAATAAGTTAAATACATTATTTTAAGAGAAACTGATAAAATATTTTTATAACAAGGTCAAAAGGAGGGCACACAATGGATGAGAAAGATTGGCGGTTTTTAAAGGTGCTATATGAAGAGAAGAACATCACAAAAGCGGCAGAAAAATTATTTGTATCGCAGCCTGCCTTAAGTTATCGATTGAAACAGCTTGAAGAGGAATTTGACATGAAGCTTTTCTTTAAAAGAAAGCGAGGCATTGAATTTACATCAGAGGGCGAATACTTGGCTAAATACGCAAATGACATGCTCAAGCAGCTCCAGCAAACGAAAGATGGCATGCTCAATATGCAAAAAAAGGTCAAAGGAACGATCAGGTTAGGGGTGTCGAGTAACTTTGCTCAATATAAACTGCCGGAAATTTTAAGAGAGTTTTCTAAGCAGTATCCACATGTTCAATTTATGGTGAACACAGGATGGAGCACAAAAGTCATGGATTTATTAGGGACATCAAGTGTACATTTAGGGATTTTAAGAGGAGATTACGACTGGAATGGAGAGCGATTTTTGCTTGATAAAGAACGCCTTTGTATCATTTCAAAATCAGAAATACAGCTAAAGGACCTTCCGAAACTGCCGCTCATTGACTATCACACGGATAGTTCATTAAAACGATTGATTAACAGATGGTGGCAGGAGACGTTCACGATGCCTCCGCTTGTGACAATGGAGACAGACAGGCAAGATACATCAAAAGAGATGGTGAAGCATGGTTTAGGTTATGCCATTGTCCCGGAAATTTGCCTCAGACCAAGTGATGAGCTATTTGTAAAAGGTCTTTCGTATAAAGATGGACAGCCTGTTTTAAGAGATACATGGCTCATGTACCAGCCGGATTCCCTTCATTTGTCTGTTGTGAAAGCATTCATTGAGTTTTTAAGAAGTCAGCAAGGCTAATTATAAAAAAAATTTATTGAATAGACGAAAAAATCGATATTTTCATTATAAAAAAAGCTATTATATCCTTGAAATAGAAAGCGCTAACATTTCGGGCCGCAAGTGCAAAAGGGGCGCTTGTGGATCGTGTACAGAAGAGGATGGAGGGATATGAAGTGCTAGCTATTTTAGGGATCTTGATGGTCGTGACTTTTACATTTCTTATTATGACAAAACGTATGCATCCGGTGGTGGCTCTAACCGTTGTGCCAATCATCTTTGCATTAATCGGTGGATTTTACAGCGGATTAGGGGACATGATGCTTGATGGACTCAAGACCGTTGCACCATCGGCTGCTTTATTGTTATTTGCCATCTTATTCTTCGGTGTCATGCTGGATGCTGGATTGTTTGACCCGTTGATCAAACTGATTTTACGCCTTGTGAAAGGCGATCCGGTCAAAATTGCTTTTGGGGTAGCGATTTTGTCTATGCTTGTTGCATTAGATGGTGATGGAACGACAACGTACATGATTACCGTATCAGCTATGCTGCCACTTTTCTTAAGAATTGGGATGAACCCACTGATTTTAGGGACGATTTCATTATTATCACTAGGCATTATGAGTGGAATGACGCCTTGGGGCGGTCCAGCTACTCGTGCGATTGCTGCACTTGGTTTAGATGCAGCGGAATTCTTCATTCCATTACTCCCGACGATGATAGGGGGCGGTCTTTTTATCCTTTTTACAGCGTATGTTCTTGGAAAAAAAGAACGGAAGCGCATTGGGGTTGCCGAGATTCAGTATAAAGAAGAGGTCTCGATCTCTCCTGAATTGGCGGCATCAATTGAAGATGGCGTTGCAGATATGAAGAGACCAAACTTGATTTGGGTTAACTTCTTCCTGACGATTGCTGTCATGGTAACACTTGTATTGGATATCGTACCGATTCCTGTACTCTTTCTCATTGGCTTTGTCATTGCGCTTATGATCAACTATCCAAAAGTTGAAGATCAGCGTGAGCGGATTTTATCGCATGCAGGAAATGCCTTAACGGTCATTACCCTTGTGTTTGCAGCAGGAATTTTCACAGGCATTTTTTCGGGAACAAAAATGGTGGAGTCCATTGCTAACTTGGTCATTTACATGATTCCAGATTCATACAGCTCATTTTTTCCACTCATTGTCGCTTTGACGAGTATGCCATTTACATTTGTTCTTTCAAATGATGCGTATTATTTCGGGGTGCTGCCAATCTTAGCTGAAGCCGGCGCAGCTTACGGAATTGATCCAGTAGAAATTGCGCGCGCCTCTATTATCGGACAGCCTGTCCATTTGCTGAGTCCGCTTGTCGCTTCAACATTACTGCTTGTGAGTATGCTGAATAAAGATATTGGTGATTTGCAAAAGTACGCACTGCTATGGACCGTACTCACAGCCCTGTTTACAACACTTATTGCTCTTTTAACAGGAGCCATTTCGATATTTTAAAAGCTTGTTTGATCAAGGACGATGTCTCTATAGGGGACTCGTCCTTTTTTGTGCGGCTTGAAGGGGAGGAAATTGGACGCTCATCTGCGGGAATTCTCGATTTTAACGTCACCTACCTCAAGTACCCGGCATATGATATCTCGACTATACAGAATCCCATTCTATAGAGACTAGAGCTCTCACCTTAGCAAGGAGGGTTACAATACTTGAAGGAGAAAGAGTTTCAATCCAAGCCGCTATTAACCAAAAGAGAAAGAGAAGTATTCGAATTGCTCGTCCAAGATAAAACAACAAAAGAAATTGCAAGCGAGCTTTTTATTAGCGAAAAGACTGTTCGAAATCATATTTCGAATGCCATGCAAAAGCTAGGAGTCAAAGGTCGTTCACAGGCCGTAGTCGAGCTTCTGCGTATGGGTGAGCTAGAGCTCTAACGTCAGCCGGTTTTCCTTCCGCACCAGGGAGGAGCCGGTTATTTCTATATCGTTTCCATGAGTCTCTTCTTGCAATTTCATTGAAAAACGAGGAAAATAGGAATGTACGTTTTAATCAAAGTGAGATGCTATAGTGAGGTATCAATGAAATGGAAACGAATGAGTCAGGCCATGTTGCAGAAATTGAAAAATCATTGCGCCATATTGCTGCAATCATTAAGCAAAAAGGTAGAGAAATTCTGAATCAATATACGATTACACCTCCTCAATTTGTAGGGCTTCAGTGGCTTTATGAATTCGGAGATATGACAATAGGTGAGCTATCACAAAAGATGTATTTGGCTTGCAGCACGACAACCGATTTAATTGACCGAATGGAAAAAAGTGAACTTGTTGAACGGGTGAAAGATCCGTCTGACCGCCGCGTGGTTCGCATTCATTTATTACCTGAAGGTGAGCGGATCATTCAAGAAGTGATTGTCAAACGCCAAGAATACGTCAGTGAACTTCTAGGGGCTTTCTCAGAAGAAGAAGCCATCGTTTTCAACCAGTCTTTAACGAAACTACAGCAGCAAATGAAAAGAAAATGAGGCGATTTTGTTGGATCAACCCATCGGCGTGATTGATTCCGGCGTAGGCGGTTTAACCGTTGCGAAGGAAATCATGAGACAACTGCCAAAAGAAAAAATTATTTATGTAGGCGACACAAAACGATGTCCATACGGCCCTCGAGCAGAAGAAGAGGTTCTTCAATATACATGGGAAATGGCGCACTACCTATTAAGACATCACCATATTAAAATGCTAGTCATTGCATGTAACACTGCGACGGCGATAGCACTTGATGAAATTAAAGCAACACTTGATATCCCGGTCATTGGTGTGATCCAGCCCGGAGCCCGCACAGCGATCAAGGTCACAAACAATCAGCATATTGGCGTGATCGGCACTGCCAATACGATCAAAAGTGAAGCTTATAAAGAAGCACTGCTCTCTTTAAAAGCAGGACTAACTGTTCAAAGTCTGGCATGTCCATTGCTTGTGCCATTTGTGGAAAGTGGTACGTTTTTAGATCATGCAGCAGATGAAGTCGTAAAAGCTTCTCTTGAACCGATGAAAGAAACAGGCATTGATACGCTCATTCTTGGCTGCACGCACTACCCGATTTTAAAAGAACCGATTCAGCGTTTTATGGGCAGTGGCGTCAATATCATTTCATCAGGAGATGAGACAGCGAGAGAAGCGAGCACAATTCTTTCATATAAAGGGCTGTTAAATGATTCGAAGGAAGAGCCTGTTCATACTTTTTATACAACAGGGCAGCAGCAAAACTTTCAAAACATCGCTCAAGACTGGTTCGGCTACCTGCCAGGAAAGGTCGAAACGGTTTCGCTTGAACACGTATATCAGCAATAATCTACTTCTCATGGAAGTGGGTTATTTTTTTATGAAAAGGGTCTAATCCTCTGAGGGAGCTCGTATACATACTAGTACAAACCACTAGAGGAGGGTGAAGTATGCTGAAAAAAGGAACTACAGCAGCTGTTACGTGTATTGCGTCAGCCATGCTTTTATCAGGATGCGGATTGTTTCAAACAGACCAAGCGAAAACAGAGATTGATCCACCACAAAATGTCACGTTTGTGAAAGAAAATAAAGAAGAGAAACAAACAGCGAAAGAAGGAAAAGAAGAGAAGCAAGCAGATACCGTCATGAGAGAATTATATTTAATTGATAAAAATGGATATGTTGTGTCTCAATCCATTCCGCTGCCGAAGAACGAAGGAAGTGCGAAACAAACACTTGAATACCTCGTAGACGGGGGACCGATTTCTAACCTGATGCCAAATGGGTTCAGAGCCGTGCTGCCGGCGGACACGAGCGTATCTGTCGATATTAAAGATGGCACTGCGGTTGTTGATTTCTCAAATGAATTCAAAAACTATAAAAAAGAAGACGAACAGCGCATTTTACAATCAGTCACTTGGACATTAACGCAGTTTGATTCGGTAGCGAAAGTCAAATTAAAGATGAATGGCCATGAATTAAAAGAGATGCCTGTGAATGGGACACCGATTTCAGATGATTTAAGCAGAGAGGACGGCATTAATATTCAGCACGAGGCTGCGGCTGATATGACATCAACAAAGCCTGTGACCGTCTACTATTTAGCTGAATCTGATGAACAGACCTACTATGTCCCGGTGACCAAAAGAGCACCAAAAGACGAGGATGATCCAATTATAGCAGCCATTGATGAGCTCGTCTCTGGGCCAAGCAAAACAAGCCAATTGCTGACAGACTTTGATCAAGATGTGAAGCTCAATGATGTCCCGAAAGTAAAAGACGGTCATGTGACACTAGATTTCAATGAATCCATTTTTGGCAGTGCAGATGAAAAGAAAAAGGTCATTTCACAAAAAGTTCTTGATAGCATTGTGCTGACATTAACAGAGTTGCCAGATGTGAAAAGCGTGTCTGTGAAGGTAAACGGAAAGGCAGAGCTTGTGAACGAAAAAGGAGCAGAGCTCACAAAGCCAGTTTCAAGACCAGAACAAGTGAATACAGGTAGTTTTTAACGTCACACATTGATATAATGGATAAAAAGAGGCATGCACATTCGCTGCCTCTTTTTTATTCCAAGCGATTAGAACGGATCGAGGTTGTCAAAGTTAATAGGAGAACCCCGCTGACACCCGCGCGGAATGTATATTGTAACGGAGGTAAAACATGAGATTAGATGAAAGACAATACGACGAATTAAGAAAAATTGAAATACAGGCAGGCTACATTACGCACCCAGAAGGCTCTGTCTTAATCTCAGCGGGAAATACGAAGGTGATTTGTAACGCATCTATCGAGGACCGCGTACCTCCTTTTTTAAGAGGAGAAGGAAAAGGCTGGATTACAGCAGAATATAGCATGCTTCCAAGAGCAACAGCTCAAAGAACGATAAGAGAATCATCTAAAGGAAAAGTCACAGGACGTACAATGGAGATCCAGCGTTTAATTGGACGAGCTCTGCGCGCAGTCGTTGACTTAGAAAAGCTTGGTGAACGCACCATTTGGATTGATTGTGATGTTATTCAAGCAGACGGCGGAACACGCACAGCTTCTATTACAGGTGCATTTGTTGCCATGACACTAGCGATTCAAAAGCTTCAATCAGAAGGCGTTTTGAAAGAAAATCCGATCACTGATTATTTAGCTGCGATATCCGTCGGAATTGATTCTAAACAGGGACTTCTGTTAGATTTAAATTATGAAGAAGATTCTTCAGCTGAAGTGGATATGAATGTCATCATGACAGGCGCTGGACGCTTTGTTGAACTTCAAGGTACTGGCGAAGAAGCGACATTCTCAAGAGAACAACTAAACGGACTGCTTGATTTAGCCGAAAAAGGCATCAAAGAATTAATTGAAAAGCAAAAAGCAGTGACAGGAGAAGTTATCGAATAAAGAGAAGGGTTTGATCAGGATGAAAACTGCCATCATCGCAACGCACAATGCGGGCAAAGCGAAAGAATTCAAAGCCATTCTTGAGCCAAAAGGATTCACGGTCAAAACACTAGCGGACATCGGATTTACGGAAGAGATCGAAGAAACAGGACATACCTTTGAAGAAAATGCGATCATCAAAGCCGAGGCCATTCAAGCCAAAGTAGGTGAAATGGTGATTGCAGACGACTCGGGTCTGTCGATTGATTACCTTGGCGGAAAACCTGGCGTCTATTCAGCGAGGTATGCGGGTGAGCATAAAAACGATGCCGAGAACGTGGAAAAGGTGCTGAATGAGCTGCAAGGCATTGAAAAAGAAGACCGCACTGCTAGATTTAGATGTGCCCTGGCTGTCAGTATACCGGGCAAAGAGACTCAAACGGTAGAAGGATCAGTAGAAGGCTTCATCGCCGAAGAACCGATCGGCGAAAACGGCTTCGGATACGACCCAATTTTCATCGTCAAAGACAAAGACCAGACGATGGCCGAGTTATCACCAGAGGAGAAAAACAAGATCAGCCATCGAGCGGTCGCGCTTCAAAAGCTTTCATCACTGCTAGACGCAAATGAATAAGGGGGAATGAAGCCATGAAGATACTCATCATTAGTGACAGTCATGGACTCACAGACGAACTTCAAACCATTGCCAAACGGCATGCGGCTGAAGTGGACATGATGATTCACTGCGGAGATTCAGAACTCGAAACGAACCACCCAGCACTCGAAGGATACAAAGTCGTCAAAGGAAATTGTGACTTTATGGGCGATTTTGAAGAAGAGCTCCTGCTCCCACTCGACGGAGGCGGAAAACTATTTCTCACTCACGGACATCTGCATGGCATCAAACAATCCTTGCTCCAAGTCTACTACCGTGCAGAAGAGCTAGGCGCAGACATTATCTGCTTTGGCCACTCGCACATCCCTGGCAGTGAACTGCTAAGAGGAAAACTGCTCATTAACCCAGGCAGTGTGCACCTGCCAAGAGTGCGCAAAGAGCGCAGCTATGCTATACTGACACTAGATGGAAGCGAAGCAAACGTACAGTTTTTCACGGACGAAGGTCACGTCATACAAGACCTCGAAAACACTGTCACATTGGAAGGTATTTCATAAGGGGGCAGCATTTGCCCCTTATGAAAAAACTTTCGAAAAACCGTTGACTTTAAAGAACAATAGTAATATAATAAATCTTGTCGCTGAGGTAATACGCCAAAGCACACTACATAACAACATGTCCCAGTAGCTCAGCAGGATAGAGCAACGGCCTTCTAAGCCGTCGGTCGGGAGTTCGAATCTCTCCTGGGACGTACTTATTTAAAACCATTAAAAAGCCAGAAACATTGATAAAACAATGTTTCTGGCTTTTTTGTTTTCTGCTAGTTCTCGTTTTAAATTTTTTGCGCAAATTTTTCATATAATTAAACGAGCATAGATGCAAACGTCGAACATAGTATGAGTGTGTTGTATCTATGTGGCTGTGGCCTAAACGCTCAGAAACATAATAAATTGAGACTCTTTTAAATAATAGTACACTAGCGTGGGTATTTATTAAACGGTGCGCATTAATTTCTTTAATATGCAGTAGAAAAGGTTGTAAAAGGTCTTTCACTTGATCGACCATTACACACGATCACAGCTGGCGGCAATAGATTCGGACTAGTGACCGTTGCCTTTTTGACTAAGTATTACGGTCAAGGCTTAGGCCAGCAATTAGACGAGCCATTGTATACCATTACAACAAAAGGCCGTTTCCCATTAACAACAGTTTGCACAAATGGCCAGAGGATCGCAGACATCGGATTGCGTATGTTGCAACCAAACGGACTATTTGCAGGGCAGGGGTTCCCGCCTGGATATACATTTAACATCGGTAACAAATCGGATCAAATACGCAGGGGGGGAATAGTGTTCCGCCGCAATTCGCAGAGCAGCTGGTCAGGGCGAATTTACCTGAGTTATGTGTACTTGAACACATGAACAAATATCATAATAAAGCAAACTAACAGCCTAGCGGCTTAGGAGGAAAAAAATATTAAAGATGTTATCAATTAGAAAATGAAATCGTTGAAAATTTGATCGCAGAACAATTGAAGCAAGGAGTTTCAAAAGCGCTTGAAGACCTGTTTGCTTCATATGGTGGAGAAGCAAGAAAAGTCATTGAAAACAAATAGAAAGCGTCATTGTCCCGTACCTTAAAACTTACGTTTACTCAGAATACATCACCAAGCTGGATCATGTGCTAGTCGAAATGATATAAGAAGCATCATGTGATAACCGCAAACTGCTTGAGAACTTCAAGAATTTAATGATCGAGTAAAAAGAAAAGACTATCGTACTGTCTGACCTCTTTAATGAATGGAAGAAGTATGTGGCAAAGCAAGTAGAAACTGACGGGCTTGAAGTTGAATTTGATGACGGACCAGAGTATGAACGTTTGAGTTTAGAGTTGAAGTGGAACGGAATGAGGACAGATCATAGAGCATCTTTGAACACGCCATAATTTTATTTGAATGTGAGCATGACGAAAACATGAATTTTGAGATACCAATTTCTCTTTATAAAAGAGATAAGGAATGGGCTATTAACTATCGAACAAGCCACGAATTGAAGTCGCTGAGACATATAAATGACTTTGAAATCTTGCTAATGAGATTAAGTCAAAATGGAGTGAAGCTCGATCTCGATATTGAATGAGAAATTGATCAAGTGACGCCGGATGAAGAGCCGGAAGCGACTTTTGGATAGGAGAAAACATATGAAACTTAATAAAAAGCAACAAAATCAAATCATTAAAGAATGAACGCCTTTAAATAACTCATTCACAAGCGAAAGAAGGATTTTTATTCAAAAAATCTATCTGATATTAAAACGAGTCTTAAAATGAGTTTTTAAGACTCGTTAATAAAACATTAAGATTTTAATCTAATCCTTTTTCTTCACAACTTGGACAAGATGAACTATTTGATGAGCCATTAACAAAATAATTCCCACACTTAGTACATACCTCATAATTATTGGAAGTTGCACATGGTTCACAAATATAATCATGATCAATTGTTATAAAAGATGTTTCACTAGTACAGTAAATACATTTCATCATTTAACCTCCTTCCTTAAAGTATTTTTTGGTACAATTATCTTTAATTTGACATATTTGTAATTAATCCTTCTATATTAAAAAAATAAAAAGGGAGAGACTTAAATGGATATCAATGAAATCTTAAAAGGATTGAAAGAATATTATAAGATTCCAAGTATTGTAGTAACATTGATAATTGTTTTTAGTGCCATAAGGCCAATTTCATTTATTTCAGCGGGTATTGTTGAAAAAAAGTTTTTTTCTAAAGAAAAATTATTTTTCTTTAATGCTGTTAAGCACATTTTTCATACATTGTTATGGACAATTATTTTATACACTGGAGCAACATTTATTTTAATAAAAATAAATGAAGATGCTAAGGTGAGTATATTAATTTTAGGGCAATTTATATGGTTGCTTATTCAGTCTACTTTTACAAATAAAGAAAGCAAAATTTCCAGAATAATAACATCAAATAAATGGTTGAAATGCATTGTTGTTATTCTCTTTTTTGCATGTTTTCTATGTTTTTATTTTGCATTTTATAATATGGTTTTAGCGATTGATAATGGCGGGACATTTAAAGAAGTTTTAGTTATAGGTTTAATATTATTTATTATTACATTGCCAGTGCCATCAATAATGAAACCTATTTTCAAATGTATAAAATGGTATACAGATAGAGTACTTTACTGGGAAGATAAAGAGAAAAACAAATGGTATTTAATTCACCTTATAGATAAGAATTCATTCTTGGTAGGAGATCATAAAGATTATATTCTATGTAAGAAAACCAAGCTTCTCAAAAAAGAAGATTTATATGGAAAGACATTTCATATTGAGTAGATTAAGTCCAAGACGGAGAGCCTGCGGACACTGATCAACACCTTTTAAGGGTGCTGGTTGGTGTCCGTTTTTTATTTGTCGGAAAGGAGCAGCCATGAAGAAGGATAAGCCAAAGAAACAGCCGCAGAAGCTCACTGACAGAGATTTAAGAGAGTTGATGGGGCAAAACATGCAAAGACTGAGAAGAGCCAAAGGCGGGGCCATGCGTCGAAAATAAAGGGAGTGATTGGGATGACTAATAAAAATGATAAGAACCCAAAAGAACAAACAGATCAAATGAATTTAGATATCCCTCAAATTGACGAGGAAAAAACAAGATTCAAGATGGAAAGAATGCTAGAAAAGTATAAAATGTTAAGGCTCCAAACGCCTGAGGATTTTCTTCCAAAGATCACAACAACTTACACCATTACGCCGCCGAGTTTTTCAAATCAGTTCCACTCATCCACAGAAGAAGCAGCGCTTAAAAAATGTATTGGGAGATTGAGCGTGAAAAATATATGAAGCGAATCGAAAGGTGTATTAATCGTCTAACGCAAAAAGAGCGACGCATCTTGGTCATGCTTTATATGCAAGACGAAGAAATGTTTGATTACGAGATTTACACGGAAATGGGTCTGAGCCAGCGGAACTATTACCGATTTAAAAATAAGGCCTTTTACCGTTTAGCCTTCGCACTTAGAGAAGAAGTCTACAAGGGGGGCAAGCCATGAATTTTGTTCAGCCGATAAGAGATTTTGACAAAGTGGAGCAAATGAAGGCCTATCTAAAAAGGAAAAATAGAAGGAATTATATATTGTTCATATTGGGGATCAGTACCGGATTAAGGATATCTGATATCCTTAAGATCAAAAAAGAAGATTTGTTGAAAACACATCTGGTCCTCAGGGAGACAAAAACGAAGAAGCAAAAGAGAATTCGCATACCGCCATCGGTTAGAAATGAATTGATAGCATATGCCAAGGACCTAAAAGACGGTTCATATGTGATTAAAAGCAGGCAAGGGGAAAACAAAGCTATAGATAGATCTGTTGCATATCGCATTCTTAGGGAAGCGGCTGAGAAAGTGAAAATTACTGAAATAGGCACGCACACATTAAGGAAGACCTTCGGCTACAGACAAAGGATGTGGCCATGCTACAAGAAATATTCACTCATTCTAGTCCAGATATCACATTGAGGTACATCGGAATTAATCAAGACAATATGGATTACGCAATGATGAAGTTTAAGATATAATTGTTAAAATATTACTGCACCAAAAAATATCCTAGAGTGCAGTCGTTAAAGAGGTTTAGAAATACCTTTATGTATCAAGCATTACAGCGATTTCGCGAGTACAACACGCTATATGTTATGGTGTAGTAGAAGGAGAGAAATATTAATGTCTATCAAGATCGAAATTCCTCAAATGATATTCAGTTTTAAAAATGATGAATTACACAACATCCCAAATCGGAGCGGGATATATATCATCTTTGGATGTAACGATGACGTTTTGTATGTTGGTAAGGCAAAAGATATGAGAGGCAGAGTGAAGGGCCATTTTGCAGGGAAAACATCGCTAAAAGATGTGGCTCATAACTTTTACGAAGTGAGTGGTTTCTTCTGCGATGACGAAACAGAAAGAGACATCTATGAAACTTACATAATTAATATATTGAAACCCAAATTAAATGTCGAAAAGGCATATACTTATAAAACTTCAAGATTTGATGATGTATTTCTAAGTGAAGAAGCTAAGCAGCGTAGTTTGGAGAAGCAAAAGAGAATTGATGAGTCAATGGATCAATTTGGACTTTAATTTGAAAATGACACACTTTTGGCACGATCTTGGCAAAGCATTTTGTCTGAGAGCGGTTATGATGGTATTAGGTGATAAATTGTGAGCGGCTTCCCTTTTGGGGGCGCTTTTTCGTTCGACAAAGTTTGCAAAATCATTTCAAATGCTTCTGTCCTGTCGATATAAAGGTGGGAGGTGAGCGAATTGCCTAATTTTAAAGTGGTTTTTAAGTTCGATAACGATAATACAAGAACAACTTTGATTTCAGCTGATAGTAAAGAAGAACTTTCAGGCAAAATTAAAAATACTAGCGGTTGGTTTGAGTATACTGATGTGAATAGAAAAACAGATTATCTAATTCAATTAGATAATGTGACCAGTGTTAGCATCCTTAAAGTTAAGTGAGCGTCTAAAGGACGCTTTTCTATTGGAACGATCTTGGCAAAGCGTTTTGTCTAATAGCGGTTATGATGGTATTAGGTGATATATTAAGAGCGGCTTCCATAGAGGAGGTCGTTTTTTCGTTCGACAAAATACACAACCTATTCAAATTATCCAATTTAGTTCGATAAATAATATGAGCATATAATTGGGGGAAAATAAATTGAAAGAAAAATTCCGCGAGTTTTACTTTGATAAAAGTGATGAGAAAATTTGGAGAGAGTCTATCATTGTTTTAGACACAAATGTTTTACTCAATTTGTACAGATATACCAAGGAAACATCAGAACAAATTCTTAAACTACTTAATAAATATAAAGATAATTTATGGATGCCACATCAAGTGGGTTTAGAATATCATTACAATAGAAAATCAGTTATTTTAGAACAGAGGGGATCAAATGATAAAGTATGTGATGCTTTTGAAAAAATCCCGAAAAAAGTTAAAGAATTTCTTGATAGTGATTTATCAAGGTATAAAAAAAGACACATAAATGATGTGGAGTTCTTAGTGAAAGAAATTAAAACTGTGATTGAAGGAAAGGTTAAAGATCTTAAAAACATAAGTGAAAAAGACGATCTATTGAAAGAAGATTTAATTAGATCTGAAATTAACGAACTATATAAAAATAGAGTGGGTGACCCTTATACCGAGGATGAACTTAAAGTAATAATGGTAGATGCAGACGATAGATTCTCTAAGAATATACCTCCTGGATATATGGACTTAAAAGATAAAAAAGGTATTAGGTTTTACAATGGAGTACAGATACAAAATAAGTATGGTGACTATATTCTTTGGAGACAAGTATTAGATTATGCAAAAAAAAATAAATCCAGTGTAATTTTTCTAACTGATGAAAAAAAAGAAGACTGGTGGTATGAAGCAAAAGGAAGAACTATTGGTCCTAGAATAGAGCTTCTCAATGAATTTTCTTTTCATTCAAAGAAGAGCTTCTATATGTTTAGTTCCCTTGGTTTCATAGAGGTAAAAGGTGGTTTGGATCAATCTGCTGTTTCAGAAGTTAAAAAAGTAAGCGAAGCATATAATGCTATGTCTATTTCTGATAATCGGGCATTTTCTTCAATGCAAGAAAGGAATACTCCTTTTCAACTTACAGCAAGGGAGTTTCATGAAAAAAAGAAGAAGAAATTAATGAAAGAATTTTGTGAATTTATAGTCATAGAGCTCGATGTATTTTTTGAACAAGGAGATCTTTACTTGAGTAATTTAGCGGATTTAGCAACAAAAAAATTTGGCCAATTTACCTCAAAATCTATAATGGATATATTACTTAACGATATTGGAATAAGTATGAGAATAGATAAATCAGGTAATGCAATGTTGGATATAGACGAATTTAGCTCATATGTATTTAATGAAATTTCTTGAAGTGAATTTGCAATCAAATGACTGTTTGTCACTAGAATGACAAATTGAAGTTATAAGAATTTCTAAAAATAAAAAGAATCTTTTAGAGGTACTTTCGATAATTTTTCGGATAGGCCCGTTTAATCGCTTTCTTCCAATATAAATGGTAGGAGATAAGATATGAGGCTTGATAAAAAAGACATCATACTAATCTTTATAATACTTTCTCTATTTATTGGAGATTTACTGATTTATTCAGGAATTATAAATTTGTTTTTTAAGGATAAAGAAACTATGTGGGCCGGAATAATTGCTTTTACAGGAGCGATATTAGGCGGGGCAATTACGTATTACGGAGTTAGGATTCAGATCCAGCACAGAGAAAAAGAAGTTTTTATGAGCAATGTAACTGAAACTTTGACTAAAATTGATGAATTATTATATTTGCTAAGACCCAGTTTTAATGGCTTGTATCTGTTAGAGCTTACTTTCAATAATTCTGACATTAATGAAGAAGAAGTGAAAGCTGGCTTTCATACATTCGTTGGAGAATTTAATAAAATCCTAGCAGAAAACAAAAATATTGTGTATAGATATATTGATTACGATTTGGTAGAACTAATTGAATCTCACCAACAATTTATATTTATCAATAGACAAAAATATGATTATGAAAATCTGTATAGTAAGGTTGAAAAATGCAGATATATATTCAAGGCGTTGGAAGATGGAAAGAAAAGTGTAAAAGCTAAATATAGATATTATAGAAATTAGCATCCTTCGGGGTGCTTTTTATTTTGGGGAGGGACACAACGTGGACAACTCACTCAGGGAACTAATCATTAACACAGCAATTGGACACGCAATAAGGACAGACCAATTGTATAACGGACTTAAAGCCCTTAATAAAAGGGGATGCATATGGGCAGATGGGAAGATCATCAGGGGGTTAGGCATGCTCGGTTCTTACGGTGTGAGGGACAGGCAAGCTATAGACAGCCTCCTGCATGTCAGCCAGATTCTACCCTATGAAGCAGCACGATCCTATCTAGCATCATATCAGAGGGAGTACAGGGAGTTTTATGCTGTACAGAAAGTGGGGCATCTTCATGCCTTTGTTTTGTTTGCAATGATAGATAAGAGAAAAGCTGGTGAATCAGATGCCACCTAAACCATTGAGAGAGTGTAAGCTGCGAGGGTGCAGGGAGTTAACAAGGGATGGTTATTGTCCTGCTCATGCTGATGGTAAGCAGCAGGAAGCGAAGTATTACAACAAACATGTTCGAGATAAACAATCAACAAGTTTCTATAAATCACGAGAATGGGAACAGACAAGACAACTTGTTCTAATGCGAGACAATTACCTTTGTCAAAGCTGTTTAAAACTAGAGCGTTTCATACCTACTGACATGGTTCATCACATATTGGAATTAGACTTAAACAACCTTGAAAGCATGTGTATATCACGTCTGCTTCTGAATATCACGATGGGTAACAATAGTAAACTGAAAAGCCCTTCCATAATAATGAAGGGACTTTTTTGTTATTTAACACGATCGATGTTAGTATCTACTTCCGAGATCCATTTTTTTGTTGTGGTTGTTTTGTATTTGCCGTTAACATATATTTTTGTGGTTGCTTGGTATTCAGCTTTAGTATACTTCTTAATCCATCTATACTTTTGTACTGCTTTTAATTTTATTTCACCTTTTGCCGAGACATAACCAGATACCATCCCAGCAAACGCAGCAGCTGCAGCAGGTCCAAGCTGTAAAGTTGCAGTTAAGTATCTTGTAATATGAAACATCCCATAGGTGGCAGCTGATGCAACTACATAAGAAGGTATAGTGTAATTAGATGAGAATTGTCCGTCCCAATTTTGCTCGAGCTTCCAATTCATTATTTAATAAGTTCTCACTAGTAACATATAGGGAAGGTTCATAGTTTATTTGATTTTTAGAAATCACTTCATTCTGCTGCGCCAATAAAGGAGTGCTGTTGACAGAAAGCATTAACACCAAAGACAAACTAACAAGAAACAAAGATCTCAAGATTTTCACCAACCTTCTTTCTGTAAGAAAATGTAATATAATTTATTATAAGCAAAAAGGTGTTTTAATTCCAATTTTTATGTAATAAAATGTATATGATTTAAACAAAGGGGTGAGATGGCGGTGAAGCATTTTTTAACGGCAATCGTAGTAGCTATCATTGTGGGGATCATTGTTTATGTTGCAGATAATCGTTTAGGTATGTTTCCGTTGATGCTAATTTTAGCGGTTGCGATCTATATCGTAAGCAGGATTAGTGAATCATTGATAAAAAAATACTCCAAAGAAAATAGTTAATTACACAGCCCCTCCCACTGGAAGGGCGTTTTTTTATGAACCTTCATTTTTTCTTCTCTTTATCTCATCCTAATACACCATTAATTAAGACAAGCTTCTTAACAGCCTTACGAATCTCCTGCTCAGTCATCGCAGAGATTAATGTTAAATAGAAAGAACATTCTTTCTCTAACTTAAAAAATTAAGGTGTATAGTAGAAGGAGAATATGAAATGAGTAAGGAGGAATTCTGGGGTGTACAAAATCAAATCAGTGATTGACAAGGGGAGCAGTTCTTTGGCTATAGAGTTGATACTGGAAAAGGGTATTTTATAGAAGAGCATGCTTTGAGATTTATACTTTCCGAACATGATTACTTATATGATGCACTTGAAGAGAAATTTGAGAAATGTTATGAGGATACAAGAAGCTAGTTAGTCACGCGCTTTCAGGAGAAACCTGATTTAGAGATCCTTTCTATTGGTTTTGGGGACGTGTGTATCAAAGCTTTTGAGGGCTGGATGAAAACGTGGAACTTGTTTGCCTTGTGACGGATTTTTTAATAACGGACTGAGAAGAAACCCATGAATCATGGGTTTTTTTGATGGAGGAATACAAAAATATGAATTGATTCTAATGAGGAAGTCTGATTTTGGAAATTTATAGGCGCATTGGGGAAGCAGTAAGTAAATAAGTAATAAATATATATATAAGTAACAAAAACATGAAAAAAATAAATAACTATCCGATATTTGTTGTGTAAACAAATTGAAGGAGTGTGGTTATCTTGAAAAAATGGTTTTTTATTTTCATTTTATTATTTTCTGCATTAAGTTATCCATTACAATCAATAAAAGCAGAAACGCTTGAATGGGAAAAACGAGAAGAGTTACCAGATGCAAGAGTAGGAGCTGTAAGTGAAGTATATGATGGGAAAATCTATGTAATAGGTGGAACGGGTCCAAGTAAGGCATATTCTAATACTACTTATGTATATGATCCGAAGTTAGATAAATGGTCAGAAAAAGCTGGTATGAAGACAGGCCGCATGGGTGCTGCCAGTGTAATTGTTGATGATCGTATATATGTAATGGGGGGGAGAACAGAACAAGGATTAACAAATAGCGTAGAAGTTTATAATATCAAAATGGATACTTGGGAAGATTCAGTAGAGCTCCCGTTTGAAAGAAAGGTATCTGCTTACAATTTATATGCAGGTGCCATTGATGGGAAGATCTATGTAGTTGGATACGATAGTGCATTAAAGGCAGATAGGTACAACAATACCTTTAGTTATGATTTGAAAACAAAAGAATGGACCAAAAAGAAAAAATTTAATTTTGAAGCTACTTCGGGAAATGCAGTGGTTGTGAAGAATAAGCTTTACATTTTATCTGGATCAGAGGTCTTAGTAAAAGGAATTTATGAATATGATCCTATAGTAGATCAATGGAGGGGAGTTAGTAGTGGTGGAGCTATTGCACCCTATTATTCTGCAGTCATGTATGAAAATTATATTATAAGAACGGGTGGAGTTTCTAGAGTTACACTCTATGATTTAGAAACTAAGACATCAAAAACTATACCTAACACTTCTGCACCTTATCGAATGGGACATGTATCCGCACTTGTTGATGATACACTCTATGTAATTGGAGGAGTTGAACAAAGTTCAAGTGCCCCTACTAACGCTAGAGCAAATTTCAAATCTAATTTATCTATCTCATTAAAGAGTCTTAAAAACACTGAAACTGAACCACCTGGCGACAAAGACCCAGAACCAACCACACCACCAAAAGACGATACAACAGATGAAGACGGCGATGCTCTTCTCATCATCACAATGGTCAATGGTTTGCAAAAGGAGTATGACCTTTCAATGAAAGAAGTCAACGCCTTCCTATCATGGTACAAAAAACGTGATGCTGGCGAAGGTCCAGGGTTTTATGAAATTGACGAGCATGACAACAACAAAGGTCCTTTTGAAAGTAAAAAGGACTATGTGGTATTCAACAACATTCTCATGTTCGAAGTGAATAAATATAAAAAGTAAATAACATCAAAGCCATCTAGTCTAACTAGGTGGCTTTTACGTTTGTTCGACAGTTTTCGGCAATTTTAAGGCAAATTTAAGCTTCTATTTCATTTCAATTATATTAAATCTTTGTTACAATAAGACAGCTTTACCCGAAGACACGTTCATACTTTGGACATCTTTTTTTCATCAATTCTTAAAATTTTTATGTTTTGATATGAAACTCTTTTGATGATCCATGCGTCTTTATAAGTGTCAAAAGAAAAGAGGTTATCAATATGCTATTCAAAAAGCTATCAGAAAATAAGTCTGTAAAATGGATAGGATATACAAGCTTTTACTTACTTATTTTGCTATTATTGTTCTTTATTTACGGATTCCATACAGCAAATACGGGATCATTCATTTACAACGATTTTTAATTGGAGATTAAACTATGAAACTATTACACACGATTCATGAATACCAACAAACGAAACCGACACAGCCAGCATTTGTTTCTCAACATGCTTCGATCACATATGATGAGCTTTGGCGTTTATCAGACCAAATGGCTGGTGCGATCGATGCAGTCGCAACTGACAGTGCACCTGTCATTGTCTACGGTCATATGGAGCCAGAGATGCTGATTTCTTTCTTAGGTACTGTGAAATCAGGCAGACCTTATATTCCGGTCGACATCTCCATACCTGTCGAGCGCATCGTCTCAATCATTGAAAGCTCAAAAGCCAGTCTATTGATATGTGCAAATGAGAAGAATGTATTAGATGTAGAAGAACACATTGAAGTGAAGAGTGCGGCATCGCTTTTAGCACTTGAAAAAGAAGCACCGCCATCCACGCAGTGGGTTCAACAAGATGATGTTTTCTACATTATTTATACGTCTGGCAGTACCGGAAAACCGAAAGGCGTTCAGGTAACAGCCAATAATTTAGAAAGTTTTACAGAGTGGATGTGCCGCGATTTCCCAATTGGTGAGGGGCGCACGTTCTTAAATCAAGCGCCATTTTCTTTTGACTTATCAGTGATGGATCTCTATCCAGCGCTTCAATCAGGCGGCACGCTGTACTGTTTAGTGAAAGATCTTGTGAATAAGCCGAAGGATATGTTTGCAGCACTTGGTCAATCTGACGTTGAAGTGTGGACATCAACACCTTCCTTTGTGCAAATGTGCTTAATGGACCCATCCTTTACAGGTGAGCTTTTACCAAAGCTAAACGTTTTCCTTTTCTGCGGAGAGGCACTTCCTGTCTCTGTAGTAAGTGCGCTTCTTGAGCGTTTTCCTAAGGCGCAGGTCTTTAATACGTATGGTCCAACTGAAGCAACTGTTGCGATTACATCGATTGAAGTCACGCAGGAGATTCTTGAACAGCACGATTCTTTACCAGTGGGTTATGCCAAACCGGATACAGATATCGTCATTTTAGATGAAGAAGGCAAGACACTCCCTGATGGGGAAAAAGGGGAAATTGTCATCGTGGGGCCAAGCGTCACGAGAGGCTACTTAGGTGAACAAGCCTTAACGGATAAAGTGTTCTTTGAATACGAAGGACGCCCTGCTTACCGCACAGGTGACGCAGGTGTGGCGCAGGATGGTTTGATTACGTGCCACGGTCGTCTGGACTACCAAATTAAGCTACATGGATACCGGATGGAGCTTGAAGAAATTGAATATCATGTGAGCGAGACAACGTATGTCAATGCTTGTGTGATTGTGCCATTCCAGCCAAACGGGCATGTGGAGTACTTAATTGCAGCCATTGTCCCAACTGAGCATTCCTTTGAAAAAGAATATCAGCTGACAAGTGCGATTAAGAAAGAAATGGCGGATTCACTGCCTGCGTACATGATTCCAAGAAAGTTTGTCTATCTTGAGCAGCTGTACATGACGCCAAACGGGAAGGTTGACCGTAAAAGAATCGCGAAAGAGGTTCTTCTATGATTCCGTTTAGTTCATTCTTTTTCTTCATTCTAATTGGTATTCTTCTTTTGCCGACGATGATTCTTGGTCTTCGCGGCAAAAGAATGCAGGGCTACAACATGTTTGCAACGGTTGTGGCACTCGCGCTTATTTTCTCAAAGGATGCACATGGCGCTTTGTTGCTGTTCTTGTTCACAGTATGGCAAGTCTTGATTATCCGCCTATATCTTGCGTACCGGTTGAAGGCGAACAAGGCGTCTGTCTTCTATATGGCAGTGGTGGCATCTATTTTGCCGCTTGTACTATCAAAGATTTTACCGTTCTTTTTAACTCATCAGCCGCATCAACCGCCACCAATGAACTGGCTGAGCTTTTTAGGGATCTCGTACTTAACATTTAAAGGTGTTCAGTTAATTATCGAGACGAGAGACGGCTTGATTAAAAAGAAAATCCCGATTCACCGTTTGGTCTATTTCATCGTCTTTTTCCCGACGATTTCGTCAGGTCCAATTGACCGTTACCGCCGGTTTGAAAAGGATATGGATACACCGCCTGAAAAAGAAGTGTACAGTGATCTTTTATATGCAGGGATTCATAAAATTTTTATCGGGTTCTTATATAAGTTCATTATTGGTTATCTCATTCACACATATATTCTGATGAATATTCATCACATTAGCAGCAGTCACTTTGTTCAACAGTTAACGTATATGTATGCGTACAGTATGTATTTGTTCTTTGACTTTGCTGGATATACAGCATTTGCTGTAGGTGTGAGTTATATCATGGGTATTAAATCACCAGAAAACTTTAATAAACCGTTTATCAGCCGTAATATTAAAGACTTCTGGAATCGCTGGCACATGTCGCTATCCTTCTGGTTCAGAGATTATGTGTTTATGAGATTTGTGTTCTTTATGACAAAGAAGAAGTGGATCAAGAACCGGATGGCTGTATCAAATATTGGGTACTTTGTCCTCTTTCTATTGATGGGTGCTTGGCATGGTCTCGCCCTTCAATATATTATTTACGGACTATACCATGCAGTTGTGATGTCCGGTTACAATTTATTTGAGAAGTGGAATAAAAAGCACAAGTGGTGGCCGGATAATAAGGTCACAATGGTTGTGTCGATCATTATTACATTCCACGTCATTTGTTTCGGTTTTTATATTTTTTCAGGAAAACCATTTCATCATTAATGGATAAGGGAGTAGAAAATTATGGAATTTAAAAATCAAGTATTCGGTATTATTGCAGAGGTTTGTCAGGATGACGTTGTGAAAGAAAATCCAGAGATTGCGATTTTTGAAGAAGGTCTTCTTGATTCATTTGGTACAGTTGAATTGCTCATGGCAATTGAAAGTCAGCTAGGAATTATGGTTCCGATTACAGAATTTGATCGTGATGTGTGGGATACACCGAATCACATTGCTGAGCAGCTGGCAGAGATGAAGTAATGAAAAAGCGTTTTTTTGGGCCGCTTATTTTAGCGGCTGTTCTATTCATTGGTGTTCTTCTTGTACCAAATACATGGCTCTCACATCTGATCCCAAAAGACAAATTACAAAAGTCAGCCACAGAATTAGATCCAGGGATGTTCCAAGGGCTTTATTTACAAGATGAAATGCTAAAAGATCCAACTTATTTGCCGATCTATGGATCTTCTGAACTCTCACGTTTTGATCCATATCACCCTTCGAATTTCTTTCATGAAAATCCTCAAGGGTTTACACCTTATCTTGTTGGAAAAGGTGGATCGCAATCATTAATTCATGCCATGAACTTTGCAGCGCATATGGATGAATTAAAAGGGAAAAAGCTTGTGTTTATCGTGTCCCCGCAGTGGTTTGTCAAATGGGGATCAGACGAGAATCACTTTGCTCCTAACTATTCAGCGCTTCAGGCGCTTGATCTCGCTTATAATAAAGAAATTGATCCAGCTGTGAAAAAAGAGCTCATCAAAAGAATCATGAAGTTTAAGGCAGTAAAGAACGACATGGTCATCACAGAGCTTTTTAAAGCAGAGCTTTCTGGGAACAAATTCGCCTATGGCGCGATTTCTCCTATTGCAAAAATGTATTATGGCATGCTTCAAAAGAAAGACATGTACTATACGATCGGGTCTGGGCATGAGCGCAAGCTTCGTCCGTCTCCTTCAGTGAAAGGGAAAACATGGACTGAGCTTGAAAAAGAAGCGAGCGTCTTAGGATCTGAAAAAGCAGGGGACAACCCGTTTTATATTGATCAGAGACTGTTTGACCGCAAGCTGAAGCCGATCATGAAAAAGATGAAGGGTTCTCGTCGTGACAATTCTTATGCAGCATCACCTGAATATAAAGATTTCCAGATCATGCTGGATATTTTAAAACAGGCAGGGGCGAAGCCTTTATTCGTGACGATTCCCGTCAACGGAAAATGGTATGATTACACTGGTTTTCCGAAAGAGGGACGTACAGATTATTATCAAAAAATCAATCGTCAAATTCGAGATAATGGGTATGAAGTCGCAGATTTGACTTCGCATGAGTATGACCCATATTTCTTTAAGGATACGATTCATGTGTCGTATAAAGGATGGGTATACATCGATAAGGCGATCGAAAAATTTTACAAAGAGCAGTAGAACGCAGCAGCTTTCTGCTGCTTTTTGTTTGTCGAATGAGTGGATTTCTTGTATAAATAAGGTGGAAGGGCTATGCTGAATATGGAGGCGATACGATGAATCGTTCTGAGAAAAAAGAACTATTAAAGCGTTCAAAGAAGCATTTTAATGATCATGCCTTTTGGGAAAAGTTAAAAAAGACGGCACAAAAAGCTGGAGTTTCTCTTGTCTATGCTGTGTTATTACTTTATTATACATTGCAAAAACCCGAAGTACCGGTTAAAGCGAAAACCCTCATCATTGGGGCGCTAGGGTACTTTATCCTTCCGATTGACCTGATCCCTGATACATTGGTGGGGATCGGCTACACAGATGATCTAGGCGCCATCACATTTGCTCTGCTTCAAGTCGCAATGTACATTGATGACGATGTCAAAGGAAAAGCAAAAGACAGGCTGGGAAAATGGTTCGGTGAAAAAAGCGATACGTCTTTCATTGATCAAAAGCTTGAAGATGACGGTATGCCGTCTGCTTAAAGAAAAGCCTCCTAAACGGAGGCTTCAGCGTGTAGACAAACCCTCGCATTCTTTGTCAGTCCTGCGCTCCGGTGCTCGTTCTTCCTAGACTTCAAGGGTTTTCAACTACGCTGAAAAAAAGACAAAGGGCTAAAATAAAGTTCATTTTAGCCCTTTGTCAACAATCTAATGCCTCCTAAACGGAGGCTTTTTTCATTATCCTAAAAATTTCACACAAACCGGATGCGGAACGGTGATGTCTGATTGTAAGACAGTGAGTCGACCGGTTTCTTTGTCACGTTTGTATAACACAAGGTTGCTAGATTCTTGGTTTGAGCCGACGAGAAATTCTTCTGTTGGATCAAGGACAAAGTCTCTAGGCCAATTTCCTTCAGAAGAAGCAATTTCAACGAGGCTTAGTTTGCCGTCATGATCTGCTTTGAAAATGGCAATGCTGTCATGTCCACGATTTCCTGCATACACAAAGTGACCGTCAGAAGACACATGAATGGCGCTGCCTTGATTATTCTCTGTGAAGTCATTAGGAATGGTTGCGATCGTTTGGATCTCTTCGAAATGACCATCTTCAAAGTAACGAAGTACAATGACCTCTGAGCTGAGCTCTGTCATCACATAGGCCACAGGTTTCGTTGGGTGGAATGTGATATGACGAGGGCCGCTTCCTGGTTTTGTTTCAAATGTATGGGCAAGCTCAAGTTTGCCGTTTTCTTTCTTATACGTATAAATTCCGTCTGTGCCAAGGTCAACAGCTACTGCAAATTGTTCCTCAGGTGTCAAACCCATAAAGTGAGTGTGCGGTTTTTCTTGACGGTCTTCGTTTGGTCCAGTGCCTTCATGCTGCGCCTGTGACAGCGTGCGGATCACTGAGCCGTTTTCAGCATCAATTTCGTACATCTCTGCTGTTCCTTTATGATAGTTTGCTGTAAACGCTGTTTTCGTTTGGCTGTCCACGCTGACGTGACAAGGAGAAGCCCCATCGGCAAGCTCTTGGTTGATGAAACGAAGTGCGCCGGTGTCGGCATCAATTTGATACGCAGCAAGACCGCCCTGTGCTCCTTCTTTCACAACAGCATACACAAACTTTTGGGAATCTGAGACAGTTAAATATGTAGGATTTTCAAGTTCTGCAGCCACTTCTACTTGTTCAATCTGCTGCTTGTCCGTATTTAAAGTAAAAGAATAGATTCCTTTGCTGTCACCTTTTGTATACGTTCCGATATAACCTCTGATGTTAGCCATGTATTGCCCTCCTTCTATTAGATGCTCTCATTCTATCACAAATTCATAGGAAAACGCTTTAGAAAGGCATGATGAAGGAAAAAACAAACGCAATGAAATCTCACAATATTCTTCAAAAACCGTGTGAAAAAATATTACAAAAGCTTGTTCAAAAGAAAACCGTTCATGTAGAGTAAATAAATTGAAGAAAAAATACAAAAAATTTTAAGTTTTTTCATTCCTTGTCTAGCAAAGGTGTAAGCGTATACATTTTATTTTGATTAGTCTAAATTGTCTAATAATTTTAAAAATGCTGTTGACACTGTATGGAAAGCGGCGTAAGATGGGTTCAACAAAAGCAAACAGACACGCAGAGTAAGCGTGAGACACTTCAATATAAAGTGTCTGAAAATTCAACTACTTTTTGTTTGAAAGAGAGGGTGCTCACTGAAGATGGAAGACCAAAAGGAACAGTGGATCTTTTTAAACGATGAACTCGTGAAAAAAGAGGATGCGAAAATTTCAGTTTATGATCATGGCTTCTTATATGGTGACGGTGTGTTCGAAGGAATACGTGTATATAACGGAAATATCTTTCGAATGAAAGAACATTTAGACCGCCTGTATGATTCCGCTAGATCCATTATGCTGAACATTCCATATTCACTTGAGGAGCTCACTGAAAAAATGATTCATACAGTTGAAAGGAACGGCCTAAAAGATGCCTATATCCGCCTTGTTGTCTCAAGAGGAGCCGGTGATCTTGGCTTAGATCCAAACAACTGTGGGAGAGCCAACACAGTGATCATTGTAGAGCCGCTGGCCATCTTTCCAAAGCACCTATATGAAACAGGTATTGATATTGTGACAGTACCGACAAGGCGAAATCGTCCTGACGTACTAAGTCCAAAAGTGAAATCATTAAACTATTTGAATAACATTCTTGTCCGAATCGAAGCCCATATGGCCGGTGTGAGTGAAGCGTTGATGCTGAACGATCAAGGGTACGTGGCAGAAGGTTCTGCAGACAATGTGTTTATTTATAAAAAAGGTAAGCTCTATACACCGCCAGGTTATATCGGCGCTCTTGAAGGCATCACAAGAAATGCCATCATGGAAATCGCAGAAGACTTAGGCTACGAAGTGAAAGAAGAACCTTTCACAAGACATGATGTGTATACAGCTGAAGAAGTCTTCCTGACAGGAACCGCTGCCGAAGTCATCGCTGTTGTAAAAGTTGACGGTCGTATCATTGGCGAAGGAAAACCAGGGTTCCACACAAACAAACTTCTTGAACAATTCCGCAAGCGAGTCGTTGAAGAAGGAGAAAAAGTAGTCTTTACCGATGAGAACATTCACGCAAGTTAAATAGATATCGATAAACGTTGAAGAGGACTAGTAGCTTTAGAGTCAGTATCTACAGAGAGCCGGTGCTAGCTGGAAACCGGTGTTACTTTCTAAAGTGAACTCACCTCTGAGTGTCTGCTTGAAATGATAGTAGGGCAGACCGAGTGACATTGCATCACTCGTTACCAAAATGGATGAAAGATGTCCATGAGACGGCAGCATGATTTGCCGTGAACAAGGGTGGTACCGCGAAAAACAAAGCTTTTTCGCCCCTTTGACCTAGTGAAAAGTAGTGTCATTGTGGGGTGAGAAGGCTTTTTTATATGGTCTCATATCTCTATCTTGAATGGAAAAGGGTGAAAGGACTTGACTGAAGCAAGACAAAGAGGAGGAAATCAAATGGGGACAAATGTACAAATGGAGACGGAAAAATCAAATGCACCACAAACGATGAACGGTGCACTCATGTTAATTGAAGCACTCAAAAGAGAAAAAGTAGAAGTCATTTTTGGTTATCCTGGCGGAGCCGTTTTACCGATCTACGATAAAATTTACGATTCTGGTTTATTTCATGTCCTGCCAAGACATGAGCAAGGAGCGATTCACGCAGCGGAGGGATACGCAAGAGTATCTGGTAAACCAGGCGTTGTCATTGCCACATCAGGACCGGGGGCAACAAACCTAGTCACTGGAATTGCAGATGCGATGATTGATTCACTACCTATGGTTATCTTTACTGGACAGGTGGCAACCTCAGTCATTGGATCAGATGCTTTTCAAGAAGCAGATGTACTTGGTATCACAATGCCAATCACAAAACACAGCTATCAAGTGAGACGCCCAGAAGAGTTACCAGGTGTCATTAAAGAGGCATTTCACATCGCAACAACCGGCAGACCTGGTCCAGTCTTGATTGATATTCCAAAAGATGTCGCTGGCATTGAAGGGACATTTGAATACGATCAGCCAATCGATTTGCCTGGTTATCAGCCGAAAATTGAGCCGAATTATTTGCAAATTCGCAAGTTAGTAGAAGCTGTAAGCAGAGCAAAGAAACCAGTTATTCTAGCAGGAGCTGGCGTTCTACATGGCAAAGCGTCGGAAGAATTAAGGCAATATGTAGAGCAGCAGCAAATCCCTGTCGCTCATACATTGCTTGGACTTGGCGGATTCCCGGCAAAGCATCCTCTTTTCCTAGGAATGGCGGGTATGCACGGCACATATGCAGCGAACATGGCACTTCATCAATGTGACTTACTCATTTCAATCGGCGCTAGATTTGATGACAGGGTAACCGGCAACCTCAATCATTTTGCAAAACATGCGAAGGTGGCTCATATTGACATCGACCCAGCGGAAATTGGTAAAAACATTCACACTCATATCCCGGTTGTTGGTGATAGTAAGCTAGTGCTTCAAGAACTGATCAAACAGGACGGGAAACAAGGTGAATCAGACGAGTGGAAGAGCCAGCTAAATCAGTGGAAGGAAGAATATCCACTCTGGTATGTCGAAAACGAAGCTGAAGGCTTTAAGCCTCAAAAGCTGATCGAATACATTCATCAATTTACAAAAGGTGAAGCCATTGTGGCAACCGATGTTGGGCAGCACCAAATGTGGGCTGCACAGTTCTATCCATTTGAAAATGCCGATAAATGGGTGACATCTGGTGGGCTTGGCACAATGGGATTTGGTTTACCGGCAGCGATTGGCGCGCAGCTAGCTGATCAAGAGGCAACGGTTGTGGCGATTTTAGGAGACGGAGGTTTCCAAATGACCCTGCAAGAACTTGCCGTTATCCGTGAGCTGAACCTTCCAGTGAAAGTGATTGTTCTCAATAATCACAGTCTTGGAATGGTAAGACAATGGCAAGAAATTTTTTACGAAGAACGCTACTCACATTCTAAATTTTCAGAGCAGCCAGACTTCGTGAAATTATCTGAAGCTTATGGCATTAAAGGGATCAGAATCTCATCAGACGAAGAGGCGCAAGAAAAACTCGAAGAAGCCTTAACCTCTAGAGAGCCTGTTTTCATCGATGTCAATGTAGCGAGAGATGAAAAAGTATTCCCGATGGTAGCACCGGGGAAAGGACTTCATGAGATGGTGGGGGTGAAACCTTGAAAAGAATTATTGTGTTGACTGTATTAAATCGATCAGGCGTACTGAACAGAATCACAGGCCTTTTTACTAAAAGACACTACAACATTGAAAGCATTACGGTCGGCCATTCTGAGATTCAAGATGTATCACGCATCACGTTCGTCGTCCATGTAGACCAAGAGAAAGACATCGAACAGCTGACAAAACAGCTGAACAAACAAATCGATGTTCTGAAAGTAACAGACATTACAAACCAATCAATCGTTCAGCGAGAGCTGGCTTTGATAAAAGTCGTATCTGCACCAGCATCTAGAATGGAGATCACGGGGGTCATTGAACCTTTTAGAGCTTCTATTGTAGATGTGAGCAGAGAGAGTGTCGTCATTCAGGTGACAGGTGAGTCTTCAAAAATTGAAGCACTCATTGAATTACTTAAGCCATACGGCATTAAAGAAGTCGCCAGAACTGGCACCACGGCCTTTGCGAGAGATAATCAGCAAAAGCCGCAAACAAATAAAACAATTTCAATTGTCTAAACAAAAGGAGAGAGTCAAATGGTAAAAGTATATTATAACGGTGATATTCAAGAAAACGTATTAAACGGTCAAAAGGTAGCTATCATTGGTTACGGATCACAAGGTCATGCACATGCATTGAACTTAAAAGAGAGCGGCGTAGATGTGATTGTCGGTGTGAGAAAAGGCGGATCTTATACAAAAGCACAAGAAGACGGTCATCAAGTATTCACAGTAAAAGAAGCAACAGCACAAGCAGATGTCGTCATGGTATTACTTCCTGACGAACAGCAAAAGAAAGTATATGATGAAGAAATCAAAGATCAATTAGAAGCTGGCAACTCTCTTGTATTCGCACACGGATTCAACGTTCACTTCCATCAAATTGTTCCTCCAAGTGACGTAGATGTGTATCTTGTGGCTCCAAAAGGTCCAGGACATCTTGTCAGAAGAACATATGAGCAAGGCGCTGGTGTACCTGCACTATTTGCTATTTATCAAGATGTATCAGGTCAAGCGAAAGACAAAGCACTTGCTTATGCAAAAGCAATCGGCGGAGCAAGAGCAGGCGTTCTTGAAACAACATTTAAAGAAGAAACAGAAACGGATCTATTCGGTGAGCAGGCAGTTCTTTGTGGAGGTCTTACTTCATTAGTAAAAGCAGGTTTTGAAACATTAACAGAAGCTGGTTATCAGCCAGAGCTTGCATACTTCGAGTGTCTGCATGAACTGAAATTGATCGTTGACCTTATGTATGAAGAAGGATTAGAAGGTATGAGATATTCAATCTCTGATACAGCGCAGTGGGGTGACTTCGTATCAGGACCACGCGTTGTGGATGCAAAAGTAAAAGAATCAATGAAAGCAGTCTTGACTGACATCCAAAACGGAACATTCGCAAAAGAATGGATTGTTGAAAACCAAGTGAATCGTCCACGTTTCAATGCGATCAATGCAAATGAAAATGAGCACCAAATTGAAATCGTCGGAAGAAAGCTTCGTGAAATGATGCCTTTCGTTAAACAAGGAAAGAAAAAGGAAGCGGTGAGCGTCGGTGCGAAAAATTAATTTTTTTGACACAACACTTCGAGATGGAGAGCAATCACCAGGAGTGAACTTAAATGCACAAGAAAAGCTAATCATTGCTAAGCAGCTTGAGCGCCTTGGGGTTAATATTATTGAAGCGGGTTTTCCCGCTTCATCCCGAGGGGATTTCTTAGGCGTACAAGAAATTGCAAGAACGATTAAGAACTGTTCAGTTGCAGGACTTGCACGATGTGTGAAAGGTGACATTGATGCTGCATGGGACGCATTAAAAGATGGAGCTCAACCAAGAATACACGTCTTTATTGCGACTTCTGACATTCACCTCAAGCATAAGCTAAAGAAAACACGTGAAGAAGTGGTTGAACAAGCTGTTTCAATGGTGAAATACGCGAAAGAGCGCTTCCCAGTTGTTCAGTGGTCAGCAGAAGATGCATGCCGGACAGATCTTTCTTTCCTAGCAGAAATTGTAGAAAAAGTGATCGACGCAGGCGCAAGTGTCATTAACTTGCCTGATACTGTTGGATACCTAGCACCAAAAGAGTACGGAAATATCTTTAAATATATGAAGGAACACGTTCCAAATATCGATCAAGTCATCTTGTCAGCACACTGTCATGATGATTTAGGAATGGCTGTAGCGAACTCACTTGCTGCCATTGAAAATGGAGCAGATCAAATTGAAACAGCTGTCAACGGTATTGGAGAGCGCGCAGGAAATGCTGCTTTAGAAGAAATTGCAGTTGCCCTTCATATTCGCAAAGACTTTTACCAAGTCGAATCAACCATTCAGTTGAATGAAATTAAGCGCACAAGTGATGTAGTGAGCAAATACTCAGGTATGATTGTACCGCGTAATAAAGCAGTCGTTGGAAACAATGCATTTGCCCATGAATCAGGTATTCACCAAGATGGATTCCTCAAAGAAAAAACAACCTATGAAATTATCTCTCCAGAGCTTGTAGGCGTCACAACAGATGTGCTTGTCCTTGGTAAACACTCCGGAAGACACGCGTTTAAAGACCGCTTAAAAACACTCGGCTTTAAATTGACTGAAGAAGAGATCAATAAGTTCTTCGAAACTTTTAAGAACTTAACAGAGAAGAAGAAAGAAATCACAGATGATGATTTGATCTCTATTATATTAGAAGAAAAAGTAGCAGACCGTAAAATTGGCTATGAATTTGAAAGTCTTCAAGTTCACTATGGGACAGAGCAAATGCCGACCGCAACAGTCTCTCTTAAAAATCAAGAAACGCAGGAAGTCATTCAAGAAGCAGCTACAGGTGCAGGCAGTGTAGAAGCTGTGTACAACACGCTTGAGCGCTGTATGGAGGAAAGAATTCATTTGCTAGATTATCGTATTCAATCCAATGGAAAAGGCAGAGACGCACTAGCGGAAGTATATGTCACTGTTTCAATAGAAGGAAAAGAAACAGCAGGACGCGGTGTAGCGCAAGATGTGCTGGAAGCATCGGCTAAAGCTTACGTCAATGCAGTGAATAGACATTTAATCTTTAAATCAAACCTAATAGAAATTGAGAAACATCACGCCATCTCATAAGAAAGGAGGAAGGGACTCATGAAAAAGAAAATTGCACTTTTGCCCGGCGATGGAATCGGACCGGAAGTCGTCACATCAGCCGTCGCTGTCCTGAAAGAGACAGCGGCTCAATTTCAACACGAATTTGAATTCGAAACAGCTCTCATTGGCGGTATAGCGATAGATGAAAAAAACAATCCGCTCCCTAAAGAAACAGTAGAAGTGTGCAAAAGCGCAGATGCGATTTTATTAGGAGCCGTTGGCGGACCAAAGTGGGATCAAAACCCGCCAGAACTTCGCCCAGAAAAAGGCTTGCTCTCCATTCGCAAGCAGTTGGACTTATTTGCGAACATCCGCCCTGTCAAAGTATTTGATAGCTTGAGTGAGGCTTCACCGTTAAAACAAGATCACATTAGCGGAGTAGATTTCGTCATCGTTCGTGAATTAACTGGAGGCCTCTACTTTGGCGAACCAAGTGAGCGCTACATGGATGATGAAGGAAAAGAAGCTGCGGTTGATACACTTCTTTATACAAAGGAAGAGATTGTTCGTGTATTAAAAGAAGCGTTCGACATGGCGTTAACGAGACGGAAAAAAGTAACGTCTGTGGATAAAGCAAATGTTCTCGCTTCGAGTAAACTATGGCGGGATGCGGTAGAAGAAGTTGCATCACAATATCCAGATGTCGCATATGAGCACATGCTCGTCGATAATGCCGCGATGCAGCTGATTTATAAGCCCGCTCAATTTGATGTCATCGTGACAGAGAATATGTTTGGTGACATTTTAAGTGACGAAGCATCTATGATTACTGGCTCACTCGGCATGTTGCCATCTGCTAGTTTATCAAGCACCGGCCTTCATTTATATGAGCCGATTCATGGTTCAGCACCCGATATTGCGGGGCAAAATGTCGCAAACCCTCTGGCTACAATATTGTCAGCAGCCAGCTTGCTTAGAACATCCTTTGCTTTAGAAGAAGAAGCGGCTGCAATTGAAGCAGCTGTGGAAGCCGTTCTTGCCTCTGGCAAACGAACAAAGGACCTAGCATCAAAAGAGGGAACGTATGAAACGACTGATGATATCACGAAAGCCGTTGTAGATGCACTCAAACAACGTACGAAATCAATTGTATAAATAGAAATCTTGTTGAATTAGGTAGAGGGAGGAAAAAGGGTTATGCCTCGAACAATCATCGAAAAAATATGGGATCAGCATGTTGTCAAAAATGGCGAGGGAAAACCAGACCTTTTATATATTGATCTGCACTTGGTGCATGAGGTGACGTCACCTCAAGCATTTGAAGGATTAAGACAAAAAGGGCGCAAGGTGCGAAGACCACAAAACACATTTGCGACGATGGATCACAACATTCCGACTGTGAATCGATTTGTGATCAAAGATGAGATTGCGAAGAAGCAAGTCAGTGCTCTAGAGCGCAACTGTGCTGAATTCGGGGTCCGTCTAGCTGACCTTCACAGTGTAGACCAAGGAATCGTTCATGTCGTTGGACCAGAGCTTGGTTTAACACTTCCGGGGAAAACAATCGTGTGTGGAGATAGTCATACATCTACTCATGGCGCATTTGGTGCACTTGCCTTTGGGATTGGCACAAGTGAGGTTGAGCATGTGCTTTCCACACAAACACTTTGGCAGCAGCGTCCGAAGACACTAGAAATTAGAGTAGACGGAACGCTTCAAAAAGGGGTAACAGCCAAAGATGTCATTTTAGCAGTCATTGGCGCACATGGCGTGAAGTTCGGTTCAGGTTATGTCATTGAATACACTGGGGAAGTATTCAGAAACATGTCAATGGATGAGCGGATGACCGTTTGTAATATGTCAATTGAAGCAGGCGCAAGAGCAGGATTGATCGCACCTGATGAAGTGACCTTTGAATATTGCCGCGGACGCAAATACGCACCGCAGGGTGAAGATTTTGAAGCAGCGATCAAAGAATGGAAAGAACTAAGAACAGATCCGGGTGCGACCTATGATAAAACCATTGTTTTAGATGGAAATCATATTTCACCAATGGTCACGTGGGGAATTAACCCAGGAATGGTGCTCCCTGTGGATGCAGCCATTCCAGGACCTGAAGATTTTGCACAAGAAGATGATCAAAAAGAAGCAAAACGTGCTTATGAATACATGGGGGTTCACCCGCATCAGCGTATTGAAGATATTACGATTGAGCATGTGTTTATTGGCTCATGTACGAACTCAAGAATGACTGATTTACGCCAAGCCGCTTCTATGATTGAAGGCCAAAAAGTAGCTGATCATGTCAGAGCGATTGTGGTTCCTGGCTCACAAAGTGTCAAACTGCAAGCAGAAGAAGAAGGTCTTCATGAAATTTTCCTAGAAGCAGGATTTGAATGGAGAGAATCTGGCTGTAGTATGTGCCTCAGTATGAATAACGATGTGGTCCCAGAAGGTGAACGCTGTGCATCTACATCAAACCGTAACTTTGAGGGACGTCAAGGGAAGGGTGCAAGAACGCATCTTGTCAGCCCGGCAATGGCTGCAATGGCTGCCATACATGGCCGATTTGTCGATGTCAGGAAGTTTAATCAAGAGAAAACAGTCGTGTAAGGAGTTGTGTCATAGATGGAGCCTTTAGTCACTCATAAAGGAAAAGCCGCTGTGCTTAACCGTATAAATGTAGATACAGATCAAATCATTCCGAAACAGTTTTTGAAAAGAATCGAACGAACAGGATATGGCCGATTTGCCTTTTTTGACTGGCGATATTTAGCAGATGGCAGTCCGAATCCAGATTTTGAGCTCAATCAGCCGATTTATGAAGGAGCCTCTATTTTGATCGCAGGCGAAAACTTTGGCTGCGGATCATCAAGGGAACATGCGCCTTGGGCACTTGATGATTATGGTTTTAAAATTGTCATTGCCCCATCTTTCGCCGATATTTTTCATCAAAACTGTTTTAAAAACGGGATGCTTCCAATCCGCCTTGATTATGATGTGTGGAAAACGTTTGCTGCATCATATGAAAACAAAGGATATGAGATGACAGTTGATCTGGAAAAACAACAGATTCAAGACCATGAAGGGAATGTTACTCCTTTCGATGTAGATCCACACTGGAGAGAAATGCTCCTGAATGGCTATGATGAGATTTCATTAACATTGTTACTAGAAGATGAGATTCAAGCATTTGAAGAGAAACGTAGCAGCTGGCTGCGTGCATAAACAACGAGAAGCCGTCCCCGTGGTGTGACGGCTTCTTTTTTGCATGAAAACCTCTCGTTACTTGTGTTTACTAACCTTCGTTGGTAAACTGATAAAAAATATGCGCCCGAAAGGAACGTAAGCATGAAACATGACAAGAAGAAAGATAATGTCATTTTGTTTCCTGGTCTGAAAGAAAGACTGATTGAAAAAGGAATGGCAGCATTAAAAGATAAACAGTATCAAGAGGCGCTTCACTTATTTTCAGAAGCGAAATCGTATGATGACGATGAAGAATCCGATATTCATCTCGGTATGGCGATTTGTTTTCTAGAGCTTGGTGAGCTGCAGGATGCAAAGCGAGTATGTGAAAAGATGCTACATGAAGGATATGGACACTATTTCACTGTGCTTCAAGTATATATGACCATCTTAATTCAGCTGAAAGAGTACGAGGAAGTCAAACAAACAATTGAGGCTGTCCTTGAAGAAAATCACCTTCCAGCAGAAAGCGCGGAGCATTTTTATAAACTGCTTGAATTTAGCAGAAAGATGATTGAATCACCAGAAGAGATTTTAGACGAAGACGAGGAAGGCAGCGGAGAAATCAATATAGATGAAATGCTCGAGCGGCCAGAAGAGCAGGTGCAGTTCATCCATTCGCTGAAAGACCGAAACATCACGCCGCATATGGGTCTATTAAATACGATCCTACAAAAGCCTGATGGAAACCCTTTGGTCAAATCATTGATCCTGCAACTTCTGTCAGATCATGATGTGGCAAAGCCGGTTCATGTGACGAAGTTCGGTGATTCTTTAACGCTTGTTCCTTCTGAGGCTGTCAAGCCAGAGCAAATGCCACTGCTTCAGCAAGTCCTTCGAAAGCTCGATGACACACTCGGCAATGAGAACCCAACCCTTTACCAAGGAGTTGAAGAGTTATGGCGCCGGCACTTATTTGTGCTATATCCATTTCTTCCTAAATATACGGATCCGAATCTTTGGGCTGCGGCACTTCATAAAGTCGGCTATGAAATGCATGGGATCGAGATTGATCTCGAAGAATTGCATTTATTGTATGATTTTAACGAACGAGAGCTGAGAGAAGCTTGTACAATGCTGAAAGATATTGAAGAAATTTCTTATTTGTAATTTGTCGATTTAGTTGAAAGACGGACTTGTTATGTTATAATATAATGGTTGTATTTGTGCATATATCGTGCGGTTGTAAGATTCCAACGGTTGAAAGACGTTATGTATAATCAAGTCAAATGTTGTATACATAAGACCGCTTCTTTAGCGGAGTGCGTGGTTTTTGATTGGACGAAGTCTTTATGATGCTTTAGAATGTAACAACGCACAATCTGAATAGATTTTTGGAGGGAAACACACATGTCAGTAAAATGGGAAAAACAAGAAGGTAACGAAGGTGTCTTAACAGTAGAAGTTGACGCTGAAACATTTAACAAAGCACTTGATGATGCATTTAAGAAAGTAGTTAAGCAAGTATCAATCCCTGGATTCCGTAAAGGGAAAGTACCACGTGGTCTTTTCGAGCAGCGTTTTGGAGTAGAATCTCTTTATCAAGATGCACTAGATATTCTTCTTCCAGTTGAATATCCAAAAGCAATCGACGAAGCTGGTATCGAGCCGGTTGACCGCCCTGAAATCGATGTTGATAAAATCGAAAAAGGCGAAAGCTTAATCTTCACTGCAAAAGTAACAGTGAAGCCAGAAGTAAAACTTGGTGACTACAAAGGTCTTAACGTAGAAAAAGACGACACATCTGTATCTGATGAAGATGTCCAAGAAGAGTTAAAAGCTATGCAAAACCGTCAAGCTGAGCTTGTTGTCAAAGAAGAAGGCGCAATCGAAAAAGGCGATACAGTTGTTCTAGATTTCGAAGGATTCGTTGATGGAGAAGCATTCGAAGGCGGAAAAGCTGAGAACTACTCTCTTGAAGTAGGTTCTGGTTCATTCATCCCTGGTTTCGAAGAGCAATTGGTTGGTCTTGAAGCAGGTGCAGAAAAAGACGTTGAAGTGACATTCCCAGAAGAATATCATGCTGAAGACCTTGCAGGTAAACCAGCTGTATTCAAAGTAAAAATTCATGAAATCAAAGCAAAAGAACTTCCAACACTTGACGATGAGTTCGCTAAAGATGTTGATGAAGAAGTTGAAACGATTGCTGAATTAACTGAAAAAACGAAGAAACGTCTTGAAGAAGCAAAAGAAAACGAAGCAGAAGGCAAACTTCGTGAAGAGCTAGTAGCAAAAGCTTCTGAAAATGCGGAAGTTGACGTTCCTCAAGCGATGGTTGACACTGAGCTAGACCGCATGATGAAAGAATTCGAACAACGTCTTCAAATGCAAGGGATGAACCTTGAGCTTTACTTCCAGTTCTCTGGACAAGATGAAGATGCGCTAAAAGAGCAAATGAAAGAAGATGCTGCTAAACGCGTAAAATCTAATCTTACTCTTGAAGCAATTGCTGCTGCAGAAGACCTACAAGTGTCTGATGAAGAAGTGGAAGAAGAACTTTCAAAAATGGCTGAAGCATACAACATGCCAGTTGAAAATATCAAACAAGCGATCGGTTCTACTGAAGCAATGAAAGAAGATTTAAAAGTTCGTAAAGCAATTGATTTTCTTGTAGAAAACCGTTAATATGGTGCATAATAATAAAACAGGGCGCGAGTGACTCGTGCCTTGTTTTGTACAATTTTTGACTTATCATCGCTTCTTTTGGAAACGATAGTGTAAGTCGCATCTTTCTGTCATACATATCTCAATGTGCAGTGTTACAAACACATCATTACCGTCTTTTAGGAAAGTATGGTAAAATGCATACATACTGGACCCAGAAGGGTAGCTGACTGTTAGCTACAGGCAAGTGAAGAAGAATAAGGGGTGAAAGAATGTTTAAATTCAACGAGGAAAAAGGTCAATTAAAATGCTCGTTTTGCGGAAAAACGCAAGATCAAGTGCGTAAACTGGTCGCAGGACCTGGCGTATATATATGTGATGAATGTATCGAGCTTTGCACGGAAATAGTTGAAGAAGAGCTCGGTACTGAGGAAGAAGTTGAATTCAAGGATGTTCCGAAACCTCATGAAATCCGGGAAATTCTTGATGAATATGTCATCGGACAAGAGAATGCGAAGAAATCCTTAGCTGTAGCGGTTTATAACCATTACAAGCGGATTAATTCCAACAGTAAGATTGATGATGTTGAGCTTTCGAAAAGTAACATTTCTATGATTGGACCTACAGGAAGCGGTAAAACATTACTTGCTCAAACGCTTGCACGTATTTTAAATGTTCCATTTGCGATTGCAGATGCGACGTCTTTAACAGAAGCAGGTTACGTTGGGGAAGACGTAGAGAATATTTTACTAAAGCTGATCCAAGCAGCAGATTATGATGTAGAAAAAGCTGAAAAAGGCATTATCTACATCGATGAGATCGATAAAGTAGCAAGAAAATCAGAAAACCCTTCTATCACTCGTGATGTATCTGGGGAAGGTGTACAGCAAGCCCTTTTGAAAATTCTTGAAGGAACAGTCGCTAGTGTACCGCCTCAAGGTGGACGTAAGCATCCTCATCAAGAATTCATTCAAATTGATACAACAAATATCCTCTTCATTTGTGGTGGAGCCTTTGACGGCATTGAGCAAATCATCAAACGCCGCCTAGGTCAAAAAGTCATTGGATTCGGTGCGGAAAATAAAATTGAAGATCTTGAAAAAGAAGTCCTTCTATCAAAAGTTCTGCCAGAAGACTTACTTCGCTTCGGTTTAATCCCAGAATTCATCGGTCGTCTTCCGGTTATTGCAAGCCTAGAGCCGTTAGATGAAAAAGCACTTGTAGAAATCTTGACGAAGCCTAAAAATGCGCTCGTTAAGCAATATACAAAAATGCTTGAGCTTGATGATGTTGAGCTTGAGTTTGAAGAAGATGCTCTTAGCGAAATTGCGAAAAAAGCAATTGAGCGTAAAACAGGAGCTCGTGGTCTTCGCTCCATCATTGAAGGCATCATGCTTGATGTGATGTTTGATCTTCCATCTCGTGATGATATTGAGAAATGTGTCATTACTGGTGAAACGGTTGCTGATGGTGAGCCGCCTCGTCTTGTCTTAAAAGACGGTACAGTCGTGAATAAAGATACAAAAACATCGGCATAAGCCCGTTTGATGACTCCTGAATCGTTTGATTCAGGAGTTTTTTATTTATCGTGGAAGTTGTGTTTATTCCGTCCAGCTCTAGGAAATACTAGCAGACAGAAACCAATACATAACGATAGATGAAGGAGGGAGCACCGATTGAGCTGGACAGGAATCGTATTATTCATACAACTGTTCTTTGGTATCGTCATCGGGTTGTACTTTTGGAACTTACTGAAAAATCAGCGCACACAAAAGGTGACGATCGATAAAGAATCAAAAAAAGAAATGGAAGCACTCAGAAAGATGCGATCCATTAAACTGAGTGAACCTTTATCAGAGAGAGTCCGGCCAAAGGGGTTTCAAGATATTGTAGGGCAGGAAGACGGTATACGTGCACTTAAAGCTGCCCTGTGTGGACCGAACCCGCAACATGTCATCGTCTACGGGCCGCCTGGTGTTGGAAAAACAGCTGCTGCCCGTCTAGTGATGGAAGAGGCGAAGCGTCACGCTGATTCACCATTTAAAAAAGATGCAGTATTTGTTGAGCTTGATGCCACAACGGCAAGATTTGATGAACGAGGCATCGCAGACCCCTTGATTGGTTCTGTACATGATCCCATTTATCAAGGAGCAGGGGCCATGGGACAGGCCGGCATTCCGCAGCCGAAACAAGGAGCCGTCACACATGCTCATGGGGGCGTTCTCTTTATCGATGAAATTGGAGAACTGCATCCGATTCAAATGAACAAAATGCTCAAAGTGCTAGAAGATCGAAAAGTGTTTTTAGACAGTGCTTATTACAGTGAAGAAAATACGCAAATCCCGAATCACATCCATGATATTTTTCAAAATGGGTTGCCCGCTGATTTTCGACTGATTGGCGCTACAACAAGAACACCGGACGAAATTCCGCCGGCTATTCGATCAAGATGTTTGGAGATTTTCTTCAAGGATTTGGATCAGCATGAGCTGAAAATTGTTGCAGCTAAAGCAGTCGAGAAAATACAGAAGGAATTAAGTGACGAAGGACTGAACCTGTTAACATCTTATGTGAAAAATGGACGTGAAGCGGTCAACATGGTACAGATCGCCGCAGGTATGGCTGTCACTGAAAACCGAAAAGATATTACGATCGCCGATGTAGAATGGGTCATTCATTCAAGCCAGCTGACACCAAGATATGAACAAAAAGTACCGGAAAAGCCAAAGGTAGGAGTAGTAAATGGTCTTGCCGTGTATGGACCGAACAGCGGGGCTCTGCTTGAAATTGAAGTGAACATTTGTAAAGCGCTTGAAAAAGGCAGTATCAATATTACAGGTATTGCGGAAGAAGAAAGCATCGGCAATCAGTCGAAATCGATCAGACGGAAAAGTATGGCGAAGGGCTCAGTTGAAAATGTCTTAACCGTGCTTCGAAACTTAGGCATACGAACAAATGAATATGATATCCACATTAATTTTCCGGCTGGTGCCCCGATTGATGGGCCATCTGCTGGAATTGCGATGGCCACAGCCATTTTCTCAGCCATTCATCAAATCCCGATTAATCATTTAACGGCGATGACCGGTGAGATTGGATTACAAGGTCAGGTGAAGCCGATTGGCGGTGTCATACCAAAAATCAAGGCAGCCAAACAAGCGGGTGTCAAAACAGTGATCATCCCTTATGACAATCAGCAGTCGATCTTAAAAGAGATTGAAGGGGTGACGATTGTGCCTGTGAAGCACTTCCAAGAAGTGCTAGATCAGTGCTTGGTCAATCCGCCAGATGAGAAGAAAGATGGACTAGAAGAAGAAATGAAAAGGAAATCTGTTTAATCCCCATCTCATATGGGGATTTTTTAGTGAAATAGATCTTTTTTTCTTTTTCAAGATAAAAAGAAAGGGTATACTACGGTAAGATCATCATTTCTCAAGTCTTTTACATTGTACAAGACTGAAACAGGTATATTATAATGATTCATACTAGTGACGGAGGTGTCTATCAACATGGCAGATGAAATCAAAAAGAATGTTCCGCTCCTTCCACTGCGAGGCTTGCTTGTTTATCCAACAATGGTCTTGCATTTGGACGTTGGGCGCGAAAAGTCTGTTCAAGCATTAGAACAGGCCATGATGAACGATCATATGATTTTTCTAGCAACACAGCGGGAAATTTCAATAGATGAACCAGGTGAAGAGGAAATTTTCAAAGTCGGCACCTACACAAAAATTAAACAAATGCTGAAGCTGCCAAATGGAACGATCCGTGTGCTCGTCGAAGGCTTAAATCGAGCGCAGATCGAATCCTACATGGAGCTAGAAGACTATACGTCAGTCGATATTAAAGAGTTGACAGAAGAAGAATTAAAGGACGCAGAAGCAGAAGCACTCATGCGCACTTTGTTAGATCACTTTGATCAGTACATAAAAATTTCAAAAAAAATCTCAGCTGAAACATATGCAACGGTGACGGATATTGAAGAACCTGGAAGAATGGCGGATATCGTCGCTTCCCACCTGCCTTTGAAATTAAAAGACAAGCAAGAAGTGCTGGAAACAGTCGATGTCAAAAAACGGTTGAACCGGGTCATCAGTCTGATTCACAATGAAAAAGAAGTGCTAGAGATTGAAAAGAAAATTGGCCAGCGTGTCAAACGTTCAATGGAGCGAACGCAAAAAGAATATTATTTACGCGAACAAATGAAAGCTATTCAAAAAGAGCTTGGAGACAAAGAGGGGAAAACAGGCGAAGTCAGTACGCTTATGGCTAAAATTGAAGAGTCCGGCATGCCAGATTCCGTTCGTGAAACGGCTTTAAAAGAACTGAACCGTTATGAAAAAATCCCTTCAAGCTCTGCTGAGAGTTCTGTCATTCGCAATTATATTGATTGGCTGATCAATCTGCCGTGGGGCACATATACAGAAGATCGTCTAGATTTAAAGCTTGCAAGCGAAATTTTAGATGACGAGCACCACGGGCTTGAAAAAGTAAAAGAGCGGGTACTCGAATATCTTGCTGTTCAAAAACTAACAAATTCATTAAAGGGACCGATTCTTTGCTTGGCAGGACCTCCTGGGGTAGGGAAGACGTCACTTGCAAAATCCATTGCTAAATCACTCGATCGAAAGTTTATCCGTATCTCTCTTGGCGGTGTACGTGATGAATCTGAGATTCGTGGTCATCGAAGAACCTATGTAGGTGCGATGCCGGGCCGTATCATTCGCGGGATGAGCAAGGCGGGCACGATGAATCCGGTCTTTCTTTTAGATGAAATTGATAAAATGTCTTCTGACTTTAGAGGAGATCCGTCTTCTGCGATGCTTGAAGTGTTAGATCCAGAGCAAAATCATAACTTTAGCGATCATTATATTGAAGAGACATTTGATTTGTCTCAAGTCTTATTTATCGCAACTGCCAACAATTTAGCAACCATTCCAGGTCCACTTCGTGATAGAATGGAGATTATCACGATTGCAGGGTATACGGAAGTTGAAAAAGCAGAAATTGTGAAAGATCACCTTCTGCCGAAGCAGCTAAAGGAGCACGGATTAAAGAAAGGGAACTTGCAGCTTCGTGAAGCAGCGATTTACGATATGATTCGCTATTACACGAGAGAAGCAGGAGTCCGCGGATTAGAGCGTCAGCTTGCGGCGATTTGCCGAAAAGCGGCAAGAGCAATTGTGGCTGAAGACCGCAAACGCATCACAGTGACGGAAAAGAACTTATCTGAATTCCTCGGAAAAAGACTTTACCGTTATGGTCAGGCGGAAACGACCGATCAGGTCGGCGTTGTCACAGGCCTTGCATATACCACAGTTGGCGGAGACACCTTGTCCATTGAGGTCTCACTCTCGCCGGGTAAAGGCAAGCTTTTGCTAACAGGTAAGCTCGGTGATGTCATGAGAGAATCTGCGCAGGCGGCATTCAGTTATATCCGTTCAAAAGCAGATGAACTGAACATTGATCCTCAATTTAATGAAAAGCACGATATTCATATCCATGTTCCAGAGGGGGCGGTTCCAAAGGACGGGCCATCAGCTGGTATTACCATTGCGACGGCTCTTGTATCAGCACTCACAGGACGTCCTGTTTCAAAAGAGGTTGGCATGACAGGAGAAATTACGTTAAGAGGAAGAGTGCTTCCGATTGGCGGATTAAAAGAAAAAGCATTAGGCGCACATCGTGCAGGACTGAAAACGATTATTCTTCCAAAGGACAATGAGAAGGATATTGATGATATTCCTGAAAGTGTGAGAGAAGGATTAACTTTTATTCCGGTTTCACATTTAGATGAGGTGCTTGAGAAAGCGTTAGTAGGAGAGGGAAGATGAAAGTAACAAAATCAGATATCGTCATTAGTGCGGTGAAACCAGAGCAGTACCCGAGCGGGGGACTGCCTGAGATCGCACTTGCTGGACGATCAAATGTTGGAAAGTCCTCGTTCATTAACTCATTGATTAATCGGAAAAATTTAGCGCGTACGTCTTCTAAACCAGGAAAGACCCAGACGCTTAATTTTTACATTATTAATGATATGCTCCATTTTGTGGACGTCCCAGGTTATGGCTTTGCCAAAGTATCAAAAACAGAGCGCGAAGCATGGGGGAGAATGATCGAAACGTATATTACAATGCGTGAAGAGTTAAAAGCAGTCGTCCAAATTGTGGATCTGCGTCATAAGCCATCTGCAGATGATGTGAACATGTATGAATTCCTTAAATATTATGGAGTTCCTGTGATCATTATTGCGACAAAGGCCGATAAAATTCCAAAAGGCAAATGGGAAAAGCATGCGAAAGTCGTCAAACAGACACTCGACATTAACCCTTCAGATGAATTAATCCTTTTCTCTTCTGAAACAAAAAAGGGAAAAGACGAAGCCTGGAATGCGATCCTTGCGAAGATTAACAGCTAAAAAAAGGCATCTGCTATATGCAGATGCCTTTTTATTGTATAAGTTATTTCCTTTTTAAAAATAATAAGAGGAGACTGACAGCAATCAATACATATGGCCAGTACAATTCAAAACCGGAAGTAGGGATGGAAAGTGTGCTAAGTTGCTTTGTAATTTGTTGAAAGAAATAAAGGAATAGACCGAGTGCAATGAGAACAATACTTTCTATTCGATATTCCTTTTTCTGTGATGACTTCATCAAAAGTGCGAGGCCGACGATGAACACAATCATCGTAAATGTATCTGGCCAGTGTTCTAATTTCGGCTGAAGGATAAAGTGTAGCGCAAGGCCTGTCATGAGCATACCGATAAACACATGAGAGGTTTCCTGTTCCTTCTTTCCTTGATATAAGAAAGCAAGGCCAAAAAGCAGTACAAGTGTATACCATTTCTCCTGATCTTTCCAAATGTCAAATTGATCTCCTGAGAGAATGGCATATAGTGCTACAGCCAGCAAAGTGAGCGGCAGCAAAATAGATTTCTTCTTCAAAGATGTCACCTTCTTATAAGCAGATCATTTGTCCGCACGCGCCAAATCTGGTAAATTGCTTGAAGTGATGATATGGCATTCGATGTCGAACATTTTTCTACTATATCACAACATTTTTGAAATCTGTTCACAATTTTTATCCAGTTAAAAATGAATATATGTTATAATCATTATAAATAATAAATTCTATATTGTAATTATTATAAATTAGACAGGGCGTTGGGGGTGCAAGCTGAAGTTATGCATATTCTTGTTGTGGGTTTAGATTATAAAACAGCCCCTGTTGAGATACGGGAACAGCTGAGCTTTGAACCGAGCGAGCTCGGAACAGCGATGTCCAAGCTTAAAGAAGAAAAAAGCATTCTAGAGAATATCGTCATCTCAACATGTAATCGAACAGAGATCTACGCAGTTGTAGATCAGCTTCATACTGGTCGGTTTTATATAAAAAGATTTTTAGCAGATTGGTTCGGTTTAGAAAAAGAAGATGTCTCTCCATATTTGAAGTTTTATGAAAATGATGGAGCGGTTGAGCATTTATTCCGAGTTGCCTGTGGACTTGATTCTATGGTCATTGGTGAAACACAAATACTCGGTCAAGTGCGCTCAAGCTTTAAAGTCGCTCAAGAGGAGAAGACCATTGGTACCGTTTTCAATTATTTGTTTAAGCAGGCGGTAACAGTTGCGAAACGCTCTCATGCGGAAACAGATATTGCGTCTAATGCTGTATCTGTCAGCTATGCGGCAGTGGAACTTGCCAAAAAAATCTTTGGACGTCTTTCTGATAAACATGTCCTTATTCTTGGTGCGGGTAAAATGGGCGAGCTGGCGGCTCAAAACCTTCAAGGTCAAGGAATTGGCCAGGTAACAGTCATCAATCGAACGTTCGAAAAGGCCAAAGAACTGGCCGGCCGTTTTTCAGGAGAGCCTAAGAGCTTGAATCAATTAGAAAAAACTTTATCTGAAGCGGATATTTTAATTAGCTCTACTGGGGCTAAACAATTTGTGATCACAAAAGAAATGGTCGAAAAAGCGAACAAACAGAGAAAAGGCAGACCTCTATTCATGGTGGATATTGCAGTACCACGTGATTTAGATCCAGCTATTTCTGAAGTAGAAGGTGCTTTTTTGTATGACATTGATGATCTTGAGGGCATTGTGGCAGCCAACCTGAAAGAGCGACGTGCAGTAGCTGAAGAGGTGGAGCTTCTCATCGAAGCTGAAATTGTGGAATTTAAGCAATGGCTTAATACGCTCGGAGTGGTTCCTGTGATTTCTGCTTTAAGAGAAAAAGCACTCTCGATTCAAGCGGATACGATGCAAAGCATCGAACGAAAGCTTCCAAACCTCACAAATCGTGAAATGAAGCTGTTAAATAAACATACGAAAAGCATCATCAATCAAATGCTGAAAGATCCTATCTTAAAGGCCAAAGAAATTGCCGGGGAGCCGAATGCAGAGGAAAAACTTTTACTCTTTAAAGAAATCTTTGATTTACAGGTTGAAGATGAAGAGCAAAAGGCAGAGCCGATGCAGGTGGAGCAAGGGGCATTTCAGCTGTTTAAAACAAATATGGCACAAGGCCTTGCTACAGTTGCCAGTGAGTGATTAGGCGATGATGGAATCCATTGTAGCGAGACTAGGTGAAGCGACGATCTTGATCTATGCACTCAGTGTCTTGTTCTATTTCATAGATTTTCTTCAACACAACCGGAAGGCTGGAAAAATGGCTTTCTGGTTGCTTTCTATTGTCTGGCTGCTGCAAACAGTCTACATGTTTTATATTATGATGGAAACAGACCGATTCCCTGTGTTGAATGTAGCAGAGGGGTTATATTTTTATACGTGGGTGCTTGTGACATTGTCACTTGTTTTGACAAAAGTATTACGTGTTGAATTTATTGTGTTTTTTACAAATGTGATTGGTTTTTCCATGATGGCGATTCACACCTTTACACCATCCGATCTTCATTCTGCCGAACTGACGGGAAAGCTGACGAGTGAGCTGCTCGTCATTCATATTACGATGGCCATTTTATCATACGGCGCTTTTTCACTTTCATTTGCTTTTTCACTCCTCTATCTATTTCAATATCGTTTGCTGAAAAAGAAAAAGTGGGGAAAATGGCTTTTGAGAATTGAAGACTTATCAAAGCTTGATCACATGGCGTATGTCTTAAATATTATTGGCGTGCCGATGCTCTTGCTTAGTTTAATTCTTGGCATTATATGGGCATATATCTCGTATGATACGTTGTACTGGACAGATGCAAAGGTGCTCGGTTCGTTTATTATGCTGTTTTTATACGGCTTTTACTTATACATTAGACTGGTGAGAAATATGCAGGGCAAAATCGTGGCGCGATGGAATGTCGCTTCATTTCTTGTGCTGATGATCAATTATTTTCTGCTTGGTAGCTTATCAACCTTTCATTGGTTTCAATAATGATGAGTCTTAAGGGCATTGTCGGGAGGAAGACGTAATGCGTACAATTAAAGTAGGTTCTAGACGAAGCAAACTTGCGATTACACAAACAAAATGGGTCATTCAAAAGTTGTCTGAACTAAACCCTTCTTATTCTTTTGAAATTAAAGAGATTGTGACAAAGGGTGATCAAATTTTAGATGTGACCTTATCAAAGGTTGGCGGAAAAGGTCTGTTTGTTAAAGAGATTGAACAAGCAATGCTGAACCATGATATCGATATGGCAGTACACAGCATGAAAGATATGCCGGCCTCTCTTCCGGAAGGTTTAGTCATCGGCTGTATTCCTGAGCGTGAAGATGTGCGGGATGCGTTGATTTCAAAGGATCATCTCCGTCTTCATGAACTACCAAAGGGAGCGGTTGTGGGAACGAGCAGCTTACGGCGCAGTGCCCAGCTTCTTCAGAAGAGACCAGATCTTGAGATTAAATGGATCCGTGGAAACATTGATACGAGACTCGAAAAACTGAAAAATGAAGAGTATGATGCGATTATTCTAGCGGCTGCCGGATTGTCTAGAATGGGCTGGAGTCAAGAAGTCGTGTCGGAATTTTTATCTCCTGATACTTGCCTTCCTGCTGTGGGGCAGGGCGCATTGTCGATAGAATGTCGGGGAGATGACGAAGAGCTCTTGCAGCTGTTAGCTCAATTCACAAATGAGTATACAAAGAAAACGGTCCTTGCTGAAAGAGCCTTCCTTAAGCAAATGGATGGAAGCTGTCAAGTGCCGATCGCTGGTTACGCAACGATGAATGAGCGTGATGAAATTGAATTGACAGGTCTTGTGGCATCTGCGGACGGCCATACGATTATTCGAGAAACCGTAACAGGTACTGACCCTGAGGCAATCGGAACAGCATGTGCGAAGCAAATGGCGGATAAGGGAGCAAAAGATTTGATCGACAAGGTGAAAAAGGATCTGTCTTCCCAATGACGATAGCCAAATCGCTTTACGGACAGACGGTGCTTGTCACTCGAAATGAACGTCAAGCGGGTGCGTTTCAGCAGAAAATTGAAGCGCTGAACGGCCATGCTGTTTTAACCTCTCTTATCAGGTTTGAACCAACGCTGACAAAAGAAAAAGCGAAGGCATTTTTAGAAGATTTAGAAGCAAGCCATTGGCTTGTGTTTACGAGTGTAAATGGTGCGTCTTTTTTTCTTAGTTATATAGAGAAGCATCAATTACATCAAAGCTTATCCCACTTGAAAGTGGCGGCCGTAGGTGAAAAAACATCTGCCTATCTGATGCAGCACGGCCTAAAAGTGGATGTGGTTCCAGAGCGATTTATAGCAGAAGAACTGGCAGATGCTTTAATTGATCATGTACACCCAGAAGAATGTGTCTTTGTAGCAAAAGGCCATCTGTCACGAGATGTGGTGAAGAATACCCTCGTTCCGCTTGGCATTGATGTAAAAGAGTGGATTATATATGAAACAGTGAAGGATGAGGACGGAATTATCGCACTCAAGTCGGCAATGATGGAGCAATCATTTGATTTTATTACATTTACAAGCTCCTCCACTGTTCATTCTTTTATGCACGCCATGGAGGCTGATATCGATAGATTAGCTGCATCAGACACATGTTTTGTGAGCATCGGTCCTCTTACACAAGAGGCACTGCTTCAATACGGGATTTCTTCTGAAACCCCAGATACTTATACGATAGACGGGATGCTTGATTTGATGTGCCGTTTATCTGAAAGGAAGTTGAACCAATGATGAAATTTAACAGACACCGCAGATTGCGTACAAGCGCAGGAATGAGAGAATTGGTGAGAGAAACATTTTTAAGGCCCTCTGATTTCATTTATCCCATCTTTTTTGTAGAGGGAGAGAATGTCCGGAAAGAAGTCCCTTCAATGCCGGGTGTCTATCACATTTCAGTTGATCTTGTGAAAGAAGAAGTCCAAGAGCTTGTTGACCTTGGGATTAAATCTATCATTGTTTTTGGGGTACCAGACCATAAAGACCATGTAGGCAGTGAAGCTTATCACGATCATGGGATTGTTCAAAGAGCAACGCTTGAAATCAAAAAGCATTTCCCTGAGCTTGTGGTCATTGCTGATACTTGCTTATGCCAATATACAGATCACGGACATTGCGGAATCGTTGAAGATGGAGAAATTTTAAATGATGAATCTCTTCAGCTCTTAGCGAAAACCGCTGTCAGTCAGGCTCGTGCAGGTGCAGATATCATTGCTCCATCAAATATGATGGATGGCTTTGTTATCGCAATTCGTGAGGCGCTCGATGAGGCCGGCTTTGTTCATGTGCCTGTCATGTCATATGCTGTGAAATATGCAAGTGCTTTTTACGGTCCGTTTCGTGATGCGGCGCATAGCACACCGCAGTTTGGAGATCGTAAAACGTATCAAATGGACCCTGCAAACCGCTTAGAAGCACTGAGAGAAGCGCAGTCTGATGTAGAAGAAGGCGCTGACTTCCTGATCGTGAAGCCGTCACTTTCATACTTAGATATCATGCGTGATGTGAAAAATGAATTTACACTTCCTGTTGTTGCGTACAATGTGAGCGGAGAGTATGCAATGGTCAAAGCAGCAGCTCAAAATGGGTGGATTTCTGAAAAAGAGCTTGTTCTTGAAATGCTGACTAGCATGAAACGTGCAGGCGCAGAATTAATCATTACGTATCATGCAAAAGATGCAGCAAAATGGCTCTCAGAATAAAGAACGGATAGACAGGAGGACGTTGAAATGGGACGTAGCTATGAAAAGTCAAAGCAAGCATTTAAAGAAGCGCAGCAGTTAATGCCGGGTGGTGTGAACAGCCCTGTGCGCGCATTTAAATCAGTCAATACAGACCCGATTTTTATGGAACGAGGCAAAGGCGCAAAAATATACGATATTGACGGAAATGAATATATTGATTACGTCTTATCATGGGGACCGCTTATTTTAGGGCATACAAATGACCGTGTGGTTGAAAGTATTCAGCGAGTAGCTGAACATGGTACAAGCTTCGGTGCTTCTACTTTAGTTGAAAATGAATTAGCTAAGCTTGTATCAGAACGAGTTCCTTCTATTGAGGTCATTCGTATGGTCAGCTCTGGAACAGAGGCGACGATGAGTGCGCTTCGTCTAGCACGTGGTTTTACAGGCAGAAACAAAATTGTGAAATTTGAAGGCTGTTATCATGGCCACGGTGATTCTTTGCTCATTAAAGCTGGTTCGGGTGTGGCAACGCTTGGACTTCCGGATAGCCCTGGTGTCCCTGAAGGTACAGCAAGCAATACGATCACCGTTCCATACAATGATTTAGAAAGCATCAAAGTCGCTTTTGAAGAATTTGGAGACGACATTGCAGGTGTCATTGTAGAACCAGTTGCAGGAAATATGGGTGTTGTCCCTCCGCAGGAAGGTTTCTTGCAAGGATTGAGAGACATCACTGAGCAATATGGCTCTTTACTCATTTTTGATGAGGTCATGACAGGCTTCCGTGTGGATTATCATTGTGCACAAGGTTATTTTGGCATTACGCCTGATCTGACATGTCTTGGTAAAGTCATCGGAGGCGGTCTGCCAGTTGGTGCCTATGGCGGTAGAGCGGACATTATGAGACAAATTGCGCCAAGCGGCCCGATTTATCAAGCAGGAACGTTATCCGGTAACCCGCTTGCGATGACAGCAGGTCTTGAAACATTAAAACAGCTGACACCTGAGTCTTATGAAGAGTTTAGACGCAAAGGAGATCGTTTGGAAGAAGGCATTTCAAAAGCGGCGAAAGCACATGGGATTCCACTAACATTTAACCGTGCAGGTTCCATGATTGGATTCTTCTTTACAAACGAACAAGTCGTCAATTACGATACAGCGAAAACAGCTGACCTCGCTTTATTCGCTGAATTCTACAAGGAAATGGCTGATCACGGCATCTTCCTTCCACCTTCACAATTCGAAGGGCTGTTCCTATCAACTGCTCATACGGATGAAGACATCGAGTATACGATTGAGACAGTTGAAAAGGTATTTCAAAAATTAGCTCAGTAACCAAAAGTCGATATGGAGACATATCAGCTTAGATCGTTGACAAAGGGTTAAAATGAACTTTATTTTAGCCCTTTGTCTTTTTTTCAGCGTGAAAGAAAACCTTTGCAGTCTAGGAAGGACGAGTACTGGAGCGGAGCGAATTTGACATTCGTGAGCACCAGCGCGCAGGACTGACACCGAATGCGAGGGTTTGTCTACACGCTGAGCCGATATGGAGACATATCGGCTTTTTGCTTTGCATAAAACCAATCATATTTTCACCGCCTCCTTCATACACCTGTATTGACATCTAATTTTATTTTGAAGGATTAGATGAAAGGAGGACACCGACTTGTCTCAAAACAATCGATTACAGTTTTCGGTAGAAGAGTCCATTTATTTCAAAAACGGACAGGAAGTCAGTGAGCTGCTGTCAATTTCTCTCGATCCTGACATTCTCGTTCAAGAAGTGAATGATTATGTTTCCATTAGAGGTTCACTCGAGCTAACAGGAGAATACAACATAAATCAAGAGGAGCTAATGGGTGAATCCAGTTCCTATGCATCATACAGGCAGGCTGATGAGGTGAAGGTAAGAGAGGACGGAACGGCTGAGCTGCTGCATCAATTTCCGGTGGATATCACGATCCCCAAGAACAAAATTAGTCATTTAAATGATGTATTTGTGTTTATTGATGCATTTGATTACCAGCTGACAGAAAGCCGTTTGCTCACGATTCAGGCTGATTTGGCCATTGAAGGTCTGTTAGATGAAGGAACGCCTGAACCGCTTGTAGAAGAGCCATATGAATTTGTCCATCGTGCTGAAGAGGAATATGGCGATGTCACTTATGAATATCAGGCGCAGTCTGAGTATGAAGAGCAAGAAATGCTGCCACGTGAAGAGCATGAAGAAAATGCAGAACAGCAGGCCGTTTTGCAACATGAAGCGCGAACTGAACAAGAAGAGGATGAAATAGACATCGAGACGGTGATGGTGGAAGAAGCAGAAGAAGAGGAGGAATATGAGGAAGAAGAAGCCGTGACGCTTGGGTATCGTTCCTTCCCAGAAGCTCAAGTACAAGAGCCGCCATTCTTTGACCCGCCTAAACTGTTAGAAGAAGAGGAGCGGGATGATACGTTCTTTGAGGTGGAAGTGAGGAAAGACCCTGAAGCAGAGAGCAAGGAAGAAGAAGAGCCGCCAGCTTATCCAGCCTTTGAATCACCTGCTTATCAGATGGAACAGACGCAGGAAGAGCGGGATGACAGCTATCAGTTCGAACGATTATATGAACGTGAAGCACCAAAGGTGTATGAATCAGCTCAAGAAGCTGAGGAGTTTGAACATGACCAGAGAGAAGCGTCTGGCAGTGAGAATTCTCTTTATTTAACGAAGCTGTTCGCTAAGCAGGAGGAGGAAGATTTTTCTCGCATGAAAATATGTATAGTTCAGCAAGAAGATACGGTCGATCGTATTTGTGAGCGATATCAGTTGAATGTGCAGCAGCTCCTTCGAACGAATTCATTGTCGGTGGATGCAGAGCTTGAAGAAGGGCAGATTCTTTATATTCCTGAATATCAAAAAAGCAATGCATAGTATGAGATGATGGACCGAGAAAATGTGGTGAGAGAACGTGGATGAAATCCAATCTGTCCTATACGAATATGGGCTTGAGGCTGAATATATCGAACCTGTCAGTCCAGCTGTCGTTAGAGTGTATACAAAGCAGGGCGTATTTGCACTAAAGCGAGTAAAACCCCATCGACAAATGCAATTTACAGAGCAAATGCTTGAACTAGAATCAAAAGGCTATCGCTCCTTTGTGCCGATTTATCGCACGAAGAGCGGTTCCTTTTTCTCAAATCAACGAGAAAGCCAGTACACGTATTACCTTATGCCGTGGCTGACGAATGAAAAGAGAGAAGAGCAGGACGATAAACATGAATATTTATTTCAAGAGATTGCAAGACTTCATAAACGAACAGAAGTCATGATGGACATTACTGAGCAGGAAATAGAAGCTCACTACACCCAAATGAAAAGCAAATGGGAAACAGAGAAAGACATGTATGAACGATTTATCGAGCGGGCAGAACAAACATGGTATATGTCGCCATTTGAGCTGGCTGCTGCTATGTATTTTTCAGAAGCGATGTCTGCAAGTGAATTTGCACTTGAACGTTTAGAGGATTGGCATGAGGAAATGAAAGACCAAGAGACGACACGTATTGTGTTAAACCATGGGCAATTGTCGATCCATCACTTTTTGTACAATGATGTAGGTACAGGACATTTCACCAATTTTGAGCGGTCCAAAAAGGCTGCCCCCATTTATGACCTTTTGACCTTTTACTATCGTACATTCAAAACCTACCCTACTCCTTGTCCTGAATGCACATCCTTGTTTTATACGTATCAAAAGGGAAATAAACTTCGTGAGGAAGAGATTCATTTGTTCTTGAGCTACCTCGCTTATCCGCAGGGTTTGTTTGATACGGTGAAAGCCTATGAAGCAGGCGGACAGGATGAGATGGAAAGTTGTCAGGAGCTGTTAAGGGCGTATTGGCAAATGAAAAATTCTGAGCCGACCGTCATGAAAATACACGAAATTGAGCAGGCTAGACGCCTTGAAGAAGAACAAAATGCCTCGTCATCAGAAGAGTGACGAGGTTGTTTGCTGTTGCGCTATGAAATGTCTAGCGAGGGACCTATACATAAGAGTGAGCCTGCAGCTTTCAGCTCTCTTAAAACCAATCAAGGTGAAAGGCACAGGCGAGAAATATAAGAATTCCTAAGATGAGGACGTCAAATGTTGTGGGAAAAATGATCGTGCGAAAGCCTTGAAATATGGCAATCGGGAGAACGACTTGGGAGGCAACTGCCCGAATTTGTCTAAGCCATGGGGGGAGTGTGTAAGGATTGATCTTTTTCAAAATAAAACGCCCTCCTTCTTTATTTTGTTATTATCATATGGGCAAAGAGGCAAAGGGTGCCTGCCCAATTTGTATAAAGAAGAAGAAAAGCGGAAAAGATGATTGACGAAAACAAAAGGCATTTAGTAATATTAATAAAAGATGAGTATAAGCTGATGAACGTGATATATCGTAAGCGTGGATCAGGAAGAGTACGAGCAAGACCCTAAAGAGAGGGAAACCAATAGCTGAAAGGTTTTCTAGGATGCACTTGTTTGGAAGGTCGCCTGTGAGCTTAATTTCTTGAAACATGTAGTAGAGAAATTCGGGAGATCCCCGTTATCCTTTAGAGAGTACGGGACACGTCTAAGTGTTTCGTGAAAAAAGGTGGTACCGCGAAAAAGCTTTTTCGTCCTTTTATAAGGATGAGAAGGCTTTTTTTATGTTTCATCAGCCGAAAAAATGTGGAGGTAACACAAATGGAAACAAATAATCAAGAAATGCCAACAAAGTACGATCCAAATGCGATTGAAAAAGACCGCTATACGTACTGGCTTGAAGGGAAATTCTTCGAAGCACAAAATGACAAAACGAAAGATCCATATACAGTCGTCATTCCTCCACCAAACGTGACAGGAAAATTACACTTAGGGCATGCTTGGGATTCAACCCTTCAAGACATCGTGACTCGTATGAAACGGATGCAGGGCTATGATGTTTTATGGCTACCAGGAATGGACCATGCGGGTATTGCAACACAAGCAAAGGTAGAGGCGAAGCTTCGCGAAGAAGGCGTGAGCCGCTATGATCTCGGACGTGAAAAATTTGTAGAAGAAACGTGGAAGTGGAAAGAAGAGTATGCCGATTTTATTCGCAGCCAGTGGGCGAAAATGGGTCTAGGTCTAGACTATTCGCGTGAGCGTTTTACATTAGATGAAGGCTTGAATAAAGCAGTCCGCCAAGTGTTTGTTCAATTGTATGAAAAAGGATTGATCTATCGCGGAGAATACATCATTAACTGGGACCCAGCAACAAAAACGGCCCTTTCTGATATTGAAGTCATCTACAAAGATGTGCAAGGTGCGTTTTATCACTTGAGATATCCGCTTGCAGATGGATCCGGTTCGATTGAAATTGCGACAACAAGACCTGAAACGATGCTGGGAGATACGGCAGTCGCTGTACATCCTGAAGATGAACGCTATCAGCATTTGATTGGGAAAACAGTTGTTTTACCAATTACAGGCCGAGAGATTCCAATCGTCGGGGATGACTATGTCGATATGGAATTTGGATCAGGAGCTGTAAAAATTACGCCGGCTCATGACCCGAATGACTTCGAGCTTGGAAACCGTCATAACCTAGAGCGCATTCTTGTGATGAATGAAGATGGCACAATGAATGGAAACGCACTTCAATACAAAGGAATGGACCGCTTCGAATGTCGTAAACAGCTTGTGAAAGATCTTCAAGAAGAAGGCATTTTGTTCAAAATTGAGGACCACATGCATTCAGTTGGTCACAGTGAGCGCAGTGGCGCTGTAGTGGAGCCATATTTATCAACACAATGGTTTGTGAAAATGCAGCCGCTCGCAGATGAAGCCATCAATCTGCAAAAAGGTGATGAGCAAGTTCAATTTGTTCCAGACCGATTTGAAAAGACGTATTTACACTGGATGGAAAACATTCGTGACTGGTGTATTTCTCGTCAACTATGGTGGGGACACCGCATCCCGGCTTGGTATCATAAAGAAACGAAGGAAGTATACGTGGGACTTGATGCGCCAGAAGATATTGAAAACTGGGAGCAAGATAACGATGTACTTGATACATGGTTTAGTTCAGCGCTTTGGCCTTTCTCTACAATGGGCTGGCCAGATGCAGAAAGTGAAGACTTCAAGCGCTACTACCCAACCAATCTGCTTGTAACAGGCTATGACATCATCTTCTTCTGGGTATCTCGTATGATCTTCCAAGGCCTTGAATTCACAGGAGAAAAACCATTTAAAGATGTCCTTATTCATGGTCTTATCCGCGATGAACAAGGGCGTAAAATGAGTAAGTCACTTGGCAACGGAATTGATCCAATGGAGGTCATCGACAAGTACGGAGCGGATTCATTGAGATATTTCTTAGCGACTGGAAGCTCTCCAGGTCAAGATTTACGTTTTAGCTTTGAAAAGGTTGAATCCACTTGGAACTTTGCGAACAAAATTTGGAACGCATCCCGTTTTGCTCTCATGAATATGGATGGTTTAACGTATGATGAGCTTGATTTAACAGGAGAAAAATCAGTCGCTGATCAATGGATTTTGACACGCTTAAATGAAACAATTGAAAGTGTCACACAGCTTGCTGACAAGTATGAATTCGGTGAAGTGGGCAGACATTTATACAACTTCATTTGGGATGATTTCTGTGATTGGTACATTGAAATGGCGAAACTTCCGCTTTATGGAGAAGATGAAGCGGCGAAGAAAACGACTCGTTCGATCCTTGCGTATGTATTAGATCAAACGATGAGACTTTTACATCCGTTTATGCCGTTCTTAACAGAAGAAATCTGGCAGCATCTGCCGCACGAAGGTGAGTCTATTACGGTTGCGAAATGGCCTGAAGTGAAGCCGGAGCTTTCCGACGAACAAGCTTCTGCTGACATGAAGCTGCTTGTTGAACTGATTCGTTCTGTTCGTAACATTCGCAGTGAAGTCAACACACCAATGAGCAAACAAGTCGAGCTATATATCAAAGCATCTACATCTGATGTTCAGGAACGTTTAGAGAAAAATCGTTCATATATTGAGCGCTTCACGAATCCGAGTGTTCTTGAAATTGGCACAGATGTCCCAGCTAGTGATAAAGCGATGACAGCAGTTATTTCTGGAGCAGAGCTCATTCTTCCGCTTGAAGGTTTAATCAATTTAGACGAAGAAATTGCCCGTCTGCAAAAAGAGCTTGATAAACTGACAAAAGAAGTGGAACGAGTTCAGAAAAAGCTTGGCAATGAAGGTTTTATGAAAAAAGCGCCTGAAAGCGTCGTAGAAGAAGAGCGTGCGAAAGAACGTGATTATGTCGCAAAACGCGAAGCTGTTCAAAAACGTATTGAAGAGCTGAAAGCATAATGTTGAAAAGACGGCTCCTAACGGAATGGAGTCGTCTTTTTTGAAAATTCCGTATGAAATGAGAGATGACATTGTTTACAACCTATCATGAAGCCATTGAATGGATTCATAGCAGACTCGCTTTCGGTGTCAAACCGGGACTTGAACGAATGAAATGGCTGATGGACAGACTAGACCATCCTGAACAAAAAATAAAAGCGGTGCATGTGGCTGGAACAAACGGAAAAGGATCAACGATTGCATTTACTCGGTCCATTTTACAGTCAGCGGGCTATTCAGTTGGAACCTTCACCTCGCCATTTATTTTAACGTTCAATGAACGAATTAGTGTAAATGGGGAGCCGATTTTGGACGAAGAGTGGCTGAGTTTGGTGAACGAAATCAAGCCTTTAGTTGATGAATTAGATGATACAGAGCTTGGTGCAGCAACAGAGTTTGAGATCATTACAGCATGTGCGTTTGCTTATTTTGCCCATGTGCACCAAGTAGACTTTGTCCTCTTGGAAACAGGGCTTGGCGGAAGACTTGATTCTACAAATGTGGCAGCGCCCATCTTAACAGCAATTACGTCGATTGGTCACGATCATATGGCCATTTTAGGCGACACACTTGATCAGATTGCCGCAGAAAAAGCTGGCATTATTAAAGCTGGGATACCGATGATCACGGCCGTTCATCAAGCGGAAGCTCTTACTGTGATTCAACACAAAGCCGAAGAAAAGAATGCGCCGTTTATCTCTTTACATGATACTTGTACCTTTAAGGACCAGCAGCCGACTGAAACAGGTGAACGCTTCACATTCACTACCCCAAAAAGGGAGTACTCGCAGCTAGAGACAGGGTTAATCGGAACGCATCAAATGCAGAACGCCTCCCTTGCCGTTCTACTGATCGAATGGCTGGAGCAAGAAGGATATATCCATGTGCTAAATGAGCAAGTGTATGAAGGAATTCGGCAGGCGGTGTGGGCTGGAAGATTTGAAAAGATCCAAGATCAGCCTCTTGTTTATTTAGATGGTGCTCATAACGAAGAAGGAATGGACCGTTTAATTGAAACTGTACAAGCTCATTTTTCTAGTAAACAGGTTCATGTATGTTTTAGTGCGTTAAAAGATAAACCTTACAAACAAATGATCGAAAAGCTTGAAAGGATTAGTTCATCGATTCATTTTGTTTCCTTTGACTTTCCAAGAGCTGAGTCAGCTGAAAAGCTTTATGCTTGCAGTCATTTAGAAGCAAGATCGTTTGATGAAGACCCTCGTGCAGTGCTTGAGTTCATTCAGAAAAAAAGAGATGACCCTGCAGCAATGATTCTGGTGACAGGTTCCCTTTATTTTATCTCAGATGTACGAAGTCGTATTTTACAGTAAGGAAAAGACGCAAATTGCTTCTATGCAATGCGCGTCTTTTTTCTTTTGATATGTAGGAGAGGGGGAAAATCACTTTTTCGCAAGGTGATCAAAGGTGAATCGCTATGGTACAATCCGGTCTATTCTATTTCCGGAAGGAGTCACCTAATTTGATTGATTTTTTTATGTTTTTCACAGGCATGGTCATGGGGTCATTTTTTCATCTAGTTGGTGAGAGGCTTCCAATGAAGCGGTCTATTCTTTTTCCTCGTTCACACTGCGGAGCTTGTAAAGAGCCGCTTTCTTTTCACGACATGCTCCCGCTTGTTTCTTATGTTGTATTGAAAGGGTCATGTAAGCATTGTGGAACCCGGCTCTCTTTGCTTTATCCACTGGTTGAGCTGTTGACAGGCGGCCTTTTTTTACTCGTTTATAGACATGCTGGTTTCTCTTTTGAGGGCCTTTTTCTTGTGAGTCTATGTAGTTTATTCGTGATTGCTGTCGTGAGCGATCTTTTTTATATGAGAGTACCCAACGAGCTCTTTCTCTTCTTTTTTCCTCTTTTCGTCATATACCGCACGCAAGAACCGCTTTTTATTTGGTGGGAAGGAGTGGCATCTCTTCTTATTTGTCTTCTTTTGTTTTATAGTTTAGAACAATTCAAGCCAAATAGTATGGGGGGAGCGGATGTCAAACTATTTGGTGTGCTTGCATTTTGCTTCGGATTTAAGCCATTTCTGATCATTCTTTTTCTTTCGTCTGTCACGGGAATGGTTTACGCAAAGGTGTTTTCTTACAAGGCAAATGAACCCTTTCCTTTTGTTCCTGCCATCGCTTGTTCTTTCTGGCTTTATCTTTTTTTGTGGTGATTTGTTAAGCCCAATTGGTCATTTTTTTGGATGAGAAAATTGGCGAACACTTTTTGAACCTGCCGACAAAAGTCTTGTTCTTTTTTTTATTGGCTATGTTAAAGTGTGAAACAGAAAGAAGGACGGGTTACATTCGCGCTATTTCATTGGACAGAAAGGTCTTTCTTACAAACAATGTCAGAAAGCGGGGAATGACAGTGAAAAAAAGGCAGGCAAAAAAACAAGGGTTAAAGGTCAATATTAATGGCAAGGAAGAAATGCTGCATGAAGAAGATCATCAACCTCAAAAACAGCAAGGGGATCAAGTGACGTTTTCGAACTGGGAGGAAAAGAGGCAGTCGGAACAGGAGACAGCCGCTTCCGAGGAAGAACCGTCCAAACCGAAAGAAGAAGATTTTCAATGGGACGATGCAGCTGATCACATTTACCATTCGGATCCAAAGGTCGTCACACCTTATCAAAAGAAAAAAGGTTCTTTTGACCAGAAGTTCAGTAAAAACCGCGGTCCCTTCAAACGAGTGATGACAACGATTGTGTTTGCAGTCGTTCTAGGGACAGGCCTCGGTGTATTTGCACTAAGTTTAAGTAAAGATGGATCTGCCAATCCATCAGGAGGCGATCATATCAGCGTCTCAGCATCTGGAAGCGGGCCTTCGGCGAAAGCTGGGGGAGATGCACCACCGGCTGATCTTGCAGATACGTCAAAGGACAATGAAGGTGAAAAAAGTGCATCAGGCCATTTTTCAACCTTTGTGGTGCAGGCTGGAAAGTTTTCTTCTGAAAAAGGAGCAGATGATTTAGTTGACAGTTTAAAAGAGGCAGGATATGCAGGTAAAAAGGTATCAATGGATGATGGATATTATGTGATTGCCGGGCTTGCCACAGAACAAGGCATGACAAGTGCCGTTGGGAAAAAATTAATCGATCAGCACTTTGAAGCATGGGGAGGAAAAGAGCTCTCGTTTCAAGTGCCGGATGAGCTGACAGGTTTAATAGAGAAGGCATCTGTCTTATCCTCTAAGATGATTGCAGGAGATGATGTGGATCAAAAAGAAGTCACTCAGCTGATTTCTGAACTCGAAAATGCCAAAACAACCGATGCACCAGCTAAAAGCAGTTTGCTGAAAGCTGTACAGCTTTTAAATGATCCATCTGCTGAAAATGGCTGGAAATCTCAGCAAGCGCTATTAGATCAACTAAATACGTAAAATCATGTTTTTAACAGCCAAACTAGTCAAAAAATGACTAGTTTTTTTCTTTTGCTTCCAACATAATGATGTAGGAACATGAAAATTGCATTTTCGTCAATTGTCGGTAAGATATTCATTTGATAGGATGAATGGGTATCTTACCTCTTAGGCTAAACCCTGAAAGGATGAACAAACATGAACCAGTTAATACTCGCATCTCAATCACCTAGAAGAAAAGAATTGCTTGATTTAGCAGGGTTTTCTTATGACATTCAAGCAAGTGATTTAAAAGAAGAAATAAATCGAAACCTTTCTCCTGCTGAGAACGTCCAATGGTTGGCAGAACAAAAAGCAAATGATATTCAAAAAATACATCCCAAAGCTGTGATCATTGGTGCAGATACAATTGTTGCAATTGATGGCAAATGTCTTGGAAAGCCAAAAGACAAGGAAGATGCAGCCTCAATGCTTCAATTATTGTCAGGTAAGACACATCAAGTCTTGACTGGTGTCACGATTCAATCAGAGAATAGAAAAGAAACATTTTATGAACAGACAGACGTGACATTTTGGCCGCTTACACAAGATGAAATAGACCGCTATATTGAAACCGATGAGCCTCTTGATAAAGCTGGAAGCTACGGCATTCAAGGAAAAGGTGCCCTGTTTGTACAAAAAATAGACGGTGATTATTTTTCCGTTGTAGGACTCCCTATTGCTAAAACAGTCAGAGTGCTTGAAACATTTGGTATCACCCCTTTTTGATGACGGGAAGGAATCAAAAAAGGAGTGTAGATCTTGAATCATTTCCCTATGCTGCTGAAGCATTTTCCTCATGATGAAAAGCCGCGCGAACGATTTGTCAAATATGGCCCAAGCAGCTTATCAAACCATGAACTTGTCGCGATTCTTTTGAGAACAGGCACAAAAAAGGAATCAGTTCTTCAAGTGTCCGCAAGACTTTTACAAACATTTGGTGGTCTTCGTTCTGTGAAGGAAGCTTCGATTGAAGAATTGTCAAAGATTCGAGGAGTTGGAAAAGCGAAGGCGATCTCTCTTTTAGCTGCTTTAGAACTCGGCACTAGATTACACCATCAAACGACGGACAACCGTTATGTGATCCGCACGCCGGAAGATGGTGCGAATTTTGTGATGGAAGATATGCGATTTTTGACGCAGGAGAATTTCGTTTGTCTTTATCTCAATACCAAAAATCAAGTTCTTCATAAACATACTGTGTTTATCGGAAGTCTAAATTCGTCGATTGTTCACCCGCGCGAAATTTTTAAAGAGGCCTTTAAACGTTCGGCCGCTTCATTTATATGTGTGCACAACCATCCATCTGGAGATCCGACGCCCAGCAGGGAAGATATTGAAGTCACACAGCGACTTTTTGAATGTGGGAAGCTGATTGGAATACAGCTGCTTGATCATCTAGTGATCGGTGATCAAAAATTTGTGAGTTTGAAGGAAAAAGGGTATTTGTAACACTTTTTTTTTCAATGTTTTACGATATAATAGAGTTTATGAGTTTTTCCCTAAAGGGAATTTTGGTTTAAGAAAGGAAGATACATACATATGTTTGGAATTGGTACAAAAGACCTTGGAATAGATCTTGGAACAGCGAATACGCTTGTTTTTATTAAAGGAAAAGGCATTGTTGTGAGAGAACCTTCGGTCGTAGCTTTGGAAACTGATACGAAGTCTATAGTGGCGGTTGGAAATGACGCTAGAAACATGATCGGTCGTACACCTGGTAATGTTGTGGCACTGCGCCCAATGAAAGACGGAGTCATTGCAGACTACGAGACGACAGCAACAATGATGAAATATTACATTAATCAAGCATTAAAAGGTAAAGGGCTTTTTGCTCGTAAACCGTACGTGATGGTGTGTGTACCATCTGGTATTACAGCAGTAGAAGAGCGTGCAGTCATTGATGCAACAAGACAAGCTGGTGCTCGTGACGCATACCCTATTGAAGAGCCATTTGCTGCGGCAATTGGTGCTAACCTTCCTGTATGGGAGCCAACTGGAAGCATGGTTGTAGATATTGGCGGCGGTACAACAGAAGTAGCCATTATCTCACTTGGCGGTATTGTGACATCTCAATCGATCCGTGTTGCAGGAGACGAAATGGATGATGCGATCAGCAGCTACATTCGTAAAACGTATAATCTTATGATTGGTGATCGCACGTCAGAAGCGATTAAAATGGAAATCGGTTCTGCGCAGCCTGACGTACATGATGAGATGGACATTCGCGGCCGTGACCTTTTAACAGGTCTGCCAAAAACGATCTCTATTACGGCAGAAGAAATTGCAAAAGCGCTTCGCGATACGGTGGAAACAATTGTCGATGCGGTCAAAATGACACTTGAAAAAACGCCACCTGAGCTAGCAGCAGATATTATGGACCGTGGAATTGTATTAACAGGCGGCGGTGCATTGCTACGTAATCTTGACAAAGTCATTAGTGATGAAACAAAAATGCCGGTCATTATTGCTGAAGATCCGCTTGACTGTGTGGCGATCGGAACAGGGAAAGCACTAGAACATATTCACTTGTTCAAAGGAAAATCTAAAGATAATCGATAATTGGGCGTAAATAAAGAGGTGTAAGACATGCCGCAGTTTTTTATGAATAAAAGATTAATGTTGCTCCTTGTCTGTGTCATCGTACTGGTGGCCATGATTGGTTTTTCAGTGAAAAGCGGCAGAGGTGCTTCATGGCCGGAAAAATTAGTGGGGGATACGACAGGCTTTTTTCAAGGTGTCTTTCATAAACCATCACAATTTATTGCCGGTATTTATGGGAACGTACAAGATTTAAAGAACACATATGATGAAAACGAGCGACTTCGAAAAAAACTTGATGGACAAACCCAATATGAGGCGAAACTTCAAGAACTAGAAGATGAGAACAAAAAGCTTCGCAAGCAGCTCGGGTATGTGAACTCTATTCGTGACTACACGCCCATTCTTTCAACAGTCATTGCGAGAAACCCGTCCCTTTGGGATAGTTTTGTCATGATTGATAAAGGGAAAAAACAAGGCGTTGAAAAAGATATGGCGGTCACCAATGAGAGTGGTGCGTTAATTGGGAAAATTGAAAGTGATAAGCTCAACAATTTTACGTCGACTGTAAGGTTGCTAAGCTCTACAGATCAAAATAATAGAATTTCAACGAAAATTTTTGCGAAAAAGGGCAAAGAAGAACTCAATGGAATTATTAACGGTTATGACAGCAAGAAAAAAATGCTGACAATGAACATTTTAAAATCCGATGCTGATGGGGATGTCAAAAAAGGAGATCTTGTTGAAACATCTGGAGCAGGGGGCGTATTCCCGCAGGGCTTGACGATTGGGAAGGTAAGCGAAATTGAGCCGGACCATTACGGACTGACAAAAATTATTTATGTAGAACCAGCTGCTGAACTCAATAATTTAGATCGCGTGATTGTTGTGAATCGCAGCACAAGTACGGCAGATGCATCTCAATTAACGAAGGAGGAAGGCTCGTGAAACGTGTCCTTCTTGCTTTCGTCATGTTGTTTATTTTCGTATTTGACAGTATTTTTGTCGATTTAGTGAAGCTCCCATTTGTTTCAGATAATCAAATTTTAGCACCTCATTTCATCTTACTCGCACTTGTATTTATGACAGCTTTTGTGAATCAAAAATATGGTGTGATTTATGGATTTATCTTTGGACTTTTATATGATATTTCGTATACAGGTATTCTTGGTGTTCATATGTTTGGCTTTGGTGCGCTCTGCTATTTGTTAGCAAAAGCCTTCAAAGTCCTCCAAACGAATATGTTAGTCGTTGTCTTTCTATCGATGATTGCTGTTGCAGTGATGGAGTTTTATGTGTACGGCGTTCAAGCGACGATTCAACCAGGTATTATGCCTTTTAATACGTATGTCATCGAACGCTTTATTCCAACGATTCTTTTAAATACTGCTGCGTCTCTCATACTTGTTGTGCCGCTTAGGCTCTTTTTCATCAATGTGAAACAAGGACTGATCGACGAATAAAAGCAGGAGTTTGTCCAATTACGGCGAAATGAGTATGTTGTTGAGGTGAGCATCTTGAAAACTCAAAAACAGCAGTATGTGACAATAAAAGGTACAAAAAACGGATTAACATTACAGTTAAATGATGACTGTTCGTTTGAAGACCTTCTTTCTGGCTTGCGAGAGGTTCTTTTACTTGAGCAATATACAGATGGAAGAGAAGGACATAAAGTCAATGTGCATATTAAACTTGGTTTTCGATATTTAACAGAGGATCAAGAGGCGCGTTTAACTGAAGCGGTGTCTGAAAATGAACATCTTGTCATTCACTCTATTGAAAGTGACGTCATGTCAACTGAAGAGGCGAGACGTTTAAAAGCAGAAGCTGAGATTACTTCTGTAGCAAAAATTGTACGCTCTGGACAGGTGCTTTATGTCGAAGGGGATCTTTTATTAATAGGAGATGTCAACCCTGGCGGAACCATTCGTGCAGGGGGGAATATTTTTGTGCTCGGTGCGTTAAAAGGTGTAGCGCATGCTGGATGTAATGGAAACAAACAAGCTGTGATTGCGGCATCTCATATGATTCCAACCCAGCTTCGCATCGCACAAGTGTTTAACCGTGCACCGGATCAAAAAGAAGATGGAAATGAAATGGAATGTGCTTATTTAGATATAGATGGCAATATGATCATTGAACGCCTGCAGCAATTGGCTCATATAAGACCTAATCTGACAAGGCTTGAGGGAGGAATGTGAAATTGGGCGAGGCTATTGTGATTACCTCAGGAAAAGGCGGCGTTGGCAAAACAACAACATCTGCAAACTTAGGCACAGCACTAGCAATTCAAGGGAAAAAAGTGTGTCTAGTTGATACCGACATCGGCCTTCGGAATTTAGATGTCGTGATGGGGCTTGAGAACCGCATTATTTATGATCTAGTCGATGTAGTAGAAGGAAGATGCAAGATTCACCAAGCGCTTGTGAAGGATAAGCGGTTCGAGGATCTTTTGTATCTTTTACCTGCTGCTCAAACAAGCGATAAAACGGCGGTAGAGCCGGAGCAGATCAAAGAATTAATTCAATCATTGAAACAAGACTTTGATTATGTTGTCATTGATTGCCCTGCTGGAATTGAGCAAGGCTTTAAAAATGCTGTATCAGGTGCTGACAAAGCGATTGTGGTCACGACACCTGAAATCTCAGCTGTGAGAGATGCAGACCGAATTATCGGCTTGCTGGAACAAGAGGATATTGAACCGCCTCGTTTGATTGTGAACCGCATTCGTACACACATGGCGAAAAATGGCGATTCGATGGATGTGGATGAAGTTGTCCATCATTTATCAATTGATCTTCTCGGTATTGTAGCCGATGATGATGATGTCATTAAGGCTTCAAACAATGGTGAACCGATTGTCATGGATGCTAAAAATAAAGTTTCCATTGCGTATCGCAATATTGCTCGCCGTGTACTAGGTGAATCAGTTCCTCTTCAATCCTTTGAAGATGAAAACAAAGGGATGTTTGCAAAGCTGAAAGCATTTTTCGGTGTAAGAGCATAATGATTTACGTGAGATGAGACCGATTCGATGAGAATCGGTCTTTTTGTTGCATATCATATGAGGTCGCCACATAAAATGTACAAACTGTTTGTATGTAAAGGGTGATCTTATGAAAAGAGTGGACGAGTATCGAAAGAAAATAGCGCAGCGCCGCAAAATGAAGCAGCCAGCTGCTGCCCCTAAGAAGGCAGCTTTCAAGAAGAAAGATGATATTCCGCCATGGGTCATGTTAACAGAAGAAGAAAAGCATTCTGGCTCGGCTTCCTACGAGTCGACGTCTCACCAAACGAAAAAATTTCGCCATCCGTTATTTCATTCAAATACATTTGTGCTTAAATGTTTACTTTCTGCCTCTCTAGTACTGATTGCCGCTATTTCATTTAAAGGACAGGCGGGGCCTTTTCAGCAGCTGAAGCCGATGATCAGTCAAACCTTTGAACAAGATTTTCAATTTGCCGCCGCCAACCGGTGGTTTGAGAAGACTGTCGGAAACCCACTTGCCTTTTTGACCGATAGAAAAGAAGGGCAAAAGGACGTACAAGCCAATCAAGAGCTGGCTGTCCCTGCCTCTGGAAAAGTACAGGAATCCTTTACGCAAAATGGTGCCGGAGTCAAAGTTGAAACATCTGCTGAAGCCATCGATAGTATGAAAGAAGGCTATGTCGTAGAAGTGAAAAAGAAAAGTGATACAGGGCTCACAGTCGTGGTGCAGCATGCAGATAACAGCTATAGCTGGTACGGCCAACTAAAAGAAGCTGATGTGGCTTTATACGATTTTGTCGATAAGGGGGAAAAAATTGGTCAAATTGCGCTTGATGAACAAGGGAAGGGGACATATTACTTCGCCATTAAGCAAAATGAACAGTTTATTGATCCCATTCAGGTGATGACCTTTGAATAGATGGCTACTCATGCTGACAAAGGTCCATGTTCACCCGCTCCTTTGGATAGTCATGGCATTTGCCATGCTATCAGGTCAAATTAGGCCGCTGCTTTGTTTACTCATCATCGTCTGTGTCCATGAGCTTGGACATGCAGCGGCTGCTTGTTATTATCACTGGCGGATTCGGCGGATTTTTTTACTGCCATTTGGCGGGGCGGTAGAAGTAGAAGAGCATGGCAACCGTCCGCTAAAAGAAGAGATGGCGGTCATTTTATGCGGACCGATTCAGCATGTCCCGCTCCAGCTCGTCGCCTGGCTTCTCATGGAAGCCTCACTTATTTCATATGACGTCTTTACGATGTTTACTTTTTATAATGTAGCGATTTTTCTAGTGAACCTTTTGCCCATTTGGCCGCTTGATGGCGGAAAATTATTCTTTTTGCTCTTATCTGTTTTTTACCCTTTCCAACAGGCACACGCCCTTGCAATAAAAGGCTCACTCATTTTTTTCGGTCTTTTAACAGCAGGGTTACTCTGTTTTGCTCCGCTGCAATTCAACGGCTGGATCCTGCTCACTTTTTTAGCCTACTCGCTTGTGATGGAGCACCGGCAGCGGCATTATATCAGGGTACGTTTTTTACTAGAACGTTATTACGGTAAAAAAGAGCAAAAGGTAGAGAAACTCATTCCGCTGAGAGCCAGTGCTGAGGAGAAAATATATGAAGTGATGGCGCGATTCCAAAGGGGCTGTAAGCATCCCATTATTATCGAACGGAATGGTGTGAAAATGAGCCAGCTCGATGAAAATGAATTGCTCCATGCTTATTTTTCAGATCGAAGAACCACCTCTTCCATGGAAGATCTTCTTTTGCCGTACTAATGGTGAAAATACATTGACATTCAGCGTCTAATTTGATATATTTTTTAATGTTATGGATATGTAGCACCCGTGCTACAACCGCGCGGAGCAGGTGTAAAGTGCCTATTGGCCCCCTGTATTCGGCGAGTCTGAGTTTATTAGGAGGTGCAGAGATGTACGCAATTATCGAAACTGGTGGTAAACAAGTAAAAGTTGAAGAAGGTCAAACTGTTTATGTTGAAAAACTAGCTGCTGAAGCAGGTGAAACAGTTACTTTCGAAAACGTATTGTTTGTCGGCGGAGACACTGTCAAAGTGGGTAACCCTTCAGTTGCTGGAGCAACAGTAACGGCTAAAGTTGAAAAACAAGGTCGCGGTAAGAAAATTACTGTGTTCAAGTACAAACCGAAGAAAAACAACCACAAGAAACAAGGTCATCGTCAACCTTACACTAAAGTTGTTATCGAAAAAATCAACGCTTAAGGCGTGTGAGTGATATGATCAAAGCAACCATTACTCGGTCGCCAGCAGATGAAAGCATTACGTCTTTTCAGATGACTGGACATGCCGAGTTTGCTGAAAAAGGTCAGGATCTCGTTTGTGCAGGTGTATCTGCTGTTGTTTTCGGGTCAGTCAATTCAATTATTGCACTGACAGGAATGGATCCACTGCTTGATATTGGAGATGAAGGCGGGTATTTCTCTTTTGAACTGCCAGCTGATACAGATCCAGTCACCTTTGAAAAAGCCCAGTTGCTTTTAGAAGGCATGGTCGTTTCCTTAGAAACAATTGAACGAGATTATCACGATTATGTGAGAATATCTACAAAAAAATAGGAGGTGAACTTCATGCTTAGATTAGATCTTCAATTTTTCGCATCTAAAAAAGGGGTAGGTTCTACAAAGAACGGACGTGACTCTGAGTCTAAACGTTTAGGCGCTAAACGTGCTGATGGTCAATTCGTAACTGGTGGTTCTATCCTTTATCGTCAACGTGGAACGAAAATCTATCCAGGTGAAAACGTTGGACGCGGAGGCGACGACACTCTTTTCGCTAAAATCGACGGAACAGTTAAATTCGAACGTTTCGGTCGTGACCGTAAAAAAGTGAGCGTATATCCTGCGGCACAATAATTGCTAAAAACTCCGGTCATTGACTGGAGTTTTTTTCACTATTCAGGGAGCTTTTGCGCTTTTTACAAGTAGTACCGAAGATGATAAAAGAAGATGCACTCCATAAATATCAAAGAATGTTTGCTGACTTTGCCTCATTTTCTCCTATACGATCAGAAAAAACAACCTTTCCTCACATAACTAGTGTTTTTCTAAGCTGTCTTCTCTGTTATAATTCAGGGAGACATATTGATGATAAGACTCCTAAAAGAGAGACCAAACGATTGGGAGTGCGATAATGGAAGAGATACCAAGTAAACAAAACGAAAAATTAACTCACGTTGCATTAACGAATGAATTGATCCATCTGCTTAGTCGTTCAAGACACGACTGGATGAATAAATTGCAGTTAATCAAAGGCAACTTGACATTAGAAAAATATGACCGAGTGTTCGAAATAATAGAAGAAATGGTCATTGAAGCACAGCATGAATCCAAACTCTCAAATTTAAAAATTCCCCAATTGGCCTATTACTTTCTAACCTTTAATTGGGAGTCGCATTTTATCACCCTAGAATATGAAGTGCTTGGTGAAACCCGAGACTTATCAGCATATGAATCGCAGCTGCTAACGGTATCACGGGAGTTGTTTTCGATATTCGATCAATCAGTTTGCCAAAAAACTGAAAATCATTTAACGGTCACTTTCCAAACGGATCATGAAGAGAATGATGTGATCTTATATTTTGATTTCAAAGGAAAATTAACAAGTTTGGATGCGTTAAATGCGTTTCATGACGCAAACTATCCATGTATGAGTATAACGCAATTTCATGTGACGAATCATGAGTCCATGATTGAGCTTTGTTTGAGGCAAGAACGAGATATGTGATGCAGAGAAACGGAGGAAGTTATGTTTGTAGATCAGGTTAAAGTGTATGTTAAAGGCGGTGACGGCGGAAACGGTATGGTGGCGTTCCGTCGTGAAAAATATGTGCCAAAAGGCGGGCCAGCAGGCGGCGACGGCGGAAATGGTGCAGATGTAGTATTTGAAGTAGACGAAGGACTCAGAACGTTAATGGACTTTCGTTATAAGCGTCATTTCAAGGCGGACCGCGGTGAGCATGGAATGAGTAAAAACCAGCATGGCCGAAATGCGGAAGAAATGATTGTTAAAGTTCCGCCGGGTACAGTTGTGACAGATGCTGAGACGGAACAAGTGCTAGCTGACTTAACTGAGCATGGACAGCGGGCTGTGATTGCCAAAGGTGGACGTGGTGGACGTGGAAATTCACGCTTCGCAACACCAGCAAACCCTGCACCACAGCTGTCTGAAAACGGTGAGCCAGGTAAAGAACGTGACGTCATCTTAGAATTAAAAGTACTTGCAGATGTTGGACTTGTTGGTTTCCCAAGTGTCGGGAAGTCAACGCTGCTTTCGATTGTCTCTTCTGCGAAACCAAAAATTGCGGATTATCATTTTACAACGCTTGTGCCAAACCTCGGAGTTGTTGAAACAGACGATAACCGAAGCTTTGTCATGGCGGATCTGCCAGGACTGATCGAAGGAGCGCACGAAGGTGTTGGCTTAGGTCATCAATTTTTACGCCACATTGAACGTACACGTGTCATTGTCCATGTCATTGATATGTCTGGACTTGAAGGGCGTGACCCATACGAAGATTACGTGACGATTAACGAAGAGCTTGAGCAATACAATATGAGATTGACAGAGCGTCCGCAAATCATTGTAGCGAACAAAATGGACATGCCGGATGCAGCTGACAATCTAGCGGCATTTAAAGAAAAATTAACAGATGACTATAAAGTGTTCCCAATTAGTGCGATCACAAGAGAAGGGCTTCGTGAGCTCTTATTTGAAATCGCCAATCAGCTTGAAACAACACCGGAATTCCCGCTCTACAATGAAGAAGAGCTCTCTGATAACCGTGTGATGTACAAGTTTGATGAAGGAGAAGCAGCATTTGAGATCTCAAGAGATCCTGATGGTACGTTTGTCTTAACTGGTAAAGCACTTGAGCGACTGTTTAAGATGACAGATTTCTCAAGAGACGAGTCAGTGAAACGATTCTCTAGACAGCTGCGCGGAATGGGCGTTGATGATGCCCTGCGTGAACGTGGTGCAAAAGATGGAGACATCATTCGTCTGCTTGAATTTGAATTTGAATTTATCGATTGATCAAAAGGAGGGTCCAGTTCATGGGCTCTCCCGTTTTTAAAAGGGGAGAAAACAGGTGAAAGAAGAAACGTTCTATTTAGTAAGAGAGGATGTACTTCCGGATGCGATGCGAAAAACGCTTGAAGTCAAAAAGCTTCTCGATCGCAAAAAAGCGGATTCAGTTGCCGATGCTGTTCAAAAAGCGGATTTAAGCCGCAGTGCTTTTTATAAATATCGAGATGCTGTTTTTCCATTTTATACAATGGTCAAGGAGCAGATCATCACATTGTTTTTCCACCTGGAGGATCGGTCTGGGGCTTTGTCTAGGCTGCTGCAAATTGTGGCTGACTCTGGCTGTAATGTGTTATCCATTCACCAAACGATTCCGCTGCAAGGAAGAGCGAATGTCACCCTGTCGATCAGTACGGCCGGCATGGCAGATGATATCAATACAGTCATGAATCAATTAAGAAAACTTGAATTTGTCGAAAAAGTTGAAATTCTAGGTTCTGGGGCGTAAAAGGAGAGATCATAGCAGATGAAGCAATTAACGGTAGGTTACTTTGGACCAGAGGCCACATTTACTCATTTGGCTGTCTGTTCTTGTTTTCCAAAAGATGCAGAGCAGCGGGCTTATGCAACCATTCCGCAATGTATGGATGCAGTGTCAAAGGGAGAAGTAGATTTGGCGGTCGTTCCACTTGAAAATGCACTCGAAGGATCTGTGAACTTAACGATTGATTATTTAATTCATGAGGACGCTTTGTCCATTGTGGGCGAAATGACAGCACCGATTCGCCAGCACCTGCTTGTCCATCCATCGAGAGCGGAGAGCTGGGAGACATTAGATGTGATTCAGTCACATCCGCACGCCATTGCGCAGTGTCATCAATTTTTGAAGAGGCAGTTCCCTGATATTCCGCATCGGCCAGTGGAATCAACAGGCTATGCAGCAAAATACATCAGTGAGCATCCAGATGAAGCTGTTGGTGCGATTGCAAATGAAATCGCCGCAAAAACGTACGGATTGACGATTGCGAAAAAAGACATTCATGATTATCCGCACAATCATACACGTTTTGTTATTTTACATAAAGAGGCGAAGGCATCGTTCCCAATGAATTCTGGTTTTTCTTCAAAGCCAAAAACGACCATTGTTGTCAGCCTGCCAAAGGATGATCAGTCCGGTGCATTGCACCGCGTGTTATCAGCTTTTTCATGGCGGAATCTCAATTTGTCCAAAATTGAATCGCGTCCGACAAAAACAGGCCTTGGACACTATTTATTTATCATTGATATCGAAAAAGAGATGGATGATGTACTTGTCCCTGGGGCCATTCAAGAATTAGAAGCGATTGGCTGTGAAGTGAAACTACTCGGCAGCTATCAAACATATGAATTAACGAATGAAAAATAGTGTCCTCTTGGGGACACTATTTTTTTAGTCTTTAATGAGAAATCCAGCGTCATCAAGCGCTTGAATGGCTTGGTCAAGCTGCTTTTGGCTGTATGAAGTAAGGGTATGTAAGTGTACGCCGTCTGTCAGCTCTGATAAGTAGGAGGCGCCCGTATTAGAAATATGATGAACGAAGTCAGCCACTTGTTTGCGCGTACTCACTCGAATAGAGGCCGTCAGCTCCCCGTAGACAGGGTGCTCAATGATCACGTCTTTCACCGTTACACCGTAGTCTACAATCAGTGTCAGCTCCTCTTCTGTACGATGAGGATCGTGCTTGCAAGCGATAATCTGTTCAATTTCAGTTTCCGGTGTATGCTGCGCCATATACACATAGCCTTGGCTTGTGGCAATAATGGGTTCGTTTTTTGCTTTGAGTAATGAAATATCTTGTACAATGACTTGTCGTGAGACAGCGGCTTTTTTAGCTAAAAAACTTCCGGTGAGTGGTGTATCAGTCTCTTGTAGCCACTTTAAAATGGCGTTTCTTCTTTCTTCGCCAATGAGTTTTCTCTCTTGTTCCACGTTTATGCTCCTTTCTTCTCCTTTTGCAAGCTTTCAAATGTATGCAAAAGCTGATCGATGTCATCCTTTGATGATCCTCGTCCAAATGATAGTCGAATGAATTGAAGGGCATCACGATCTGATACATGTAATGCCTTTACAGCAGGGGAAGGGTGATGATAACCAGAAGCGCATGCACTTCCTGTGGATATACAAATCCCATGCCGGTTACAAGCTAACATTACATATTGTCCTTCAAACCCTTCAAAAAAACAACCAATAATATGAGGCAGCGTGCGGCGCTGGTCACTTTCTTGCAGCATGCGGACAGACAGCTTCCGTTTTTTTAGCTGCTGAAGAAAATAATCACGAAGCTGAATATCCAGCTGTTGCTGTTGATCTATTTTCAGCATGATTTGCTCGCTCGCGGCAACAAAAGCACCGATGCATGGAACGTTCACTGTCCCTGGGCGTAGACCATTTTCCTGTACAGTATCTTGATATATAGGCTTCCAAGGGACATGTGCCCCCATATAGACAGCACCGGCGCCCTTAGGTGCATACACTTTATGACTCGAAATGGAGAGGGCATCAACCCCAAGTTCTTTAATCGACACATGCATTTTTCCGAATGTCTGCACTGCATCTGTATGAAAAAGAATATCTCTTTCTTTTAAGAGCGTTGCTAATTCAGCTAATGGCTGAATAATCCCAGTTTCTGAGTTGGCATGCTGGATGGATACTAGTCCGGTTTCAGGCAATAGAGCCTGTTTGAGAATCTCCTTTGTGATGATTCCTTCTTGATTCGGTTCTATGACCGTCACCTTCACACCGAGACGCTGCAAGGCATTGACCGCATGATGAACGGAAGGGTGCTCTACTGATGTGGTAATGACATGCTGTTTATGTGGAGGTAGCCCATTTATGATCGATTGAATCGCAAGGATATTGGATTCAGTTCCGCCACTTGTAAAGTAAATACCATCAGGTTCGCCCCCTAGAATCGCTGCAAGTGATTGTCTGCTGTAAGCCAAGATTTCATTTGCTCTTCCTCCTGCATCATGCAGGCTGCTCGCATTTCCGTAACATTCTTTGCTCAACTGCTGAAATACATGCAGTGAATCCTCAGAAACAGGTGTAGAAGCTGCATAATCTAAATAAATCAAATCCATCCATCTCCTGTGTGAAAATTTTTTCTTGTATTTATTGTAGTGTTGTGTAATGATATGTGTCAAGACAGGTGTAAATGACAGGAGGGGCAATTGTGTCATCTATCAAAAAAGTCATTGTGGTGGGGTCGGGCATTGCGGCTCTTTCCTTTGTGAATACGATCTCAGAGAACTGCCAAGTCATCATGATGACAAAAAAACAATTTTCCTCTAGTAATTCCATGCTCGCACAAGGGGGAATCGCTGCAGCCTTTTCCGCACATGATTCTGTCGATCAGCATGTGCAAGACACTTTAGCTGCGGGGTGTGGTCACAATGATGACAAAACTGTACAGGAGATCGTCCGTCATGGAAAAGATCTTGTAAAGAAGCTCGTAGAAGAGGGCTGCCCATTTGATCGAGATGAAACGGGAATTCCGCAGTTAGGTAAAGAGGGAGCCCATACGACCCATCGTATTCTGCATGCAGGAGGAGATCAAACGGGAAAAACCCTCGTGCAGTTTTTGAAAGGGAAGCTCGGCTCACACATTCATGTATACGAAAATCATCATGTCATGGATCTATTAGTTCATGAAGGGGTATGTACCGGTGTTGTGTGGAAAGACGAAAAAGGTCATGTACATACAATGACCGCGGATGCAGTTGTATTATCCACTGGCGGCTGTGGATCCTTATATGAAACAAACACAAATGATCCGTCTGTGACAGGAGATGGTCTGATGATGGCCTATCGCGCAGGGGCACAGCTAGTAGATCTCGAATTTGTGCAATTCCATCCGACCCTTTTGACCACTTCAGGTAAAGCGATCGGTCTCGTATCAGAGGCAGTCAGGGGAGAGGGCGCCTATTTAGAAGATGAATCAGGCAGGCGGATCATGAAAGGAATCCACCCGCAGAGCGATTTAGCGCCTAGAGATGTGGTGGCAAGGACTATTTTCCATGAGCAGCAACTCGGTCATTCCATTTATCTGAACATCCGTGATATTCCGCATTTTTCTGCACGTTTTCCTGCGATTGCTTCGATGTGTCAGCGTGCGGGAGTTGATATGGCAAGCGGAAGGCTGCCAGTTTCACCCGGTATGCACTTTTTAATGGGTGGAATTAAGGTGAATGAACATGGAGAAACAACAGTTCCATCACTTTTCGCCATTGGTGAAGCAGCTTGTACAGGTTTACACGGCGCCAATCGACTGGCAAGTAATTCGCTCTTAGAAGGTCTCGTTTTAGGAAACAAGGTGGCACGGTATGTTGAGCGGTTGCAAGCCCAGCAAGATAAAAACCCTGCTCTTTCCATTCAAGAAGTATGGTCTGTCCCAACGGTTTCACAGGCTCAGCTCAGAAAATGGATGACAGCATATGCCGCAATTGTGAGAGATGAGAAAGGCTTACAGACTTTGCTCGATCATTTAGAACAAGTCTCTTTTCAGCAAATTAATGTGAAGAATATCACAAATGAACAGATCGAAATAACGAATCAATGGGCTTTAGCCATATGCCTTGTCAAATCCGCATTACTCAGAACAGAAAGTAGGGGCGGTCATTATCGCACCGATTATCCAAATCGGCACGATGCTTCGTGGCGAGCAAAACAGATTGTACATGAAAAGGGCCATATTTACATCATAAAAAATGAAAGGATTGGTGCCAAATGGAACGTTTACAGTTAAAGCAAATGCTCACTCATTTTTTAAAAGAAGATATTGGGTTTGGAGATGTATCCGCTGATGCCATCTTTGGAGACAAGAAAGGAACAGCTTACATCATGGCGAAACAATCAGGCGTATTGGCCGGGACACAAGTCATTGATATGGGATACAAACTGCTGAATGAACAAGTTCAAACTGAGCTGTTTTTCCAGGAAGGTGATTGGATTCATGAAGGGGCTGTACTGGCACAAATAACAGGCTCCGTCAACGATTTGCTGAAAGGGGAGCGGGTGGTGTTGAATATCCTACAAAGAATGACAGGGATTGCTACACTAACGCATGAAGCAGTAGAGCGATTAGCTGATCCATCTATTACGATTTGTGATACGAGAAAGACGACACCCGGTTTGCGCATGCTGGAGAAGTACGCAGTAAAAGTCGGAGGCGGAAAGAATCATCGTTTCGGCTTATCCGATGGTGTGATGATTAAAGATAATCATATTGCGGCTTGTGGTTCTATCAGGGAAGCTGTGGAGAAAGCAAGAGCATACGCCGGTCATATGGTGAAAATTGAAGTGGAAATTGAATCAGAAGCACAGCTGATGGAAGCCATTGATGCCAAAGCAGATGTCATCATGTTTGACAACTGCTCTCCAGACGAAGTGAAGCGCTTTAAACAAATGACCCCTGAAACCATATTGACAGAGGCATCAGGCGGCATCACGTTAGAGAATGTGGCTAACTACCGGGGGACAGGTGTAGACCTTATTTCACTTGGATTCCTCACACATTCTGCTCCATCATTCGATTTTAGTATGAATATGGAATTCAGCCATAAAGGGGGAACGACTCATGTCCATGCTTGATGTGTTAGCAGCGCAGCATACAGCCATGATGCCAGATGAATATAAACAGCGCTCTTATGATGAAATGAAAGAGAGAGTATTAGAGATTAAACGCGCTTTTGGATCAAAGCTTTTTATACCGGGTCATCATTATCAAAAAGATGAAGTCATCCAATTTGCTGATGTGACAGGTGATTCATTGCAGCTTGCACAAATTGCTGCTGACAATCACGAAGCAGAATACATTGTATTTTGCGGGGTTCATTTTATGGCAGAAACGGCCGATATGTTATCAAAAAAGAATCAGCACGTCTTTTTGCCAGATATGAGAGCAGGTTGTTCAATGGCAGATATGGCGAATATGAAACAAACAGACAGGGCGTGGGATCAGCTCACTGAGCTGTTTGGAGATACGATCCTTCCACTGACTTATGTAAACTCAACGGCTGATATTAAAGCATTTGTCGGCAAACATGGCGGATCGACTGTCACATCTTCAAACGCTAAAAAAGTATTGGAGTGGGCGCTGACCCAAAAAGAGCGAATTCTTTTTCTTCCTGATCAGCATTTAGGGCGTAACACGGCCTATGATTTAGGGGTTCCGCTAGAGGAAATGGCTGTCTGGGATCAAATAGAAGAAAAGCTCATCACCGACCAACCGCTTCATCGAATCAAAATGATTTTATGGAAAGGTCATTGCTCTGTTCATGAGAAATTTACCATTGAGAATATTGAACAAACGAGAAAACGTGACCGTGACATACAGATTCTTGTTCATCCAGAGTGTACGCATGAAGTCGTAAAGGCTTCTGATCTAGCTGGTTCAACGAAATTTATTATTGATACGATCAAGCAGGCACCAGCAGGAAGCAAGTGGGCCATTGGAACAGAAATGAATTTAGTGAAACGCATCATTGACCAGCACCCTGACAAACAAATCGAATCCCTCAATCCAGATATGTGTCCATGTTTGACAATGAACCGTATTGATCTGCCTCATCTACTATGGTCACTTGAAAGCATTGAAAAAGGGGAGCCGGTCGGGTTGATTCAAGTGAATGAAGAGACGACAAAAGAGGCATTGCTCGCTTTAAATAAGATGCTCACCATTAAATAATGAAGTGTTCCCTCCTATCAGAAAACAAGTTTTTATCATATCGGCTTGTAAATAGGCATAAATTTATATTGAAACATATTGTACTTCTGACATAACCGCTACGTTCACGTTTTGCATAGGAGGGGAAAACGTTGAAAATTCATATTGTGCAAAAAGGAGACTCCCTTTGGAAAATTTCAAAGAAGTACGGAGTCGACTTTCAAGAATTGAAAAAATTAAATTCGCAGCTCAGTAATCCAGATTTGATCATGCCAGGAATGAAAATCAAAATTCCATCTAGTGGTGTTCCTGTAAAAACCGATCATCACAAAGCAAAAGAAATGCCAAAAGCAAAAGAACACCCGTATGTAAAAGAAAAGCCAAAGGATGTCGTGCAAGTTCAAGATACGAAGCCGAAGGAAAAACCGAATGAACCGGTACCTTATGTGCCACCAGTACCAAAGATTGAACAGCCAGTTTTTCCACAAGTTGATGTAAACTATTATCAGACGAATCTCTACCAGCCATTCACGCCTCCTCCCAAAAAAGAACATCATGAGAAAAAAGATCACGTTCATGAAAAGAAAGATCATGTTCATGAGAAAAAGGATCATAAAGATCACAAGGACCATTTTCATCATGAAAATAAGGATCATTTCAAAGATGAAGTGGCAAAGGGATATGATCCATTCATTCATATCCCACATCAAAAAGAGGAGGGAAAAGATATGGAGCATAGTAATTACCCAAACCTTCCTAATTTCCCGCAAATGCCGAATGTTGGAGGGGCAGCAGTAGGGGGCATGGCTGAAAATAAAGAGCATCACCACCATCATCAAGAATCATATGATCCTTATTATGGTTATGGTCATTACATGCCAGCAATGTATCCATATCCGCAGCAAATGGTACCCGCTTCTCCTATTTTACCGGGATCAGGCCTTTGTTATCCGGTACAGCCGTATTATCACCATCACATGATGCCGTACCCTTATCCGGCGGCTCAGCCGTATTACCCTGCGTATCAAGCACCGGCTTATTATGGTGAAAATCATGAGCATCATGCAAACGATGGGCATCACTGGCACCACCATATGCATCCAAATGCAGGCGCGAATGTGAATGCCAATGTCAATCAAGGCTTTTATCCAAACGCTCCAAATGAAGCATATGGCAAGGAAGACTGCGGATGCGATGATGGTATGAAGCATCATCAGCCATGGCCTGGACATTATCCAAACCCTGTTCCATATGGTCAAATGGGTGCTTACCCAGCTCAGCCTTATATGCAGCAGCCTTATCAAAACCCATCTGTTTTTGCAAGACCAGAAGAAGACGAAGAAGATTAATGACACAAGGGACGATCTCAATCGTTCCTTTTTTTGTTTATAACTGACAGCTTGTTTTTGTCCTCAACTGTACATGCTAATACAGAGCCTGTTTTGCGCTCATGTGATTCAATTTGTACAGGGGGTTTTTCGTTTGAGACAAAAATGGCAAAAAACAATCGCCTTAGTGCTTCTACCTATTGGATTAACGGCATGTGGTACAAATAACAATGCGGGTGTAGATACACGTCATAATCAATCTGGCCAGCCAGTTGGATACCACTCCAATCAACAGGCAACAGACAACAACCAAGATCATCAAGGACCGGTTTCTGAGCTTATGGAGGGAATGAACGGAAGAAATACAACGAATGTTGATGATCGTTCACGCCCTACACAGGATCAAGTGAGAATGCCGCTTACTGGTGGAGATGGACGCTACAGTCATGGAGATATGAACTATCATAACCAAATGTCGTTCTCAGGCTACGATAAACAAGAGAACATCCAGCGTTCAAGAAAAATCGCCAACCGAGTGAACAAAATGAACCATGTGACAGACTCACAAGTCATGGTGACGGATGAAAATGTGTATATTGCTCTTAAAACAGATGGGCGCTTGACATCAGAGGGTGTATCACAAGTAGAAGAAGCAGCGACTCGTTATGCAGATGGAAGAGCTGTCCAAGTCATTAAAGACGAAGGCGCATTTACACGCTTCAGAGATATGAGAAAAACGCAATTTGAAACAGGTCAGACAGGCATGACCCGATAGGCTGGAATAAAAAAGGCTAAAGTTCATGACGAACTTTAGCCTTTCTTTAAAAATAAACTTTGATCCCGATATAAAATTCATAAAAGAAATAACAGCCAAATCCAAGTAATAAAAGACCGGCAATAATGGAAGTCCACTTAATCATTGTTCGGTTCATCACTTTTCTTGTTAGGGAAACAATCGTGAGAAGACCGATGTCATGAAGAAGAATCCCTGCCAAAATACCCGCAGCAGCCAATATAAATTCAGATGAATTTGTATTCGTATAAGCATCTGCCAGTACAGCACCAAACACAGATACCCAGAACACAAGGTTTCCAGGTGATACCGCGACGAGCAGCCCATTTCGGTATGTTTTAGCGAATGATTTATTCACTTTTTCTCCTGCTAAATGGATGTCTTGATCCGCATTTTTAATCGAATCGTAGGCAAGAATCATTAAAAAGATGGCACCGATCAGCCAGAGCGGAATTTGGATAAAGGGCAAAGATAAAAATTGAGCAAATCCAGCATATAAAGCCAAGATGAGCAATATATCGATGGTCATACCACCAGCGCCTACAGTTAATCCATGAAAGAATCCGTTTTTTAATCCCTGCTTTGTCATTTCAACCGTGATCGCTCCAACAGGTAGAGCAATTGAGAATCCAACGACGATAAATGTAAGAAATGTTTGCAATCGACTAGAACTTCCTTTGAATCATGTTTGTATAAAAATTCTCCGTTTAGATTAATTATACATATTAGGAGAAAAGGATCAATGATTATTTCTGATTTAATCGAAATGAGAGAGATAAATCGTGTATAGAAAGATGTATATCGTGAAGATCGTGTATTCATTGTAGGGGAAAGGAACTATTTTCCTAATACTTCTTTTTTTCATTTCTCAGCTATGCTACACTGTTGTGGAAATCAATATAAGTGACTAGGGGTGCCCGGAAATGCGGGCTGAGAGAGAAGACAAGCTTCTTAACCCTTTGGACCTGATCTGGCTCGTACCAGCGTGGGGAAGTTGAAGACGATACATGTGCCATATGAATGGCATACATGTTTTTTTCTGACGACGAAACCAGGTTCTTTACATAGAATCTGGTTTTTTGCTGGTGCTGATTCCATCCTGACCGGTCACACGAAAAGAAGGAGAGAACAGCAAATGAATGAAAAGACAAATGTTCCATCAACGCAATCTTTATTATCAAACTTTGAAGGCAGTCGAAAGGTATATGAACAAGGCTCAAGACCTGACATTTTGGTGCCAAAAAGAGAAATCGTGCTCACAAATACAGTGACACAAGCAGGTGATATCGAAAATGAACCGATTCGTGTGTACGATACAAGTGGACCGTATACAGATGCGGAGGCTCATATTGATGTCACAAAGGGATTAAAGCGCCTGAGATCAGCATGGATTAAGGAAAGAGAAGATACTGAAAGCTATGAAGGGCGTCAAGTAAAGCCAGAAGATAATGGATATCGCTTGAATGGGAAAGAATCCTTTCAAGCTGCCCAGACAGATTTTCATCATATACCGCTCCGCGGGAAACAAGGTGCTTGTGTGACGCAAATGCATTATGCAAAAAAGGGGATCATTACGCCTGAAATGGAGTTTATCGCTTTGAGAGAACAGCTAAGTCCTGAGTTTGTTAGAGAGGAAGTGGCTAGTGGAAGAGCGGTCATTCCAGCGAATATCAACCATCCTGAAAGTGAGCCGATGATCATCGGGAAGAATTTCCACGTGAAAATTAATGCGAATATTGGCAATTCAGCTGTGACGTCGTCCATCGAAGAAGAGGTGGAGAAGATGACATGGGCAATTAGATGGGGGGCAGATACGATGATGGACCTGTCTACAGGAAAGGACATTCATACAACGAGAGAATGGATTATCCGCAATTGCCCAGTCCCAGTAGGAACTGTCCCGATTTATCAAGCACTTGAAAAAGTGAATGGAATCGCAGAAAATTTGACGTGGGAAGTATACCGAGACACATTAATTGAACAGGCAGAGCAAGGGGTTGACTACTTCACCATTCATGCGGGCGTCCTGTTAAGGTATATTCCGCTCACAGTTGACCGGGTCACAGGAATTGTTTCAAGAGGCGGAGCCATTATGGCAAGATGGTGTCTCGCTCATCATCAAGAGAACTTTCTGTATACCCATTTTGAAGAAATTTGTGAAATCATGAAAACATATGACATTGCCTTTTCGCTTGGGGACGGGCTCAGACCTGGATCCATTGCGGACGCAAATGACGAAGCACAGTTTGCAGAGCTGGAAACGTTAGGGGAATTGACAGAGATCGCTTGGAATCATGATGTACAGGTCATGATTGAAGGACCTGGTCATGTTCCAATGGATAAAATCAAAGAGAATGTCGATAAGCAGATGGAGATATGCAAAGAGGCACCTTTTTATACGTTAGGCCCTCTAACAACAGATATTGCACCGGGATATGATCATATTACATCCGCGATCGGTGCGGCGATGATCGGCTGGTACGGAACAGCCATGCTGTGCTATGTGACACCAAAAGAGCATTTAGGTCTACCGAACAAAGAAGATGTAAGAGAAGGTGTCATCGCCTATAAAATCGCCGCACATGCAGCTGATGTAGCAAAAGGACATCCTGCTGCTCAAAAGCGTGATGATGCCTTATCAAAAGCGAGATTTGAATTCAGATGGCGGGATCAATTTCATCTGTCACTTGACCCAGAACGAGCGCTGGCATTCCATGATGAAACATTGCCTGCTGAAGGTGCTAAAACCGCTCATTTCTGTTCCATGTGTGGACCAAAGTTTTGCAGTATGAAAATATCCCATGACATCCGCAACCAATCAGAAGAAGTGAAAAGAGAGATGGAGAAGAAGGCAAAAGAGTTTATCAATCAAGGCAGTCAAATCTATCAATCCTAAAAAAAACCTCGCACTCCTCTAGTGCGGGGTTTTATAAAACGGCTGAAATGGCTTTTCTCACGAGGTGCAAAAATGCTCTTACTGCAATCGCCATCGTTTCAACACTTGGGATGAGGGCATCTGTTAAATGAAATAGAGCTGTTTGTCTTTCTGGAGATGTTCGTTTTTTCTTTTGTTTCATAAAGACAGCCTCCTTTTCATTCAATATACTTCTTTTGAAGCGTATCTAGATAGATATGTTGTGCGAATTTAAACAAAATTTAAACTTCTTGTGTTTAGAAGGAAAGAAGCAGGGGAAACGGATTGAATAGAGAATGAATGAAAAGAGCTGACCGATCCGGTTAGTGAACAAGACAGAGTGGAAGGTGATCTTATGATGAAAGTATTTAAGGTAACATTTCATATGAACAATGGGGAAGTGCTCGATTTCGAGCTGAAACGTCCAGCTACCTATGATGTGTATAAAAAAATTGAGGAAGCCAATCATTGGTTTAAGCTGAATAATGAAATCATTAACCTATTAAATGTGAATAGTATCCATGTAGAAACAGAATAAAACGAAAAGCCGCTCAAAGAGAGCGGCTTTCATTATGCAGTAAAATCATTTCGATTGTTCAGCTGACCTCGAGACAGCCAGTTTTTCTTATACAAATAGGCAATCACTTCAAGCCACAGACGCGGCGCTTTTTTAGGGAAAAAAGGTTTTTGATAATAGGCGTATGCAGCTTTTAAATCATCCCATTGATGACATGTTTTCGTTTGCGTGAAGCGGGCGACGTCAATGACCCTGACGCGGCCATCCTTTGTTAAAATTAAATTTCGCAGATGAATATCAGAAGGATTTAAACCTTTCGCGCGTGCTTCTTCCAATGCATCATCTACTTGTTCAATCATTTGTTTTTTGATCGGAATTCCTTTTGTCAGGCATTCATAGAAAGTATAACCTTTAATATATTCCATTAAAATATACTGATCCCCAGACTCGTAAATCTCAGGATAATAGGAGGAGCCGGAAAGTTTTTCATAAATTGCAGCCTCTTTGCGGGCGATGTTTCGATAAGAAGGAAAAAAGACTTTTAACGCCATTTTCTTGCCGTCTTTTTTGTATGAAAATACATAGGCACTTCTTCCTTTGCCGCACAGCTCAAGCTCAGCCGGTTTAAAGACGAGCTTATTAAAACGCTTTTCTTCTTGATACTGAATCGATTCGGCTAATCTTTTGACATCTGACATTGACTTCACCTTCTTTGGTTTCAGTTTATGCGGCTGAAAAACGAATGATGAAAAAACCATGTGATTCGGTAGAGCAATGGATTGTATAAAACATAACATTTACGCACGAAGGATACAACGAAAGACGCTCAATATGTGTCAAGACATCGATTTGGTTAATGTGGAGCAAAATGGGTCAAACTACATATGTCATGCATCGATCTTATGTTCTAAAGAGGTGTAAATAGTGAAAGTGAAAATAAAGTATTTCGTTACAGGACTTATCATGACAAGTGTACTCTTTTTCGCTGTTGATATGGAAGCAGCAGAACACTTGCAAAAAGAGTCAAAAACCATCAACGTTCAGCTTGAAAAGGTCTATCTAGACGGCGATGTAAGTATTGAAAGACAGCGGGCATCATTAGAAGACAAAGACACATTTTGGGCCCAGTATAAGGGCTGGACATTGGTAGAACAGCGAGAGGATTTTGCCCTTTTTAGAAAGCAAATTGACGATATATCGCCTTTAAGTAAAGCAAATGGATATATCGGATTATCAGAAGACGGCGTGATTTCTACGTTTCATGGAAGGCCTGACGGGTGGGCGGAGCCTATTCATCTCTTTTTTCAAATTGATACGTCCCGCTTGGAAAGTCATGTAGAGCAACAGCTTGCACAAGGCATTCCGTTTCGAACAAAAGATGAATTTGAGCATGTGCTTGAAGTCATGAAACCTTACCGAAATGAACAATCGTTTTAATCGTATGACAGCTTGCTGGTGTGAAGACCGCAAGCTCTTTTTCATGGGTTGACGATGAAAAAAGGCTGAGCGAACGTATGTTAACTTTTATTACGGTTTTCTCTTCGATTTATGTTACAATGGAGAACAGTCAAAGAGGTGAAAACGGTGATAGAGTTTGTAAAAGGGACCATTGATTATGTGTGTCCGCAATATGTTGTCATTGAAAACGGCGGAGTGGGATATCAAGTCTATACCCCAAATCCGTTTATCTATCGAGTAACAAAACAAGAAACGATTTATACGTATCATTACATAAAGGAAGACGCTTTTTCGTTATATGGATTTCAAACACGAGAAGAAAAAGCGTTGTTCACAAAACTGTTAAATGTCACAGGGATTGGACCGAAGGGTGCGCTTGCGATTCTTGCTTCCGGTGACCCTGGCGCTGTCATTTCAGCGATCGAACGAGAGGATGAAGCTTTTCTCATTAAATTCCCGGGTGTTGGCAAAAAAACAGCACGTCAGATCATTCTAGATCTGAAAGGGAAGCTCGCAGATGTGGTGCCTGAAATGATAGGAAACTTATTTAACCACGAGGATCATATCCAGATTGAAACGCAGCAAAGCGCTTTAGATGAAGCGGTTGAAGCCTTAAGTGTCCTTGGGTATGGTGATCGTGAAATCAAAAAGGTTCTTCCTTTATTAAAAGAAGAGAAGAATCTTACAACCGATCAATATGTGAAAAAAGCTTTACAAAAAATGTTGAAATAGGGTGATGTCTCATGGATGAACGGCTCGTCTCAACTGAAGCAGACAACCATGAATCAGCCATTGAGCAAAGTCTGCGTCCACAGACGCTTAGTCAATATATTGGCCAGCAGAAAGTAAAGGATAATCTCAGCGTATTTATTGAAGCTGCACGAATGAGGCAGGAAACGCTGGATCACGTTCTTTTATATGGACCGCCGGGACTTGGGAAAACAACGCTTGCGTCGATCATTGCCAATGAAATGAATGTTCAGCTGCGTACAACGTCTGGACCAGCGATTGAACGCCCTGGCGACTTGGCGGCGATCTTAACATCTCTTGAACCTGGCGATGTTCTGTTTATTGATGAAATTCATCGCTTGCAGCGTTCAATAGAGGAAGTGCTATATCCAGCGATGGAGGACTTTTGTCTAGATATCGTGATTGGAAAAGGAGATACAGCACGCTCTGTGCGGCTTGATTTACCGCCATTTACGCTTGTAGGTGCTACAACCCGTGTTGGGCTTTTAACAGCGCCGCTTCGTGATAGGTTTGGGGTTCATGCAAGATTGGAATACTATGAGCAAATAGATTTGGCTCACATTGTAGCAAGAACAGCCGAGCTGTTTGAGATTGGGATCGACATTCGTTCAGCTGAAGAGATTGCAAGAAGATCTAGAGGCACACCGAGGGTCGCCAATCGTCTGCTCAGAAGAGTAAGAGATTTTGCGCAGGTGCTAGGAAATCATGCGATCACACAAGACATTGCAGAAGATGCTCTTGAGCGTCTGCAAGTTGACAGACTCGGACTTGATCATATCGATCATAAGCTACTTTTAAGTATGATTGAAAAATTTAGAGGCGGTCCTGTTGGACTTGATACGATCTCAGCGACAATTGGAGAAGAATCACATACGATTGAAGATGTGTACGAACCGTATTTACTGCAAATTGGTTTTCTGCAAAGAACGCCAAGAGGGCGGGTCGTCACAAGAGAAGCGTATGAACATTTTCATATGGAGGTTCCGATTCGTGACTGAATTCCCTAAAATGTTGATGATTTTAGGTGGTGTCCTTTTTGCCGCAGGTTTAGTGTTTCAATTGGTTGGGAAACTTCCAGGCGATATTTTCGTGAAAAAAGGGAACGTAACGTTCTTTTTTCCTGTGATTACATGCATTGTCATTAGCATCGTCCTAACCATTTTACTCAATGTCTTCGGACGGATGAAATAACGTTAACTACAGAATAGGTGAAGGAAATGAAGTTAGAACTATTTGATTTTGATTTACCAGAAAGATTGATTGCACAAGTCCCGCTTGAAAAACGAGATGCATCAAGACTGATGGTCTTAAATAAACAAACAGGTGACATCACACATGATACATTCTCGCAAATCACAGATTACTTTCAAAAGGGTGATTGTCTCGTTTTAAACAATACACGTGTATTGCCTGCACGTCTGTTTGGAACGAAAGAGGATACGGGTGCTAAAGTGGAGCTGCTTCTTTTGAAACAAGAAGAAGGAGACAAATGGGAAACGCTCGTGAAACCAGCAAAACGTGTGAAAAACGGAACAGTCATTACATTTGGTGATGGACGATTAAAAGCGGTATGTACAGAAGAACTGGAACATGGCGGAAGAAAAGTTGAGTTTCAGTATACAGGCATTTTTTATGAAGTACTTGAATCTTTAGGTGAAATGCCGCTGCCTCCGTACATTAAAGAGCAGCTTGACGATCGTGAGCGTTATCAAACTGTTTATTCCAAAGAGGTTGGTTCGGCTGCTGCGCCTACTGCCGGTCTTCACTTTACAAATGAACTGCTGGATGCACTGAAAGCAAAAGGAGTGCATATTGCGTTTATTACGCTCCATGTAGGGCTTGGCACATTTCGACCGGTCAGTGCTGAACGCATTGAAGAACATGAAATGCACGCAGAGTTTTACGAAATGAATGAAGAAACGGCAGAAGAGCTTAATCGCGTGCGCAAAGAAGGCGGGCGGATTATTTCAGTCGGAACAACTTCGACAAGAACGCTTGAAACCATTGCAAGTGCTTATGATGGTGAATTCAAAGCGTCAAGCGGCTGGACGTCGATTTTTATTTACCCAGGCTATACATTTAAGGCAATTGATGGCATGATCACGAATTTCCACTTGCCGAAATCGTCTTTAATTATGCTTGTCAGTGCATTAGCTGGACGAGAGTACGTCCTAAAAGCGTACAATGAGGCTGTAAAAGAGGAATACCGATTCTTCAGTTTTGGCGATGCCATGCTGATTCAATAACATCATACAACAAAGACAGGAGGGCTCATTTTTGTCGCAATTACCGATACGTTATGAGTTCATTAAATCATGCAAACAAACAGGTGCACGTCTTGGACGCGTTCATACACCGCACGGCTCCTTTGAAACACCTGTATTTATGCCAGTTGGTACACTGGCTACAGTCAAAACAATGGCGCCTGAAGAGTTAAAAGCAATGGAAGCAGGCATCATTTTAAGCAATACGTATCATTTATGGCTGCGCCCGGGGCATGATATTGTCAAAGAAGCAGGCGGCCTGCACAAATTTATGAACTGGGATCGAGCGATTCTAACAGATTCAGGCGGTTTCCAGGTGTTTTCTTTGAGTGAATTTAGAAAAATTGAAGAAGAAGGCGTTCACTTCCGTAATCACTTAAATGGAGATAAGTTGTTCCTTTCTCCTGAAAAAGCGATGGAGATTCAAAATGCGCTCGGCTCAGATATTATGATGGCATTTGACGAATGCCCTCCGTATCCAGCAGAGTACGATTATATGAAACGTTCTGTAGAGCGGACAAGCAGATGGGCAGAGCGCTGCTTAACAGCGCACCAGCGTCCAGACGATCAAGGGCTGTTTGGCATTGTGCAGGGCGGAGAATACGAAGAGCTTCGTAAACAAAGTGCAAAAGATCTTGTTTCACTTGATTTCCCAGGCTACGCCATTGGAGGTTTATCTGTTGGTGAACCAAAAGATGTGATGAACCGTGTGCTGGAGTTTACAACGCCATATTTACCGGCAGACAAGCCAAGGTACTTAATGGGTGTAGGCTCGCCAGATTCATTAATTGACGGTGCGATCCGCGGTGTCGATATGTTTGACTGTGTACTGCCAACGCGAATTGCAAGAAACGGTACGCTGATGACAAGTGAAGGACGCCTTGTTGTGAAAAATGCTAAATATGAGCGAGATTTCAGACCAATCGATGAAAACTGTGACTGCTACACGTGCAAAAACTACACACGCGCTTATATTAGACATTTAATCCGTACAAATGAGACGTTCGGAATTCGATTAACAACTTATCATAATCTTCATTTTCTGTTAAAATTAATGGAGCAAGTGAGAGAAGCTATCCGTGAGGATCGTTTAGGTGATTTTAGAGAAGAGTTTTTTGAGCGTTATGGCTTTAACAAACCGAATGCGAAAAACTTTTAACGCATAAACGAAAGGCTTTACAATGCTTTAGAAAGGGGTGAGATAGAATGGATGGTGGTATGGGTTCAATCATTATGATTGTTGTCATGTTTGCTGTGCTTTACTTCTTGTTAATCCGTCCACAGCAAAAGCAACAAAAAGCTGTGCGTCAGATGCAGCAATCTTTATCAAAAGGCGATAAAATCGTCACAATCGGTGGTTTACACGGTGAAATCGACTACATTGATGAATCAAAAGTGGTCATCAAAACAAGCGAAAACAACCGTTTAACTTTCGACCGACGTGCTATTAGAGAATTAGCTGACAAAGGTTAATCCTCCAATACATAGCGATAAAAAAAGAGCGATATCATTCGCTCTTTTTTTATTTGCCCCGAAGATTAACGCCAATCATTCCCCCTAGCATACAAATTCCCAAAAAGGCTGCATGATAGATGAATTGTTCTGGTGAAAAGGTTTCTCCAAACCCTAAATATTGAAATAAAAAAACAGTGAGTGAAAAGATAAAAGAGGTCATGGCGCCAATGAGCCAGCCCCGTTCCTTTGCTTTCCCTCCAGAAATCATTCCTCCTAGAAAAAGTGCCGCAAAGGACAAGATCATGATCATCCATTTAAACGATGATTCCTGCATACTTGTGAAGGTAAGCATCAGTGATACAAGTAAGCTTGTGACAATCATCACGACAAAAATAGCAATTAAGCCAGATAAAATGCCTTTTCCTATTTGTTTCGTTTCCTGCATGTGATTCGTCTCCTCTCCAATTGACCGAAGCTTGTCTTTTACTAAAATGTATTCACGGAGAAGAAAAAATAGACATGTTCTCGTGATAAAAGCCGAGACTTTCTTTTCTACATAAATAAAGTGTTTTGACACAAGCTATGGTGGAGAAGGAGGGTTTACATCATATGCAGGACATCTTAATTATCTCCATGAGAACGATCATTTTATATTTTCTCATTTGGTTTATTTTTCGTTTAATGGGCAAAAGGGAGATTGGGGAACTGAGTATTTTAGATCTTGTTATTTTTATGATGATCGCTGAAATTGCGGTGCTCGCCATAGAAGAAGTAGAGGATCACATGTTACATACAGTATGGCCGATCTTGCTGTTAACCTTCATTCAAATCACCCTTGCCTATTTGTCACTAAAATTCCAAGGTGTCCGGCGTTTTCTCGACGGTAAACCGGCCCTGCTCATCATCAACGGAAAAATAGACGAGGGTGCGATGAGAAAACAGCGATACAATTTTGATGATTTGCTGATTCAATTAAGAGAAAATAACATCGATAGTATCCAGGATGTCTCATATGCCATCTTAGAGCCTTCAGGAAAGCTCGCCGTTGTTGAAAAAGAAAACAAGCGCAAACATGCAGCGCTTGAGCTCCCGCTTATTGCAGACGGTGTGGTTCAGCATGATCATCTCAAGCAGATCAACCATGATGAACAGTGGCTGATAAAGGAGCTTGTCAAAAGAGGCTATCATGACATCGAGCAAATCTCTTACTGCAGCTTTAATCAGAAGGATTTTTATATTGATTTGAAAGATGAAGTGATCAAGAAAGAATGAGCTAAAGCAGCTTCCCAATAAACGGGATGCGGCGTAGCTCTTCTCGTTTCACTAGCCCAAGACAGATTAATAGAATGACATACAGCATGCACGTCAAAAAGATCATCATGACAAGCTCTAAAGGTGCGGAAAAGAGTCCGCTCGCTTGATGTTTCATCCATAAGCTGACCGCCCCAGTACCGATGATCACAAGGACGCAAAGTCCATATTCTTTTAATGGTAAATGAATAGGCAGTACTTTACCGACAGTTGCCGCATGGAGCAACGTGACAAGAACGATGCCGATGAGTATCGCAAGCGCTGCGCCCATAATGCCAAAGCTTGGCTGTGAAGCAAGAACAAAGATCATACCTGTTTTCACAACAGCTCCTATCAAACTGTTGGTCATCGCTGCCCCCGCTAAATTTAATGCTTGAAGGACAGCCTGCAGCGGCCCTTGAAAGTAATAGAGCAAAAAGAAGGGGGCCATGAATTTTACATAGACAGCGGCATGAGATGAACCATACATGAAGAGGGTTAAATTTTCTGCATACACGAAAAGGATAATACATGAAATGCCCCCGCTTAATAAACAAAGGCGCATCGCCTGCTTGAGCCGGTATTCGACCGTTTTGCGTTTGTTCTGTTCCATCCCCTCACTAATCGCTGGAACTAGTGCGGTGGAGAGAGAATACGTGATAAAACTAGGAAGTGTCAAAAGGGTGAGCGCAAGTCCTGTCAATTCTCCGTACTGCCTTGTTGCTTCCACAGCTGCATAACCGGCAATCGCAAGGCTTTGAGCGACGACAATCGGTTCTAAAAACCAAGAGATATTGCCGATGAAACGGCTGCCTGTCGTTGGCAGGGCAATACTCATGAGTTGCTTAAACGTGTCCTTCCCATCATGAATTGCCTTGAAAAAACGTTTTCGGATACGGATGGTCTTTTTATAACGAAAGGCAATCAGTAAGTAAGCAAGTGAAATCATTTCGCCAATGACAGATGAAATCATGGCGCCTGCTGCTGCGTATTCAATTCCATAAGGCAGGAACGCTGTTGTACATACTGCTACGAGTGAAATTCTTGCGACCTGTTCTAGTACTTGCGACATCGCAAGCGGGCTCATTTGCTGTCTTCCTTGGAAATAGCCCCTTAACACACTTGAGATCGCAATAACGGGTACGACTGGTGTAATGGCAAGCAGAGGATAGACCGTTCTAGGATCTGTCAGCATATTTTCCGCCATAATAGGGGCAAACCATAAAAAAAGCGGCGTGAAAATCAGGCTGAGTGTTCCTGTTATCGCAAGGGACATCACTAGAATGCGTTTTGTTTTCTGTTTGTCACCACGGGCTTCTGCTTCTGCGACTAGCTTACTAATCGCAACAGGAAGTCCGAATTGTGTCAGCGTCACGGCGAGAAAAAAGGTAGGCGCTGCCATCATATAAAGCCCTACGCCTTCTTCACCAATGAACCTTGCAATCACAATTCGATTGACAAAACCCAATATTCTTGTAATAAAACCTGCTAAAATTAAAATAATCGTCCCTTTTAAAAACGTTTGCTTCGTCAAATCACAGATCACCTGCCTTCTCAAACGACATAGAATCATATACAATAAGATATGCGTGTATATCGTCCAAGCATGACAAGTCTCTCGATAAAAAACTGAAAAGGGGGAGCCTCACATTGACACAACATCCGGCTGCTATATACAAAGACCATTTAAAGCCTTTTCTGTTCAGTAAGCTTGAAGAATTCATCGTTTTGGGCTATAAAGATGTAGATTTAGAGGAATTATGGTCATACTTAGAGAATAAGAAGTGGAAGAAAAAACAAGAGTATCCGATTCATGAAATGGTTGCAGATATTTTATCTGTGAAAATTGGCGAATTTATGAACTATGCAACCGTTCAGTCGTTTAAAACGTCTGCTTTTTTGGACAGTGAAGATGGCAAGAATATGCTGGACGAACTGTTGAAATAAGCCATCTAAATGGATTCAGGTGTTTAAGGAGGAAATACATAATGAAAAAAGGGCGCATACTTGCGTTTTTCTTAGTGGTTCTGTTAATCGGAACTGGTGTGGGCTTATTAACGAAGCCCGTTGCGAAAGATATGACGCTAGGGCTGGACTTACAAGGTGGATTTGAAGTTCTGTATGATGTACACCCAGTGAAAAAAGAAGACAAGATCACAAATGGTGTTCTCGTCAGTACAGTAGAGGCTTTAAACCGAAGAGCCAACGTGCTTGGCGTCAGTGAGCCGAACATTTCGATTGAAGGAAACAACCGTATCCGCGTACAGCTTGCGGGTGTAAAAGATCAAAACAGAGCACGGGAGATTCTATCGACTGAAGCACAGCTTTCCTTCAGAGATACGAATGACAAAGAACTCCTAAACGGATCTGATCTTGTTGAAAATGGTGCAAAACAAACATTCAATCAAACGAATGAGCCGATCGTGACAGTCAAACTAAAGGATGCGAAAAAGTTTGGTGACGTGACAAAAAAAGTAGCGGCGATGGCACCAAACAATCAGCTTGTCATTTGGCTTGATTATCATAAGGGAGATTCCTTCAAAAAAGAAGTCTCTAAATCAAATCATAAGTATGTATCTGCGCCGAATGTAAACCAAGAAATTAACAGCAGTGACGTACAAATCGAAGGAAACTTTACGGTTCAAGAGGCAAAAGACCTTGCGAGCATTTTAAATGCCGGCGCATTGCCAGTAAAATTAACCGAAAAATATTCAACATCTGTAAGTGCACAGTTTGGTGAGCAAGCACTAAACGAAACAGTCTTCGCAGGAATTGTAGGAATCGCATTTATCTTCTTATTCATGCTGTTTTATTACCGATTGCCAGGTCTTGTTGCTGTCATTACACTGTCAGCTTATATCTATATCACGCTGCAAGTCTTTGACTGGATGGGTGCGGTCATGACACTGCCTGGAATCGCTGCATTGATTCTTGGGGTAGGGATGGCTGTCGATGCCAACATTATTACGTATGAGCGGATTAAAGAAGAGCTCAAGCTCGGTAAATCTGTCCGTTCTGCTTTCAGATCGGGTAACCGCAGATCATTTGCCACGATCTTTGATGCAAACTTAACAAGTATCATTGCCGGAGGGGTTCTGTTCTTCTTTGGAACAAGCTCTGTCAAAGGATTTGCAACTATGCTTATCCTATCGATTTTGACAAGCTTTATCACGGCTGTCTTCCTATCAAGATTCCTTCTTGGATTACTTGTAGAAAGCCGTTATCTCGACCGCAGAAAAGGTTGGTTTGGGGTTCGTCAGAAAGACATTATTGATATTCATGAAACAACTGAAAATACTGAACCGAAAACACCATTTGATAAATGGGATTTCGTCAGCAAACGTAAAGGCTTTATGATTTTCTCAGCAGCCATTACCATTGCTGGAATCATTGTGCTGTCGATCTTCAAGCTCAATGCAGGTATTGACTTTGCAAGTGGTACTAGAGTTGATATTCAAAGTGACCATAAACTGTCAACAGAACAGGTGGAGCAAGATTTTAAAAAGCTAGACCTTGAGACAGACAGTGTTGTGTTATCGGGTCAAAAAGAAAATCAAGCAGCAGCTCGATTTGTCGGTGTTCCGAATAAAGAAAAAATCGCTGAAGTGAAAGATTACTTCAAAGATAAATATGGAACGGAGCCTAACGTAAGTACAGTGTCTCCGACGGTTGGAAAAGAGCTTGCGCGTAACGCATTATACGCTGTCATCATTGCTTCTATCGGGATTATCTTATATGTATCCGTCCGATTTGAGTATAAAATGGCGATTGCAGCCATTGTCTCTCTGCTTTACGATGCATTCTTTATCGTTGCCTTCTTTAGTATTACGCGTTTAGAGGTGGATGTCACCTTCATTGCAGCGATACTCACGGTCATCGGGTACTCAATCAATGACACGATTGTCACCTTCGACAGGGTGCGTGAGCAAATGAAGAAACGCAAACCGAAAACGATCGAAGATTTATCGTACATTGTGAATTTAAGTTTACAGCAAACCTTTACGCGTTCTGTGAACACTGTGCTTACCGTACTTGTAGTGGTGATTGCACTTCTCATTTTCGGTTCAGCATCTATTACAAACTTCTCCATCGCCTTACTTGTCGGCCTATTAACAGGGGTGTATTCATCCCTTTACATTGCGGCACAAATTTGGCTGATATGGAAAGGTCGTGAGCTGAAAAAGCCGGCTAAAATCGACACAGAACAAGATATTTAAACAAGAAAGACTGCCAGCTTGGCAGTCTTTTTTTCATGCATCATACTTGTCATCGTCACAGCAATAAGATGATATGTAAAAACATTTCGGGTTTCATTGATCTTGAAATGGTCTTTTGCTATAATGACATACGTTTAGATCAGTATAGAAAGCAAGTGTCCGTTTGGGGCATTTGGCTTTTATTTATTGGAGGGGCTGTTATGAAGGTTCGGGAAACTGAACTGCCAGGTATCGGTCACAAAGCCGAAATGATCACAAGAAATAATGAGAAACTTGCCATTATCACACATGATGACGGCAGAAGAGAGATGTATCATTTTCAAGAAGATGATCACGAAGAATGTATTTCTGGTATCTTGCTTAGCGATGAAGAAGCAAGACAAATCTCGGCTATTTTAGGCGGCATGGTCTATAAACCAAAAGCGCTTGAGACAGTGGAGGTGGCCATTGATGAACTCATCATTGAATGGTTTAAGATTGAAAAGAACGCACCGGCTGTTAACCAGACGATCGGAGACCTGAGTGTTCGCCAAAACTATCAAGTAACAGTCATCGCCATTGTGAGAAAATCACATGAGAAAATTTTAAATCCAGGACCAGATACGGTGATTGAAGAAGGAGACACCCTTGTCATCTCTGGAGAAAGAAAAGAATTAAAGAGCCTCATTAAAGAAAAACTCAGCAGCTAAGCGCCCATGCTGATAGAAAACCTTCCGCCATGTTCTTTCGGTGTTTAAAAAGGACAAGAAAGAGGGAAGAATAAAAGAAAAAGCTTGGGGGATTTGTAGATGAATAAACAACAATGGACCATCATACTCGCATTTATTTTCGTATTAATTGTCTCAGTATTTGCTGTTATTAACGTGCGGCCTGTACAGGTAGACTACTTATTTGGAACGGCTGAATGGCCGCTGATCCTTGTCATTATCGGTTCTGTTCTGATGGGCGGACTCATTGTGGCTTTTGCGGGGATTTTCCAAATTGTGAAACTGAAACGTGAATTAAAAGCATTAAAAGCTGAACGTGCGGCCACTGTGACTGCCCCTACTGCTTCTCCAAAAAAGGTAGACAAGGACGTTCAAAAGAAAACGAATGTCACACCTTTAAAAGAACAGCCAGCGTCTTTTGACCGGAAGGAAAAATAATCTTCCAGTACAATTTCATAAAATAAAAATTGAAACCCCTCAGTCCACTCTAGTATAATAGTGTGGTTGAGGGGTGAATTTATGTTATTATCCAAAATGCGTTGGGAATATGAACATCCTAGCGAAGAAAAAGTGAAATCACTCTCTGAAAATCTGAATATTTCAGCGCTGACTGCATCACTTCTTGTACAAAGAGGGCTCGAAGAAGTAGAAGAAGCGAGGTCTTTTTTATTTGATCAAAAAGCCGAATTTCATGATCCATTCTTATTAAAAGGAATGAAAGAAGCAGTAGAGCGCATCAACAAAGCGATCGAAGAGCAGGAATCGATTGTGATCTTCGGAGATTATGATGCAGATGGTGTGACAAGTACGTCTGTACTTTTACATACACTTAAAGAACGATCTGCGAAGGTAGACTTTTATATTCCAGATCGATTTAAAGAAGGATATGGGCCAAATGAACAGGCTTTCCGATATATCAAAGAGCAAGGAGCATCGCTTGTTATCACCGTGGATACAGGGATCGCTGCTGTAAATGAAGCACGTATTGCAAAAGAAATAGGATTAGACCTGATCATCACAGATCACCATGAACCAAGCGAGGAACTGCCTGAGGCACTTGCGATTGTACATCCTAAGCAGCCTGGGTGTGAGTATCCGTTTAAAGAGCTGGCGGGTGTCGGTGTTGCGTTTAAAGTGGCACATGCACTCCTTGGTAAACTCCCAGTAGAATTATTAGATCTTGCTGCAATCGGTACAATTGCGGATCTTGTCCCGTTGCATGATGAAAATAGATGGATTGCCAAAAAAGGCCTAATGCAGCTTCGTCAATCTAGACGGCCTGGGTTAAAAGCGTTATTAAAAGAAGCAGGCGCCACTCTTGAAGAAGCAAATGAGGAAACGATCGGCTTTCAAATTGCGCCAAGGCTGAATGCTGTTGGACGAATTGAGCAGGCAGATCCGGCTGTTCATCTTCTCATGACTGAGGATATGGATGAAGCGGAAGAACTCGCTCGTTTTGTACAAGAATTGAACAAAGAACGGCAGAAAATTGTGAGTACGATCACGGAAGAAGCCATTCAAATGGTCGAAGAGACAGGCGCTGACCAGTCCGCTATCGTCTTAGCAAAAGCTGGCTGGAATCCAGGCGTTGTCGGCATTGTTGCCTCAAAATTGACGGATACATTTTCTCGTCCGGCGATTGTGCTTGGAATAGACGAAGAAACGCAGATGGCGAAAGGGTCAGCACGAAGTATTCCTGGCTTTGATTTATTTTTCCATTTGAGCAAGTGCCGTGACATCCTGCCGCATTTCGGTGGACACCCGATGGCAGCAGGAATGACACTTCAAGCGGATGATGTTCCTTTACTTAGGGAAAGATTGAATCAATATGCTAATGAAACGTTGACAGAAGAAGATTTTATTCCAATTCAACGGGTCGATGCAGTATGTAAAGTGGACGAAATGACGGTGCAAGCCATTGAAGAGGTGGGACTGCTGTCCCCGTTTGGCATGCAGAATCCTAAGCCGTTCATTATGATTGAAGACGCCCAGCTTGAAGACATCCGAACGATCGGGGCCAATCAAAATCACATTAAAATGTCACTAAAAGACGAAGACAAGCTGCTCGACTGTGTCGGTTTTCACCAAGGCAAACTAAAAGAAGAACTTGTCCCGGGGAGTCTAATTTCTGTCGTTGGCGAGGTCTCGATTAATGAATGGAATAACCGAAAGAAACCTCAGCTCATGCTAAAAGACGCTAGAGTCGATGAATGGCAGCTGTTTGATTTACGCGGGAAAAAAGATTGGGAAAGGAAAGTATCAACACTTGATCCAGCAAAAACGATGGTCTTCTGTTTTGACGAAGAAACAAAAAGGCAATCGGAGCTAGTGGATATTCCGATTCATCTTATTGATGCAGAAAATGTATCCACGTTTGATGTGCAGGAAAAGTATGTGATCTTTGCCGATGTTCCTGCCGATGAACACTTGCTCAAGCTGCTTTTAGAAAATCAACAACCAGCAAGAATTTATACGGTGTTTCAGCGGAAAGAAGATCACTTTATGTCCTCATTCCCGAGCCGTGATCAATTCAAATGGTTTTATGGGTTCTTGTTCAAACGGGGAAGTTTTCCTATTAAAGAACAAGGCATGGAGCTTGCCAAACATAGAGGTTGGACAAAAGATACAATCATTTTTATGACAAAGGTGTTTTTTGAACTCGGTTTTGTTAAAATAGAGAATGGTGTGCTGTCAATAGTGCGTGATGCCCCTAAAAAAGATTTAACCGCATCATCGTCTTATACAGCAAAACAACGATTGATGGAACTCGATCAAACACTAACATATTCCTCAGCCAAAGAGCTGAAGGAATGGCTGAATAGCATGATGAGCGAAGTCTCACCTGTGCTTTGACGTACGAGGAGGAAAAGGAAAAGATGGATTTAAAACAATATGTGACAGTTGTACCTGACTACCCAAAGGAAGGTGTACAATTTAAAGATATTACAACGTTAATGGATAAAGGCGAAGTGTACCGTTATGCAACGGATCAAATCGTTGAATACGCGAAGGAAAGAGACATTGATCTCATTGTTGGACCTGAAGCGCGTGGATTCATTATTGGCTGCCCTGTAGCATACGCACTTGGTGTAGGTTTTGCCCCAGTTCGTAAAGAAGGAAAGCTTCCTCGTGAAGTCATCAAAGTCGATTACGGTTTGGAATACGGTAAAGATGTATTAACGATTCATAAAGATGCAATTCGTCCTGGTCAGCGTGTACTGATCACAGATGATTTGCTTGCGACAGGTGGAACGATTGAAGCATCCATCAAGCTGGTTGAGGAATTAGGCGGCGTTGTGGCAGGGATTGCATTTTTAATTGAGCTGACGTATCTTGATGGCAGAAAGAAGCTTGACGGTTACGACATCTTGACGTTAATGCAATACTAATGGAGTTTTACGCAAAAAGCACTCAGTAAGAAGGGTGCTTTTTTCCTATCAAAAATCTTTTAGCGGACTTCTTCTCTTTACATCTATCGAATTTTTCTTGATAATAAACTACAATACAGTTTTCATTTAAAAAGGTGATTCCATGGCGAACGAACAAGTTTTAACGGCGCAGCAGGTCATTGATAAGGCAAGAGAATACCTGTCCGCTGAACATATTCAATTTATAGAGCGTGCATACGAATATGCTGAAAATGCTCACAAGGAGCAATACCGGAAATCCGGTGAGCCCTATATTATCCATCCTATTCAAGTGGCGGGAATTCTTGTTGATCTTGAAATGGACCCTTCGACCATTGCTGGCGGCTTCTTGCATGATGTTGTCGAAGACACGGATGTGACATTAGAAGATTTAAAAGAGCATTTTAACGAAGAAGTAGCCATGCTTGTTGATGGTGTGACAAAGCTCGGAAAGATTAAATATAAATCACAAGAAGAACAACAGGCTGAAAACCATCGTAAAATGTTTGTTGCAATGGCGCAGGATATTCGCGTCATCTTAATTAAGCTGGCAGACCGTCTCCACAATATGAGAACACTCAAACACCTTCCGCAGGAAAAGCAGCGAAGAATCTCAAATGAAACCCTTGAGATCTTTGCACCGCTAGCGCACAGATTAGGGATTTCAAAGATTAAGTGGGAGCTTGAAGATACAGCCCTCCGCTATTTAAATCCTCAGCAATACTACCGGATTGTGAATCTCATGAAGCGTAAACGAGCGGAACGTGAGGAATACTTGGACGAGGTTGTCAATGAAGTAAAAGACCGCGTGTCTGAGGTGAACATTAAGGCTGAATTCTCCGGCAGACCGAAACATATTTATAGTATTTATCGCAAAATGGTCATGCAAAATAAGCAGTTTAATGAAATATATGATTTGCTGGCTGTACGTATTTTGGTTGACAGCATTAAAGACTGCTATGCGGTACTTGGTATTATTCATACGTGCTGGAAGCCGATGCCAGGCAGATTTAAGGATTATATTGCGATGCCAAAGCCGAACATGTATCAGTCTCTTCATACAACGGTGATTGGTCCAAAAGGGGACCCGCTTGAAGTTCAGATTCGTACAGTGGAAATGCACGAAATTGCGGAATACGGAATTGCCGCACACTGGGCGTATAAAGAAGGCAAAGAGTCAGCAGAATCGACGGAAGAAGCCGTTTTCCAGAAGAAGCTGTCTTGGTTTAGAGAAATCCTTGAATTCCAAAATGAATCCACAGATGCGGAAGAATTTATGGAATCGTTAAAAATTGATCTTTTCTCTGATATGGTGTTTGTATTTACACCAAAAGGAGACGTCATAGAGCTGCCGTCTGGTTCTGTTCCAATTGATTTCTCATACCGGATTCATTCGGAAATTGGGAATAAAACAATCGGAGCCAAGGTCAACGGTAAAATGGTCACACTTGATCATAAGCTAAAAACAGGTGACATTATTGAAATTCTGACATCTAAGCATAGCTATGGACCAAGCCAGGATTGGGTCAAACTTGCCCAAACCTCCCAAGCGAAGCACAAGATCAGACAGTTTTTCAAGAAACAGCGCCGTGAAGAAAATGTCGAAAAAGGCCGAGAACTTGTGGAGAAAGAAATCAAAAACCTTGAGTTCGATGTTAAAGACATCTTGACCGCTGAAAATCTGCAAAAAGTGGCTGATAAATTTAATTTCTCAAATGAAGAGGACATGTATGCAGCCGTTGGTTATAACGGAATTACGGCACTCCAAGTGGCGAATCGTTTAACGGAAAAAGAAAGAAAACAAAGAGATCAGGAAGAACAAGAGAAAACCGTTCAAGAAGTGTCTGTAGAGTCAAAACCATATCACGGGAAAAAACGGGAAGCTGGCGTGCGAGTGAAAGGCATTGATAACTTGCTTGTCCGTTTATCTAAGTGTTGTAATCCTGTTCCTGGTGATAGCATTGTTGGCTTTATTACAAAAGGCCGTGGCGTATCTGTTCACCGTGATGACTGTCCGAACGTGAAGACAGGAGAAGCGCAGGAGCGGTTAATCCCGGTTGAGTGGGAGCATGAACAGCCTGCTCGAAACCGTAAAGAATACAATGTGGAAATTGAGATATTAGGATATGACAGACGCGGCTTACTTAATGAGGTGCTTCAAGCAGTCAACGAAACCAAAACGAACATCTCGTCGGTTTCTGGTAAGTCTGATCGTAACAAAGTGGCGACGATCCATATGGCGATCTTTATCCAAAATATTAACCATTTGCACAAAGTGGTAGAACGCATTAAACAAATCAAAGACATTTACTCTGTTCGCCGATTCATGAATTAGAAAGGAAGTATATCGTCTATGAGGCTTGTTGTTCAGCGTGTGACGAGTGCATCTGTGAAAGTAGGAGAAGAGATCACAGGTGCCATCAATGAAGGCTATATGGTGCTCGTTGGGGTTACACATGAAGACACAGAAGAAGATGTGCATTACTTAGCTGAAAAGCTCGCACACTTGCGTATTTTTGAAGATGAAAACGGGAAAATGAATCATTCTTTGTTAGATGTAAAAGGAAGTGTACTGTCTGTGTCTCAATTTACCCTTTATGGTGATACGAGAAAAGGCAGACGGCCGAACTTTATGAAAGCTGCCAAACCGGATGTGGCGAATTCACTTTACGAATGCTTCAATGAAACGCTTAGAGAAAAGGGCATCCATGTTGAAACTGGACGTTTTGGGGCGATGATGGACGTCTCATTGACCAATTCGGGGCCTGTCACCATGTTGATGGACAGCAAAGAATAGAAAGACATTAGACTGTAGATAAACTCTTGCTGAGAGTTTGTTTAGAGTCTTTTTCTTTTGCGATCAAACAAAAAAGAGGCGCAGCGGCCTCTTTTTTCTATCGGAAATATTGTTTTAATCCTTCTGTCATTCCTTCTGTCACTCGTTCTTGGTAAGAGGCGCTATAAATGATCGCTTCTTCTTGAGGATTGCTTAAATAGCCGAGTTCATATAAAAGGGAAGGGCGCTTGTTTTCTCTTAAAACAAAATAATCTCCAAATTTGACTCCTTTATCAGGGATCTGTGATCGTTTTGCGACTTCAGTATGAACGCTTGTCGCCAGACGTTGATCTTTGGATGCCTGATAATAATATGCGGTGCTCCCTCTGATACTTGGGTCCATAAAGCTATCATAATGAAGACTAATAAATGCATCTGCATTTCGGTAATGTGAAGTGGCAACCCTCGATTGAAGGCTGATGAATGTATCATCACTTCTTGTTAAATAGACATTTGCTCCAGAAGCTCTTAACTTACCCGCCAGCAAATGAGCGGTTTTGATCGTGATATTCTTTTCAAATGCACCGTCTGCGCCGATCGTGCCGCTGTCTTTTCCGCCATGGCCAGGATCAAGAACAATTGTTTTGCCTTTTAAAGATCCAGTGCCAGACGATGAATCCTGCTGAGGTCTTGGTGCTTCGCTGCTATTTTTCTTTGTTTGAACGACCCAGCTCGCCACGTAGCCTGTTCCGCCGTTTGATAATGTCACCTCGTACCAGTCACCTTGCGTACGAACAATTTGATAAGCAGCTCCTTTTGTTGCTCTTTCTGCAATTCCAGCAGAGGTAGAAGCGCTTTTTCTAATATTCGTTCCATCATAAACGATGTACGCTTTCTGATGAGATGACGAAGAGGAAGAATTCTTTTCAGGTGCTGCACTTGTTCCTTGGTTTGAGACAATATAATAACTTGCAACCCAGCCTTTAACGCCTTTTGCTTCGATTTCATACCAGCCATTTTGCTCCCTTAAAATGGTGACTTGAGTGTTGCGGGAAAGTGAAGCGGCCACTTGTGCGTTTGGTGCCGCCGATTTTCGAACATTCAAGCTTGATACGCCAACTGTGCCGGACTGTTTAGAACGAGCGGGCTCAGCTGATCTGGATGAAGAAGCGTTTTGTCCGCCAGAAATATAATCAGAGTGGACCCAGCCTTCCGCTTGTTTGTACGATATTTTTGTCCATTCGCCGCTTGTGTCCAGCTTTTTAGCGGAAGCGCCCTGCGGAAAAGTGCCAATGACTTGATAGGAAGTCCCTGGGCCTGTCCGAATGCGAAGGTCGGAGGCTGTTGACGTAATCGAACTGCTTCCTTGCGTACTTTGACCTTGCGTCTTTTGCTTAGCAGGCTTTTGTGCATCAGATGACTTGGTAATCAGCCATGAGACGACCCAGCCTTTTTGTCCGTTCGATAGCCCGATCTGTACCCATTCTCCTTGTTCAGTGAGAATCGGGTAGCTTTCTCCTCGTTTCACAACTGCTGCGATCCCGTAGCTTAAACCAGGTCCGGTTCGCACATTGATTTCATCTGTTGCAACGACAGCTTGATCTGTTTGAGCCGTCGCATGTGTCATTGGCCAAGTGCTGGCAATGAGGACAAAACAGGTGAGCAGCAACATCATGTGATGGTGTGTTTTCAGATTCAAAACGGTGTTTTCCCCTCCCTTGTAAAACCGATGAATGTTAATTCGTTATGTAATGGATGAATTCCTTGCGGTTTCCCTAATAAAAATGAATCAATCTGTTTATACTAGATAAAAATGTGATAAAAGGATGTACAAACATGAGATTAAGCAGAAAATTAGGACGAGTGCAATATAATGGACATCGTGATATCGATCGCTGGCAGCACGACGAAATGGATCAACCAGGCTTCCTTGAAGAAGCAGCATCTGAATACGGATGCACGTCAAAAGAAGAGCTGGAAAAGAAAAAGAGACACGGCAAGGGTTGACAGAGTGGCAGCACCGACCTTATTATAATATAAATCAACACACTTGAAAATTTAAAATGTGGAACTGATGATAGAGAATAGTAGGGTAAATTGCGTGAGCAGAGAGGAATCGCCTTAGGCTGAAAGCGAATCCGCATGGCATTTATCACGAAAGAACACTCTGTAGGTTTCCTGCTGAACACTCAAAAAATGAGTCATTAGGCGGAGAACGTGAATCTGCGTTAAGGATTTGAGCGGGAACATGGCTAGATCATGTTCCAACTAGGGTGGCACCACGGGTATAACTCTCGTCCCTACTATACACATAGTAGAGGCGGGGGTTTTTTATATGTCCACATAAAAAATGAATGATGGTCGTAGGAGGACGAAAAATGAGTTTTAATATTCCAAGAGGCACACAGGATATTTTACCGGGAGAATCAGAACGCTGGCAGTATGTTGAACGAATTGCGAGAGATACATGTGCAGCCTTTCAATACAAAGAAATCCGCACACCGATTTTTGAGCATACGGAACTGTTTGCACGAGGAGTAGGTGAGTCAACAGATATCGTTCAAAAAGAGATGTACACATTTGAAGACAAAAAAGGACGTAGCATCACACTTCGCCCAGAAGGAACAGCTTCAACTGTCCGTTCTTATGTTGAAAATAAACTGTTTGCACAGCCTGCACAGCCTACAAAGCTGTACTACATTGGACCAATGTTCCGCTATGAGCGTCCGCAAACGGGAAGATATCGTCAATTTTATCAATTCGGAATTGAAGCGATCGGTTCAAAAGATCCTGCCATTGATGCAGAGGTCATTTCATTAGCGATGAGTGTGTATGAGAAAGCGGGTCTTTCCAACTTAAAACTCGTCATTAACAGCCTTGGTGACAAAGAAAGCCGTGCAGATTACCGTCAAGCACTTGTCGAGCACTTTGAACCAAGAATTGATGAATTCTGTCATGACTGCCAAATTCGTTTGCATCAAAATCCATTGCGTATTCTTGATTGTAAAAAGGACCGCGACCACGAACTGATGGCAACGGCACCATCCATTCAAGATTACTTAAATGAAGAATCACGGACTTATTTTGAAAAAGTAAAACAATACTTAACCGATCTAGGCATTGAATATGTCGTCGATCCGAACTTAGTGCGCGGTCTTGATTATTACAATCACACTGCCTTTGAGATTATGAGTAATGCAGAAGGCTTTGGTGCGATCACAACATTAGCCGGCGGCGGCCGTTATGATGGACTTGTTGAAGGAATTGGCGGTCCTGAATCACCAGGTATCGGCTTTGCGATGAGTATTGAACGTTTCCTATCAGCGATTGATGCAGAGAAGATCGAGCTTCCTGTTCAAGACGGCATTGATTTATATATTGCGGCATTAGGAGATCAAGCAAAAGATTATGCTGTTGGCTTATTGAATCGCCTAAGAAAAGAAGGCATTTCAAGTGAAATGGACTATACAGGGAAAAAGCTAAAAGCACAATTTAAAGCGGCAGACCGCTTGAAAGCCAAGTTTATTGCAGTTCTTGGTGAAGATGAGCTAGCGCAGCAAATTGTAAACGTAAAAGATACGACAACGGGTGAACAAATTGAAGTGAAGCTTGATGAGCTGATTCAAATGATGAAAGCCCACCAGAAAGCGTAAAGAAGGAGTGGAATGTTTGTGTTTGGTAGAACTTTTTATTGTGGAGAAGTAACAGAAGACCAAATCGGTCAAACCGTTGTATTAAAAGGATGGGTACAAAAACGTCGTGACCTTGGCGGATTAATCTTTATTGACCTGCGTGATCGTACAGGCATTGTGCAAGTTGTCTTTCATCCAGACCAATCAAAAGAGGCTCTTGAGACAGCAGAATCGATTCGGAATGAATATGTCCTTGATATTAAAGGGACAGTGGTCGCAAGAGAAGAAGCCACGATCAACCCAAATTTAAAAACAGGCAAAATTGAAATTCAAGTTGACACAGTCACTGTTTTAAATGAAGCCAAGACGCCTCCATTTGTAATTTCTGATCAAGCAGATGAGGTATCAGAAGATGTGCGCTTAAAATACCGCTACCTAGATCTTCGCCGTCCTGCGATGTTTGAAACGATGAAAATGCGACATGAAGTCACAAAAGCATTCCGCCATTTCTTAGATGATCACGGCTTTCTAGACATTGAAACGCCAATTTTAACAAAAAGTACGCCAGAAGGTGCGCGTGACTATCTTGTGCCAAGCCGTGTACACGAAGGAGAATTCTATGCGCTGCCGCAGTCTCCGCAATTATTTAAGCAATTGCTCATGGTGTCTGGGATGGACCGCTACTATCAAATCGCTCGTTGCTTTAGAGATGAAGACTTGCGTGCTGACCGTCAGCCGGAATTTACACAAGTCGATATTGAAATGTCCTTTATGAGCCAAGAAGACATCATGACGCTTGCTGAAGAGATGATGGCAAAGGTGATGAAAGATGTCAAAGGTGTTGACCTGACATTGCCATTACCTCGTATGACGTACGATGAAGCGATGAATTCCTATGGTTCTGACAAGCCAGATACCCGATTTGACATGAAGCTTGTCAACATTTCAGACACGGTAAAAGACTCAGATTTCAAAGTCTTCAGCGGTGCTGTAAACAATGGCGGAGCTGTCAAAGCCATTAATGTCAAAGGGGCTGCAGCAAACTACTCAAGAAAAGACATCGATGCACTTGGTGCATTTGCAGCGAACTATGGTGCAAAAGGTCTTGCTTGGCTAAAAGCTGAAGGGACAGAGTTAAAAGGACCAATCGCTAAATTCTTTGATGAGTCAAAACAAGCAGAATTAAAAGAACAGCTTCAAGTTGAAGAAGGCGACCTTTTACTCTTTGTTGCAGATAAGACGTCTGTTGTCCATGATGCGCTTGGCGCACTTCGCTTAAAACTTGGCAAAGAGCTTAAACTCATCGATGAATCTGTCTTCAATTTCTTATGGGTTGTCGATTGGCCGCTGCTTGAAAAGGATGAAGAAGAAGGCCGCTTCTATGCTGCCCATCATCCTTTCACAATGCCAGTTCGGGATGATCTTGAATTAATTGAAACAAGTCCAGAAGATATGAAAGCTCAAGCGTATGATCTTGTGCTGAACGGCTATGAGCTTGGCGGAGGTTCTATTCGTATTTTTGAAAAGGACATTCAAGAGAAAATGTTTGGTTTACTTGGCTTTTCTAAAGAAGAAGCGTACGATCAGTTCGGCTTCCTTCTTGATGCATTTGAGCATGGTGTGCCTCCGCACGGCGGAATTGCGCTTGGACTTGACCGCTTAGTGATGCTGCTTGCCGGCCGATCTAACCTAAGAGATACCATTGCGTTTCCGAAAACGGCAAGTGCAAGCTGTGTTCTCACAGATGCTCCTGGCACTGTAAGCGCAGCGCAGCTAGATGAACTGAGTTTGGCTATTAAAACAAAAGTAAAACAGTAAAATAGGCGCATGTTTATAGGCATGTAAACGCTTGAAAAAGGGACATGCCTATGATATGCTTTCATCAACCAATAAATAAAGTCCTGATACGTACGGTGGTTACCTAGTTTTGACCGAACATTTTTTTCTACGGGAGCTTGCCTTTCCTTTCTGCATAAATGCCTCTTCTGAGGACTTATAAAGTGAGGAAGAAAGCACCCACCTGCATGGTGCGGGGTTCAAAACGAAGGAGAAGCTGGCGGCGTGATCGGGACTTTTTTGTGTTTTTTTCTATTTGAGAAGGATGACGGAGAACGCTGAATATGATATGATTCTTTCGATTCATTTTAAATAAAGGTGGAGTGAGGCACTTGTTACATCAGTTTTCAAGAAACGAGCTTGCCATTGGCAAGGAAGGCTTAAATATATTAAAAAACAGTACAGTTGCAGTGCTTGGAGTAGGCGGCGTAGGTTCTTTTGCAGTAGAAGCCCTTGCTCGTTCAGGTGTTGGCCGTATTGTTCTTGTTGATAAAGATGATATTGATATTACAAATGTAAATAGGCAGCTGCCAGCTTTGCTATCAACGGTTGGTCAGCCTAAAGTTGACTTAATGCAGGCAAGAATTGCTGACATTAACCCAGAATGTGAAGTTGTTGCGCTCAAAATGTTCTATACAGAAGAAACATATGAACAATTCTTTGAGTATCCACTTGATTATGTCATTGATGCATCAGATACAATTCATTATAAAATTCATTTAATGAAAGAGTGCCTGAAACGCGATGTGAACATTATTTCGAGTATGGGTGCTGCAAATAAAACAGATCCGACACGTTTTAAAATTGATGACATCTCGAAAACACATACAGACCCAATTGCGAAAGTCGTTAGAACACGCCTGCGGAAGGAAGGCATTCGTAAGGGAATTGAAGTTATTTTCTCTGATGAAAGTCCGATTGTCATTCGTGAAGATGTGAGAAAAGAAGTTGGAAATGATGAAGCGAAAATTCGTAAGGCACAAATGCCGCCATCATCCAATGCGTTTGTTCCATCTGTGGCTGGCCTGATCATGGGTGGTCATGTCATTATGAAACTGTTAAAAGACATTCCGATTACACGTGTGAAAGATAAATAAACAGCCCGCCTGCTTAGAGCAGGGGGCTGTTTTTATTTTTGCCTTCTTAAATTTTCATACACTTGCTTTAGCGCACCTTCAAATTTTCCAGTTTGCTTTGGTTCATAATATTGCTTGTTTTTCAGCGGGTCAGGTAAATATTGCTGCTTCACCCAGCCATTTTCATAATCGTGCGGATATAAGTAATCGGCGCCCCTTCCAAGTGCAGCTGCCCCTTTATAATGGGCATCTTTTAAATGAACGGGAACTTCACCCATTTTCCCCGTGCGAATATCATGCAGTGCCGCATCAATCGCTTGGTAAGCGGAGTTTGACTTTGGAGAAAGACACAGTTCAATCACGGCATTAGCGAGTGGAATTCGTGCTTCTGGGAAACCAACTCTCTCAGCTGTTTGAACAGCGCTTAACACACGTGGCCCTGCCTGCGGGCTGGCTAAGCCAATATCTTCATAAGCCATCACAAGTAATCGTCTCGAAATGCTTTCAAGGTCTCCCGCTTCAATGAGTCTTGCAAGGTAATGAAGTGCCGCATCTGCGTCAGACCCTCTAATGGATTTTTGAAAAGCCGAGAGGACATCATAATGGGCATCACCGTTTTTATCATGCGAGAAGCTCTTTTTTTGTAAACATTCTTCTGCTGCAGCTAGAGTGATCGTGATCTGTCCAGATTCATCCGATTTTGTCGATAAAACGGCTAGTTCAAGCGCATTTAAAGCGGAACGCACATCTCCTCCGCATCCATTTGCAAAATGATTCATTGCCTCCTCATCAACTTTGACCGAATAACCGCCAAGCCCGCGATGTTCATCCTGTAAAGCCCGAGATAATGCAGCTTTGATTTGTTCTGTTTCCAGCGGCTTCAGCTCAAATATTTGTGTCCGGCTGCGGATGGCTGGGTTGATCGCATGATACGGATTAGCTGTTGTCGCGCCAATTAAAATAATCATGCCATTTTCTAAATACGGAAGAAGGAAATCCTGCTTCCCTTTATCGAGTCTGTGGACTTCGTCTAAAATCAAGATGACTTGACCACTCATTTTCGCTTCAGCGGCGACAGCTTCCATATCTTTTTTGTTATGAATCACCGCATTCAATGTACGGAAGGCAATGCTTGTACTGCCAGCGATTGCAGTTGCAATGGATGTTTTGCCGATTCCCGGCGGTCCGTATAAAATCATCGAGGACAAATGTTTTGCCTCGACCATTCGTCTAATAATTTGACCTTCTCCAACGAGATGCTCCTGCCCAATAATGTCTCCAATATGACTTGGGCGCATCCGATACGCTAAAGGTTTCATGATTATCTCTCCTAAAGCAATGTCTTGTTTGTATAGAGTACCGAAATTTCTTCAAATAGAAAAGGGATGCGTCCTCGTTTTGAGCTCAGAACCCGCAAATGAAAGTTGGCTAAAAGTATGATATAATTGCTTTTGGTCTATATAAGCGTATATGAAATCAGAAAAATAATTGATGACATAGAAATAGAAAACGCAGAGGTGTTTAACTTGAAAATTTCTACTAAAGGCAGATATGGTCTGACGATCATGATCGAATTAGCCAAAAAACATGGCGAAGGCCCTACATCATTAAAATCAATCGCTCAAAACAATGATTTGTCTGAGCATTATTTAGAGCAGCTTGTATCACCACTTCGCAATGCACGTCTTGTGAAAAGTATCCGCGGAGCGTATGGCGGCTATGTGCTTGCCCATGAGCCAAACGAGATTACAGCCGGTGATATTATTCGTGTATTAGAAGGACCTATTAGTCCTGTTGAAGTGATCGAAAACGAAGAGCCAGCAAAGCGTGCACTTTGGATTCGTATTCGTGATGCAGTAAAAGACGTACTAGACAATACAACTCTTGAAGACTTGGCAAGTTATAAAGATGACGAGGATCAAGAGGCGTATATGTTCTATATTTAGATCAGAGGTGTACCGGAAATGGAACGTATCTATTTAGATCATGCAGCCACAACGCCGATGGATCAGCGAATTGTGGACAAGATGATGCCTTACTTTACAGAGATATTTGGCAATCCCTCTAGTATTCATTCATATGGGCGCGAGGCAAGAAAGTGGCTCGATGAAGCAAGGGAAGTCATTGCAGGAGAATTACACTGTAAGCAGCAGGAGATCATCCTCACAAGCGGGGGAACAGAGGCAGACAACTTGGCCATTACAGGTGTTGCAATGGCAAGGCAGCATGAAGGAAAACATATCATCACAACAAAAACTGAGCATCATGCAGTGCTGCATACATGCGAACGCTTAGAGAAGCTTGGTTTTGATGTGACGTATTTAGATGTGGATCACACTGGATTGATTCATCTTGATCAATTAAAACAAGCACTAAGAGACGATACAATTCTTGTGACCATCATGTATGGCAATAATGAAACGGGTGTGATCCAGCCAATCAAAGAAATTGGTCAACTTTTGCATGATCACGCTGCTCATTTTCATACAGACGCTGTACAGGCATTTGGAACAGTGTCAATTGATGTACAAGATCTTCATATTGATCTCTTATCTGCTTCTGGCCATAAACTAAATGGTCCGATGGGAACAGGCTTTTTATACGTCAACGAACGTGTGAAGCTCTCTCCGCAGCTATTCGGAGGAGAACAAGAAAGAAAACGCCGTGCTGGTACTGAAAATGTGGCGGGAATCATTGGACTTGCAGAAGCAGTTCAATTAACAAAGCAAAATAGAAGAGAAAAAGCAGTGCATTATGGTAAGCTCAAAGAAGCGATGCTGCAAGTATTCGAAGAGGAATCACTCAATTTCTCTATCAATGGACATCCGAAAGAGACATTGCCGCATATTTTAAATGTCCACTTCCCGGGCGTTTCTATTGAATCGTTACTTGTGAACTTAGATATGGAAGGGATTGCTGTTTCAAGCGGGTCAGCATGTACGGCTGGATCTGTCCTTCCTTCGCACGTATTAAGCGCCATGTATGGTGAAGAAGCAAAAGAGCTGACATCCTCAGTCAGAATTAGCTTCGGTCTTGGAAATGAAGAGGAACATGTGAAGCAGGCGGCGCATAAGATAGCGGCTGTCGTGAAACGCCTAGCCAAATAAATGCTCCCTTTTGTTCGTGTGTGAAAAATGAAACAGCTAGGCACCTGAAGAACGAAACGCGCACGTTGTTTCATTGAAATTGGAGTTGATGAAGATGACAAAAAGACCTGAAGACACAAGAGTTGTGGTCGGTATGTCCGGAGGCGTCGATTCATCAGTTGCTGCGCTCATGCTAAAGGAGCAAGGCTATGATGTGATCGGCATATTTATGAAAAACTGGGATGACACAGATGAAAATGGTGTATGTACAGCAACGGAGGACTATGAGGATGTCATTCGTGTTTGTAACCAGATTGGAATCCCATATTATGCAGTGAATTTCGAGAAACAGTATTGGGACAAAGTGTTTCAATATTTTCTTGATGAATATAAAGCAGGCAGAACGCCGAACCCAGATGTCATGTGTAATAAAGAAATTAAGTTCAAAGCATTTCTTGAGCATGCATTGTCGCTTGGAGCGGATTATTTGGCAACAGGCCACTATGCCCGTGTCGACAGAACCGGCGATGAAGTCAAAATGCTAAGAGGTCTTGATATAAACAAAGACCAAACTTATTTCTTGAATCAACTGACTCAAGAACAACTTGATAAAGTGTTGTTCCCAATCGGCGATTTAGAGAAAAAAAGAGTGCGTGAATTAGCGAAAGAAGCAGAGCTCGCAACAGCAACGAAAAAAGATTCTACGGGCATCTGCTTTATTGGGGAAAGAAACTTTAAAACGTTCCTTAGCCAATATTTGCCTGCACAGCCCGGTGTGATGCAGACAATGGACGGAGAAGTAAAAGGTGAACATGATGGACTGATGTATTACACGATCGGTCAACGCCAAGGACTTGGCATTGGCGGAAGCGGTGATCCGTGGTTCGTTGTTGGGAAGGACTTAGAGAAAAATATCTTATTTGTTGAACAAGGCTTCCACAATCCGCTTTTATACTCTGAAAGTATTTCAGCTGTTAACATCAGCTGGACTCGTCCTCATATTGTCGGCGAAAACGGTGAACTCACATGCACAGCAAAATTCCGATACCGTCAAGAAGACCATCATGTAAAAGTCAAAATGACAGGTGAGCAGGAAGCAATGGTGATCTTTGATGAACCCGTTCGTGCTGTCACTCCAGGACAAGCTGTTGTTTTTTATGATGGCGAAGAATGTCTTGGCGGCGGGACCATTGACGATGTCTTTAAAGATGGCCAAAAGCTGTCGTATGTGTAACATGTGTTAAAAACCTCAACGTCGCTGTTGAGGTTTTTTAATGAAAGGATGAAGAGAGCGAATGAATCATAACGAAATCGGTATTGAAGCTTTAAATCAAGGGAACATCGAACAGGCAGCTGAAGCTTTTACGAAAGCCATTGAAGAAAGCCCAAAGGACCCGGTTCCATATATTAACTTTGCGAATTTACTTTCAAGTGTTCATGAATTTGAACGTTCATTGAACTTCTTTCAAAAAGCCATTGAACTTGATCATACAGCAGCTGCAGCTTATTATGGGGCAGGAAATGTCTACACGATGAAAGAAGACTTTATGAAAGCGAAAGACTATTTTGAGCAAGCGCTACAAGCTGGAATGGAAAACAGTGATTTGTTTTATATGTTAGGGCAGACACTGATGAAATTAGAGCAGCCGAAGCTTGCGATGCCTTATCTTCAGCGTGCAGTTGAGCTAAACGAAGAAGATAACGAAGCAAGATTTCAATTTGGCATGTGCTTAGCGAATGAACATCTGCTGGAGGAAGCGGTCGCAGTCTTTACTGAAGTGATTACGCGAGATCCGCAGCATGCAGACGCCTTTTATAATGCAGGCGTTGCGTATGCGTATTTAGAGAAAAAGGACGAAGCGCTTGAAATGCTAGGAAAAGCCATTGACGTGCAGCCTGATCATATGCTTGCATTGCATGCGCAAAAGCTAATTCAAGAGGCAGAATAACCGGAAGGAGGGAAGACCTGTGCAGGAACATCCAGATCAAATGAAGCTTGAAGACGAACCGTTTTTAAAAGGGACGGTTCAAGCCGTTATTTTCCATAATGAAAGTAATTTATACTCGGTGTTAAAAGTAAAAGTGATTGAAACATCAGAGAATTTAGAGGAAAAAACAGCATCTGTCACAGGCTACTTCCCAGCGCTTCATGAGGAGGAAACCTACACCTTCTATGGCAAGGTCACAAGTCATCCGAAGTTTGGCGAGCAGTTTCAAGCCACTCATTTTCAAAAGGAAGTCCCTACAACAAAACAAGGCATTATTCATTATCTCTCTAGTGACTTGTTTGAAGGGATTGGGAAAAAGACGGCGGAAGAAATCGTCGGCAAGTTAGGCAATCAGACGCTTCATCAAATTATGCGTGATCCGTCTGTGTTGTATGACGTCCCTCGCCTGTCAAAAAAGAAGGCAGATAAGCTGGCTGCCGCACTTCAGGAGCATCAAGGGCTTGAGCAAATCATGATCAGCCTGAATCAATATGGCTTTGGTCCTCAGCTTAGTATGAAGATTTACCAAGCGTACGAGAGTGAAACGTTGCAGAAAATTGAAGAAAATCCTTATCAGCTCGTCAAAGACGTCGAGGGGATTGGATTTATTAAAGCAGATGAACTCGGCGCTAGAACAGGGATATCTGGAAATGATCCAGAACGCATTCGTGCAGCCCTTTTGTATACCGTTGAGACAGCAAGCCTGCAAGACGGTCATACGTACATACAAACGAAAGATCTGATCATCGAAACCCGTAAATTGCTGAATCAAACAGGCAATGACTACAAAGTGACTGAAATGGACGTTGCCAATCAGATCATTGCACTTGGTGAAGGGAAAGACATGATCATTGAAGATGATCGCTGTTATCATCCGTCGCTCTTTTATGCGGAGCAAAGTGTGGCAAAACGTATTCAAAAAATTGTCTCTCAAACAGAATATGCAGATCAATTTCCTGAATCAGAATTTCTGCTTGCACTCGGTGAACTGGAGGAACGGCTTGGTGTCCAGTATGCACCAACCCAAAAAGAAGCCATTCAAAAGGCACTCATGTCTCCAATGCTGCTTTTAACAGGCGGACCGGGTACAGGGAAAACGACGGTCATTAAAGGGATTGTCGAGCTTTACAGCGATCTTCACGGCGTTTCTCTTGACCCGGGTGATTATAAAAAAGATGAAGCATTTCCGTTCGTGCTTGCCGCACCAACTGGACGTGCTGCGAAACGAATGACAGAATCCACTGGACTTCCTGCTGTGACCATTCACCGGCTGCTAGGCTGGAATGGATCAGAAGGCTTCTCACATGATGAAGACCAGCCGATTGAAGGAAAGCTTGTCATCATTGATGAATCGAGTATGCTGGATATTTGGCTGGCGAACCATTTGTTTAAGGCGATCCCAGATCATATTCAAGTCATTATGGTTGGAGACGAACATCAACTTCCATCTGTCGGGCCTGGTCAAGTGTTAAGAGACCTGCTTGCGTCACAAGCTATACCGGCAGTTACACTAACTGATATTTACCGGCAGGCAGACGGTTCAACAATTGTTGAGCTTGCGCATGATATGAAAAATGGTGTTTTGCCAAAGGATATTACTGCACGCTCGAAGGATCGATCCTTTATTCAATGCTCTAGTGACCAAATGAAAGAAGTCATCGAGAAAGTGGTCAGCAATGCTGCTCAAAAGGGGTATTCAGCAAAGGACATTCAAGTACTTGCCCCGATGTATAAAGGAAAAGCAGGCATTAATGAACTGAATAAAATGCTTCAGCAAATTTTGAATCCTAAAAAGCCAAAAGGAAGAGAAATTCCTTTTGGTGATGTCGTCTACCGGACAGGTGATAAGGTACTTCAGCTTGTCAATCAGCCCGAGAATAACATTTTTAATGGAGATATTGGCGAAATTGTCTCGATCTTTTATGCGAAAGAAAACACAGAAAAAGAAGATATGGCGGTCATCTCCTTTGATGGAAATGAAATCACGTTTACGAAAAAAGATTTTCATCAATTTACACACGCTTATTGTTGCTCGATTCATAAATCCCAGGGCAGTGAATTCCCAATCGTGGTGCTGCCAGTCGTGAGAAGTTATTATCGAATGCTTCGAAGAAATTTGCTTTACACGGCCATTACACGAAGTAAAAAGTTTTTAATTTTGTGCGGCGAGGAATCAGCATTAGAGTGGGGCGTGAAAAATAATGAAGACTCCCTCAGACAAACGTCTTTAACCATGCGTCTTACTGAAACGGAAGAAATCATGGACGCTGAGCTAGCAGCCCTCCAAAAAGAACTTCCTTTCAGCGTACACGATGCCAATATTGGCATGGAGGGAATCACTCCGTTTGATTTTATGCAAGAGTAAATGGCTTCCTTCATGGAAGCCATTTCTTCGTATGAGTCATAGAGGAAACGCACACGATAAGACTGTTCCGAAAAGGTGGTTGATCACATTTTGAGAACATGTCGAGAGCTTGAAGGACTGACGATCTATACAGACGAGCTGTCTTATTCACTTGGGGCGATCAAAGATATTTGCTTTTTAGCCGGCGGCAGCTGCGGGGGATATGTTTTAGATGGGAAAAAGAAAGACTGTGCTTTCATTCCATTCTCAGCTGGCGACAAACTGACAGACAAAGGTCTATATGTGAGCTGCCAGAAGGGCATCGAGATAGATACCACCGCCCCATCCTTTTTCTTTTCGAAATTAAAAAAGAAAATGATCCGTACGCCAGATGGTGAAACATTAGGTGTTTTGGAAGATGTATACTTTTGCATGAATTCGGGCACAATCGTAGCATATGAACTCTCGGACGGCTTCTTTACAGAGCTATCAGGTATTCGAAAGCAGCTGCATGCTGCCGGAACCTTGATGGATGTTCAAAAGGAAGCACTTGTTCTAAACCGAACGTAAAGAGGTGCTGAATATGCTCATTTGCCCAAATTGCAAATGTAAAGACATCGGAAAAATTGGGGTCAATCAATATTATTGCTGGGGCTGTTTTATTGAATTGACACTGTCAAAAGGCAAAATATCTACTCACCAAGTGGAGGAAGACGGTACACTAAGCAGTTTAGACGACCTGTTTAGTGACGATGAACGTTCAATTCAACTATAAGTGTTAAGGGGGAATTTCGAATGGGCAAAATGACTTCTTCACTATTAACGCTTGGTGCAGGTGCACTCGCATATCACTTTGCAAGTCGATATGATATGCCATCTAAGCGGGATATGAAAAAGATGAGAAAACGAGTTATGCGAATGCTTTAAACAAAAAGGGACATCCACCATGAGCGGATGTCCTTTTTTTATGCCTGCCTGTACTCTAATCTCCGTGCAAGTATAGACAAGCTGAAGTTCACAACAAAATACATCATGGCGGCCAAGAGGAAAATAGGAAGTAAATAAGATTGGCTTTGACCATTTAAAATCTGCGCGTGATGCAATAGTTCTGGAAGGGCAATCACAACGGCAAGCGATGTATCTTTTAAAAGAGAAATAAATTGGCTGACAATCGGCGGGACCATTCGGCGTAACGCCTGTGGCATGATAATCATTTTTAACGTTTGAATATACGTTAAGCCAGAGGATCTGGCCGCTTCGATTTGTCCCTTATCAATTGATTTTAACCCACTGCGAATGATTTCTGACAGCATGGCGGATTCAAACACGGTTAAAGCCGCAATGGCAGAGGCCGTGATGCTCAGCTTAATACCAATTTCAGGCAGGGCGAAATACGTAAAAAAGATGATCAGCAAAAGCGGTAGGTTCCGAACAGTTTCAACAATGACCGCAAGCACCTTTGATAAAATAGGGATTTGTGCGAACCTCAATGTGCCAACGACTAATCCGATGATAAAGCTTAAAATGATGGAGATAAAAGCCACTTTTAAGGTGACAGCAAATCCTTCAAGTAAAAAGGCGAGATGATCGGGCTGGTAGGCACCTATAAAATCCATTGTGTTTCCTCCTTTCTAGTGGCTTCGGGCTAATCTTTTTTCTAAATACCCAACGCCTAGACTAAGCGGAATGGTCAATAGAAGATAGAACATAGCAACAAAAATGTATACATCAAATGTCACAAACGTTCTCGAAGCGATAAGGTCTCCTTGGTACATCAGATCAAACCCTGCAATGACACCTAAAATAGACGAGTTTTTCACAAGGTTGATAAATTGATTCCCAAGTGGTGGAATGACAATTTTGATGGCCTGCGGCAGAATAATATATCGCATCGTTCCGCCATATGACAGACCAGAAGCTCTAGCAGCTTCCATTTGTCCAAGCGGTACAGCTTGTATACCTGCACGAATGGCTTCAGCGATAAAAGCAGACGTATAAATGGAGAGGGCAATGGTTCCTGCTGTAAAGCCATCTGCCACAATGCCAAGTACCGGTAAACCAAAAAAGAACACAAAGGTGATCAATAATAACGGAATATTCCGAATAAATTCCACATAAGCCGTCCCTAACCAGTTGAGCGGCCTTAGTGGCGCAATTCTCATGATGGCAATGAGTGTACCGATGAAAAAGCTTCCAATCAACGCAATGACACTTGCACCAATCGTATATTTAAACCCTTCTAAATAAAGATGGAAGTTCTCAGTTAAAATGGAAAACCGCAGCAATCAGTTCACTTCCTTCCTAATCAACAGAGGAGCCGGCAAGCGGCTCTCCTGAGGGTGTTGAGGTTGATCGAGTCAATTGATTATTCTTTGATCCATTTTTTATGAATCTTGTCATACTCTCCATTGTCTTTTAATGCCTTTAACGCTTTATTAATGGCTTCTGTCAATTCTTCATCGCCTTTTTTCACAGCGATGCCATAAGGCTCATCGGTAAATGTTCCACCAACGACTTCATAATTTGAATCTTCGTCTGCCATGCCAAATAAAATTGCATTATCAGTTGTCAGAACTTGCCCTTGATTTGATTTTAAGGCTGTAAAGGCTTCTTGGTAATTTTCAAATTCTAAAACGGATGCTTCTGGTGCCTTTTCGCGAATGTTTTGAGAAGAAGTGGACCCTTTCACTGCAAGCACCTTCGTACCTTTTTTAAGATCATCAATCGATTGAATGTCGCTGCCTTTTTTCACAAGCAGTGATTGTCCTGCTTCAAAGTATACGTCTGAGAAATTGACCTCTTTTTTACGCTCTTCTGTGATCGTCATTGTGGCAACAATGGCATGAATATCTCCTTTTTGCAGTAAAGGAATTCTTGTTTTAGATGTCACTTCTTTAAATTCTGCTTTTCCTTCATCACCGAGCATTTCTTTAGTGATCGCTTTTGCGATATCGATATCAAACCCTTCAATATCCCCGCTACTAGGATTTTTTAGACCAAATAAACGAGTATCGTTTTTCACACCGAAAACGATTTTTTTGTCTTTCTTAATGGCTTCTAATGAGCTGCCTTGTTTTGCATCGGTTGAGCCTTTCTCGGCAGAGCCGCAGGCAGCGAGAGCGATCATACAGCAAGTCATCAACAGTAATAGGCCAAAGCGTTTCATTTTTTTCATCAAATTCATTCCCCCTAGTGATTTAAAATACGGCTTAAAAAGAGCTGAGCGCGTTTCTCGCGCGGTTTTTCATAAAAGGCAGCTGGTGTAGATTCTTCAAGAATTCTTCCTTCATCAATAAACACAATACGGTCTGCGACTTCACGGGCAAAACCCATCTCGTGCGTGACAACGACCATTGTCATCCCTTCCCTAGCCAGCTGTTTCATCACATCTAGCACCTCACCGATCATCTCTGGATCAAGAGCTGATGTTGGTTCATCGAAAAGCATGACCTCAGGCTTCATTGCAAGTCCCCTTGCGATTGCCACACGCTGCTGTTGTCCTCCTGAGAGTCTAGAAGGGTAGGTGTCTGCTTTTTCAGGAATGCCAACTTTATTTAAATAAAATTCAGCTGTTTCCTTTGCTTCTTCTTTGCTCACTTTTTTAACCTTCATCGGCGCAAGCATAATGTTTTCAAGCACCGTCTTATGCGGATAAAGATGGAAGTGCTGAAACACCATCCCGATATTTTGCCTGATGAGATTGATGTTGGTTTTCGGATGCTGAACAGACACTTGATTGACAAGGACTTTTCCTTCATCAATGCTTTCAAGACGATTGATACACCTGAGCATCGTGCTTTTTCCAGATCCTGAAGGACCGATGATCACAACAACCTCACCTTTTTGAATATGTAGGTTAATGTCCTTAAGTACATGGAACTGGCCGTAATGCTTGTTGACTTCTTCGAATGTGATCATGAAGAACCTCCTCTTCTAATGATTGAGCTAAAGCGGATTCTAGCATAAATGAGGCGAAAATAAGAAAATAATGGAATATTTTCTAACGAGATTTTTACAGCAAACAGTGACTTTGGATGGAGCCGTATGTTTCATGTGTATTCATTTTTAACAAAGTTAGGACAAATTTTATTTACATGGATAATTGCAGAAGTTGGTTAAACAATAAGAAGAGAGGTGAAAAAGGTGAAGAAACGTCCGATCGAGTTTCTAATATATGCTGCAGGTGTACTGCTTGTCCTTGCGTCTTTACTCATTTTGGTTCAGCTCGACGAGTTATGGATGCCTATTTTTTTATTGCTCAAAGCGATTTTGATCCCGCTTCTTATCGCTATTTTTATTTCTTATCTTCTTTATCCAATTGTTGAAAGACTACATAAGCGAGGTTTGCCAAGGACGGTCAGTCTCTTATTGATATATGTGCTGTTTTTTGGCGGCATTGGTTTGGCTGTGTATAAAGGGGCACCGGTTTTAATCGCTCAGTTAAATGAATTGTCGGAGCAAATTCCCATGCTTGCCGAAACGTATAATGGTGCTTTATCACATGTTCATCGTCATACAAGCCACTGGCCTGATGGACTGCATGAACGGCTGGATCGTTTTATTGTCCAATCTGAGACGTATGCCGCAAATGGGGCAGAGCGGATGATTCTTAGCTGTAAAGTATTGCTTGATTACGCCTTAGTTGCTGCACTTATTCCTTTTCTTGTCTTTTATATGGTGAAAGATATGAACACGATGAAGCGGGCAGCATGGTATTTAACCCCGCCAAGCTTTCGAAAAAGGGGACATGCCTTTGTGAAAGCAGTGGATGACTCACTTGGGGATTATATTAGAGGGCAATTGCTTGTCTGTTCTTTAATTGGAGGTGCTGCTGCCATTGTTCTTTGGCTGTTTCATATTCCATATCCGCTTGTACTAGGTATGTTAATCGGCGCAACGAATGTCATTCCGTATTTTGGCCCGATTATTGGAGCGATTCCAGCAGTCTTTATCGCTTTTACCATCTCAGTGAAGTCAGTGATCATTGTGCTGATTACAGTAGCCGTGCTTCAATTTTTAGAAAGCAATGTACTAAGTCCGATCATTGTCGGGAGAAGCCTGCATATGCATCCTGTCGTGATCATGCTGGTGTTACTCGCTGGAGGTGAGCTGTTTGGCTTGATTGGAATGATTTTAGCCGTGCCGTCCGCAGCCATTATGAGGGTCATCATTGTGCAATATATTCACATGAGACGAAGCGTTCATTGACAAGACGAGCCGAGTTGTCTATAATAATTTCGATTCATACATATTGAATTCAATGACGGACCCGAGTACGTTAAAAAGCTGTTGCAGAGAGAGGCTTTGTTTGCTGAGAAAAGCCTTATCAGACCTTTAACGGAAGCTAGTCCCGAGTGCAGATAAACACTGCCGCTCTCTTCCGGCGTTATCGGATGTGAAGGTGATAGACGCATATGTCTATAATCAGGGTGGTACCGCGAGAGCATCTCGTCCCTGTGTAAGTAGTTTTTTGCTTGCATAGGGCGGGATGTTTTTTCGTTTGTGTGAAGATTGAGGAATAATAAAGGAGGATTTATGATGAAAACTTTAACTTCAGCTCAAGTACGTCAAATGTTTTTAGATTTTTTTAAAGAAAAAGGACATGCTGTCGAACCGAGTGCGTCCCTCGTACCGCATGACGATCCAACACTTTTATGGATTAACAGCGGGGTGGCAACATTAAAGAAATACTTCGATGGCCGCGTCGTGCCTGAGAATCCACGTATATGCAACGCGCAAAAATCAATTCGTACAAATGACATTGAAAATGTAGGGAAAACAGCACGCCATCATACGTTTTTTGAAATGCTGGGCAACTTCTCTATTGGAGACTATTTCAAAGAAGAGGCAATCGAATGGGCTTGGGAATTCCTCACAAGTGACGAGTGGATTGGCTTTGATCCGAATCTGTTATCTGTCACGGTACATCCAGAGGATGAAGAAGCGTATGTTCTTTGGAGAGATAAAATGGGTGTCCCTGAGGAACGAATTATTCGTCTAGAGGGCAACTTCTGGGATATTGGCGAGGGGCCAAGTGGTCCGAATACAGAAATTTTCTATGATCGCGGCGAAGCATATGGCAACGACATGAACGACCCTGAATTATATCCAGGCGGAGAAAATGAACGTTATCTAGAAGTATGGAATCTTGTTTTTTCTGAATTTAACCATAATCCAGATGGTACATACACACCGCTTCCGAAGAAAAACATTGATACAGGAATGGGTCTTGAGCGTATGGTCTCTGTGATTCAAAACGTACCGACGAACTTTGATACAGACCTGTTCATGCCGATTATTCGTGCAGTAGAAACGATTTCTGGAGAAAGCTATGGGGAGTCAAAAGAAAAAGACACAGCATTTAAAGTCATTGCTGACCATATTCGTACTGTTGCCTTTGCCGTCAGTGACGGAGCACTTCCTTCTAATGAAGGCCGAGGTTATGTGTTAAGACGTTTGCTGCGCCGTGCTGTGCGTTATGCAAAAACGATCCATATCCACCGTCCATTTATGTATGACCTAGTTCCAGTTGTTGCGGAGATCATGAAGGATTTCTATCCAGATGTTCAAGCAAAAGAAGAATTTATTGCAAAAGTGATCAAAAATGAAGAAGAGCGTTTCCATGAGACACTGAATGAAGGGTTAGCCATTTTATCAGAAGTGATCAAAAAAGAACGTGACAATGGCAGCTCACAAATTTCCGGTAAAGATGTGTTTAAGCTTTATGACACATATGGATTCCCGGTCGAACTCACAGAAGAATATGCAGAAGATGAGAACATGACAGTCGATCGTGAAGGCTTCCAGCTAGAAATGGAGAAGCAGCGTGAACGTGCAAGAAATGCCAGACAAGATGTAGGTAGTATGCAGGTTCAAGGCGGGGCTTTAGGCGATATTAAAGCAGAAAGTACGTTTGTTGGCTACGAAAATTTAACTGCAGATGCTCGCATTATCGAATTGCTTCAAAACGGTGAAATTGTCACAGAAGCTCACGAAGGGGAAACGGTGCAAATTTTATTAGATGAAACACCTTTCTATGCGGAAAGCGGCGGACAAGTGGCGGATAAAGGAACGTTAAAAAGTGCCGAAGCGATCATTGATATCAAAGATGTGAAAAAGGCGCCAAACGGCCAGCATGTCCACGAAGGAGTCGTCGTAAGTGGTACGGTTCAAAAAGGCATTGAAGTCACTGCAGAAGTCGAATCAGCGCTTCGAAAAGGCATTGTGAAAAATCACACAGCGACACATCTTTTGCACCAAGCGCTAAAAGATGTATTGGGTAGCCACGTTAACCAAGCGGGTTCACTTGTGAATGAAAACAGACTTCGCTTTGACTTTTCTCACTTTGGGCAAGTAACAAAAGAAGAATTGTCACAAATTGAAAAAATCGTCAACGAAAAGATTTGGGAAGGCATTTCGGTTGCCATTGACCTGAAACCAATTGCTGAAGCAAAAGAAATGGGCGCAATGGCGCTGTTTGGCGAGAAGTATGGCGATATTGTCCGTGTTGTGCAAGTAGGTGATTACAGCATCGAGTTATGCGGAGGCTGTCACGTTCAAAACACTGCGGAGATCGGATTGTTTAAAATTGCATCTGAATCGGGTATTGGTGCTGGAACACGCCGTATTGAGGCTGTAACAGGTAAAGGTGCTTATGAAGAATTAAATGATCAGCTAGCGATTTTAGAAAAGGCAGCTAATGAACTGAAATCAAATACAAAAGATGTACCAAAACGCATCGCTTCCTTGCAGGCTGATTTAAAAGAAGTTCAAAGAGAAAACGAATCACTTCTTGCGAAATTAAGTCAAGCAGAAGCTGGCTCTATTTTAGAAAAAGTCATCGAAGTTGGCGGAGTGAACGTGTTAACTGAAAAAGTAAACGCCAAAGACATGAACCATTTAAGAACGATGGTTGATGACTTAAAAGCGAAATTAGGTTCAGCTGTCATCGTACTTGGTGCCGTTCAAAATGGAAAAGTCAACATTTCAGCCGGTGTGACGAAAGACGTCATTGAAAAAGGTCTTCATGCAGGAAAACTTGTGAAGCAGGCAGCTGAAATTTGCGGCGGAGGCGGAGGCGGACGCCCAGATATGGCACAAGCAGGCGGGAAACAGCCAGAAAAGCTTGAAGAAGCACTGGCAACTGTCGAAGAATCTGTCAAATCCGTTTTATAATCAGTCAATGTAGTGTAGAATAATGGTATTAGATGAGCGGTTAGAAAAAGCTTGCTAGTAGAATGTTGGAAGAGAGGTGCAAGAAGCAGTGAGTTCATTTGATAAGACAATGAAGTTTAACTTCTCTGATGATTCAGCTGAAACCAATGTGAATGAAGTGCTCATAACAGTCTATGACGCACTCCAAGAAAAAGGATACAACCCGATCAATCAAATTGTCGGATACTTGCTGTCAGGCGACCCTGCTTATATTCCAAGACATCAGGATGCACGCAACCTAATTCGTAAACTAGAACGAGACGAATTAATTGAGGAATTGGTTAAATCGTACTTAGAGACACATAAAGAGGCGTAAAACATGAGAATTTTGGGCTTAGATTTAGGCACGAAAACCCTTGGTGTGGCTATCAGTGATGAAATGGGATGGACAGCTCAAGGGATTGAAACCATTAAAATCGATGAAGCAGGCGGAGACTTTGGTCTCAGCCGCCTGTCTGAGATCGTCTCGCAATATGGAACGGATAAAATTGTCCTTGGTTTTCCAAAAAATATGAACGGTACGGTCGGTCCAAGAGGCGAGGCCAGCCAATCATTTGCGAAAGTGTTAGAAAACACGTACAATGTTCCTGTTGTGCTTTGGGACGAGCGTCTGTCAACGATGGCAGCAGAAAAAATGCTCATCTCTGCAGATGTGAGCAGACAAAAGCGTAAAAAAGTCATTGATAAAATGGCGGCTGTTATGATCCTTCAAGGGTACTTAGACAGCTTAAATTAAAATGAGGTGAATCAAATGGAACACGGAGAAAAGCAAATTACAATCGTTGATGATAATGGAAATGAGCAGCTTTGCGAAGTACTATTTACTTTTGAAAGCGACCATTTTAACAAATCATATGTTCTTTACTACCCAATTTCTGAACAAGATAACGAAGAAATTGAAATTCATGCATCAAGCTTCACACCAAATGAAGACGGTGAAGATGGCGAATTAGAGCCAATTGAAACGGATGAAGAGTGGGACATGATTGAAGAAACGTTAAATACGTTCTTAGATCAAGAAGACGAAGAAGAATAGAACGAATAAAAGGCCTGTGAACATGATCTCTGTGATCTTTCTTCACAGGTCTTTTTTTACATTCTATATGTAAACTATTATTGAAATTTAGTTGACATATATCACTCGACCTTTTACGCTATTTTTATCAAAAACATCGAGTGAGGGGTATGAAAATTGAAAATTCACGATATGATGCAAATGGCATTAATGACAGCAGTTATTGGGATGTTAGGGTTGATTCCGCCTATTTTTCTTGCGTTTACACCTGTACCAATCACAATGCAAACCGCAGGTCTTTTGCTTGCTGGTGGGCTCTTAAAACCAAAGCAAGCGCTGATTAGTTTACTTCTGTTTCTCCTAATAGTGGCAGCAGGCGCACCTATTTTATCTGGAGGGAGAGGCGGTATAGGGGTCTTTTTTGGACCAAGCGGCGGTTTTTTACTTGCTTATCCAGTGGCTGCCTTTCTGATCAGCCTGTGGCTGAACCGGCTGAAGAAAGTGACGGCTTTACGACTATTTTTGATCTATGCGGTATGCAGTATCGGGATATTATATATAGGCGGAATTCCTTTTCAAGCCATGATGATGCATATAAAGATCACGCAAGCAGCTCTGTTCAGCGTCATTTATTTACCGGGTGATCTGATCAAAGCAGGAATATGTGCCGTCTTCACGGTGAAAATCATTCAAGCGATGTCATATCGAAAAAGGGACTTACATAGAGGGAGGCGAGCAGTTTGATGAGAATAACGGAAAGCTATGCAGCTCATGCAAAAGTGAAGCCAGATCAGATGGCGATTATAGATGAAAAAGAGAAGATCACTTATGAAGAATGGCATGAGCGTGTGCAGTCATCTGCACAATGGTTAAAAGAAACGCCTCATCAGCAAAAAAGAGTCGCTTTTTTATTATCAAATGGTGTTCCGTTTCTCCAACTGTTTGCTGGCGCAGCTTCTGCAGGATGGACAGCGGTGCCTCTTGATCCGCGGTGGAGTGACAAGGAATGCGCGGAAAAGCTCTTATTAAGCGAGGCAGACCTTGTCATTGTGGAAGATCGATATATCAAAAGGGTTGAAAAGTACAAGCTGGATATGCCAGTGCTCTCTTTATCTGAATGGAAAGAAAGAATCAGCCTCAGCATAAATGTTCAATCGAACAAAAGTGATACGGAGGAAGATCCTGCTTTTTATATGGGATTTACTTCAGGATCAACGGGATCGCCCAAAGCCTTTATAAGACGCCAGCAGTCATGGATCGAGAGCTTTCAAATGACAACATCCGTCTTTGGGATCACACATAAAGATCATGTACTGATTTTGGGCACACTTTTATCCTCTCATTTTTTATACGGTGCGATCAGCACACTTTATTTCGGGGGCACCGTGACATTGTTAGAAAAATTTGTGCCAGAGAAAGCAAAGAACATCTTAGAAAGAGGAGACATCACGGTTATTTATACGGTTCCGACCATGACAGAATCGTTATTGCAAATGGATGCCTTCGGAAAGAATCCGCTTCTTGTCCTGTCGTCTGGTGCAGATTGGGGAAACTATTCAAAAAAACAGCTCGTCAACCGCAATCCCCACATCACATTTTTTGATTTTTATGGAACATCAGAATTGAGTTTTGTCTCCTATTTATCTTCAGATGACTTTTTGCAAAAGCCTACTTCTGTCGGAAAGCCTTTTCCTTCTATTCAGGTTGAAGTCAGGAGGGCAGATCAAACCGTTTGCAAGCCAAATGAAATAGGGAGAATTTATGTGAAAAGCCCAATGTCTTTTTCAGGCTATTTACAAGATGAAAAGCCGCCCGAAGAGTGGCTGACCGTATATGACATGGGGTGGCTCGACGAAGATGGTTACTTGTATATGAGCGGCCGCGAGAATGGCATGATTGTCTATGGGGGACTGAATATTTTTCCAGAGGAAATTGAGCGTGTGCTGAATGAACAGCCAGAGGTGAATCGATCAATCGTGATTGGACTTCCTGATCCATATTGGGGCGAAATTCCTGTTGCCATTATTGAGAATGTACAGCAAACAAAAACCATTCGGCAAGCTGTAAAAGAAACATTAGCGGCATACAAAGTACCAAAAAAATGGCTCGTCACGGACAAAATGATCGAAACATCAGGAGGGAAAATCGCTCGTGCCAGTATGAAAAAGTGGGCGGAGGAACAATTATCATGCAAGCCGTGATCGTACAAGCGAAGCGGACGCCCTTCGGTGAGAAAAATGGAATGTTGAAGGATTACCGGCCAGAGCATCTAGCTGCGCCCTTGATCCAGCATTTTTCAAACGTGACCAACCCAGATGACATCATTTTAGGCAATGTCGTCGGGGGTGGTGGCAACATTGCCCGTCTGTCCTCGTTAGAAGCAGGGCTTTCATTACATATTCCGGGTATGACCATTGATAGGCAGTGTGCTTCCGGTCTTGAAGCCATTAGAACAGCGTGCATCATGATTCAGTCGGGGGAGGGATCAATGTATATCGCTGGTGGAACGGAAAGCATTTCTCGGTCACCAATGAAAGAAAGGGCCCGCTTTTCTCCAGAGTGGATAGGGGACCCTCATATGGGGGAAGCGGCAGAGCTGACGGCGTCGAGATTTTCAGTTGCGAGACAAGAGCAAGATGACTATGCACTTTTAAGCTGGGAACGAAGTATAACCGTATTCAAGCAAGGAACGTATTCAGAAGAAATTGTTCCGATTGGCGGGATGAGTACAGATGAAGCGGCAGCTAAAATAAGACCGATTGCAAGCTTGATAAAGCGGGCAAAACCTGTCTTTTTACCAGGCAAAGGTACTGTGACTGTGACCAATAGCTGTAAAGAAGCAGATGGTGCAGCTGCCGTCGTTGTGATGGAAAGAGCGGAAGCGGAGGCAAAAGGCTTCAGCCCTATGCTGCGGTATATCGGGAGTGCCGTGACCGCTATGGACCCGCATTATCCTGCTGCTTCACCAATTGATGCAATCAAGAAACTTTTACATAAAGAACAAGTGAAGATAGAAGATGTTGCACTTTTTGAAATCAATGAAGCGTTTGCGCTCAAAGTAGTGCTCATTGCCCGGACACTAGGTATTCCTTATGACCGTATCAATAAAAGAGGCGGTGCGCTTTGTCTTGGGCATCCATATAGCGCCTCGGGAGCTGCTATGATGGTGAGACTGTTTTACGAAGCCCGCGCCTTACCGAATGGAAGCTATGTCATGGCTGCAATTGGCAGTGGAGGCGGTGTCGGTTTAGCCACACTATGGCAAGTTCTGTCATGACATGCATGAGCAAGTAATTGCCGAACTCCGTCGAATCATGTACTATAAAAGCTAGATGTGAGGAGGGCCATGCATGTTTTCAGAACAAAAGAAACGACCATTTTTTAAACGAAAAATGGGGATCGTCCTGTTATCTGTACTTGCTGTGATCATCATTGCAGCATTATCAGGTTTTTTATATGTAAAATCAGCACTCGGGCCGGTCGATCAAAAAAGCAAACAAACCATTAATATTCATATTCCAAATGGGACATCTGTCAGTGGAATTGCGAGCATTTTAAAAGAAAATGAGCTGATTTCAAATGACACGATTTTCACTTACTATGCAAAGTACAAAAAAGCGTCAGGCTTTAAAGCGGGATATTTTCATCTCAAACAAACAATGGATGCGGATCAGCTAATTCAAAAGCTGACATCTGGCGGGACAGATTACGCATTTCAGCTTGTGATACCTGAAGGGAAACAGTTGTCTGATATTGCAACTATTATCGCAAACCAGACGAATTTTTCAGCGAAGGAAGTTGAAGCGAAGCTGGATGATCCAGCCTTTATTAAAAAACTGATGAAAAAATACCCGAAAACGGTGACATCACAAGTGAACGGGAAACAGGTCAAGCATCCGTTAGAGGGATATTTATTCCCGGCGACGTATCCGTTTTATCGTGAGGATGAATCACTTGAAACCATCATTGACACGATGATTAAACAAACAGATCAATATGTGAAAACGTATGAAAAGGACATGAAAAAGAGAAAGATGTCCATCCATGATGTCCTAACGATGGCATCCCTGATAGAAATGGAAGCAACCGAAAAAACAGACCGGTCAAAAATCTCAAGTGTGTTTTATAACCGGTTGAAAAAGGACATGCCGCTTCAAACAGATCCAACCGTTCTTTATGCGCTTGGCGAGCATAAGTCCCGTGTTTATTACAAAGATTTAAAAGTGAAATCACCTTATAATACGTATACAAACAAAGGGCTGCCGCCTGGACCTATTGCCAATGCTGGAGAATCTTCTTGGAAAGCAGCACTCCATCCAGAGAAAACAGATTTTGTTTACTTCCTAGCAAAGAAAAATGGGGAAGTCGTCTTTACGAAAACGTTAAATGAGCACAACAAAGCGAAAGCGAAATACATCACAGGCAGCAACTAACGCCCATGTGAGAGGAAAAAGACTGTAGACAATCGTGAAATTGCCTGCAGTTTTTTTCGTTGTTATATCCATTTTATAGGTTCGCAATTACCACATCTTTGTGGTAAAATATATCGGGTTGTTTTTACTTAGATGAACGAAAGATTGACGAGAAAGAGAGCTGCAGCAGGCAGGACTCTTCTTTTTCAGGTCATGAAGGAGCTAGACATATAATGACAATCGAAGATGATCAAATAAATGATTATATTGAAGATTTAATTGAGCCGAGTCCTGATGCCATCGCTCAATTAGAGGAGTATGCGAAAGAGCATCATGTGCCAATCATGGAAAAGGTGAGCATTGAACTGTTATTGCAGCTGCTTTCTTTGAAAAAACCGAAGAAGATTCTTGAGGTTGGGACAGCGATTGGCTATTCAGCGATTCGAATGGCAGAAGCTCTGCCAGATGCTGAAATCTATACGATTGAGCGAAATGCGAAACGTTATGAGGAAGCGACACGAAATATTGAAGAATTACATTTCAAAGATAGAATTCACGTGTTTTTTGGCGATGCGATCGAATCAGCTAAAACGGTTCAGACGATGGCGCCCTATGATGTGATCTTCATTGATGCGGCAAAAGGTCAGTATCAACGCTTTTTTGAGCTGTTTGAACCGATGCTGTCCGATGACGGAATGATTATTACAGACAACGTATTATTTAAAGGCTTAGTTGCGACAAATTATGAAGAAGAAATTGAAGATAAACGAAAAAAACAATTAATAGGCAAAATTGATCGATACAATCAATGGCTGATGTCAAATCCTGACTACCAAACGTGTATCATTCCGGTTGGAGATGGGATCGCTATTAGTACAAAAAGAGGTGACCAATCATGAAAAAACCAGAATTGCTTGTGACGCCAAGCAAGGTGTCGGATGTACTGCCGCTCATTGAAGCGGGTGCTGACGCATTTTTAATAGGTGAACAAACATATGGAATCCGTCTTGCAGGTGAGTTTTCAAGAGAAGATGTGAAACAAACGGTTCAACTCGCACATGCACATCACAAAAAAGTATATGTCGCCATGAATGCGATTTTTCATAATGACCGTGTGGCACTGCTTGGAGATTATTTAACCTTTCTCGATGGGTTAAACGTGGATGGTGTCGTTTTTGGAGATCCGGCAGTGATCATGGCCGCAAAAGAAACAGGTGTCAACTTGAATCTGCACTGGAGTACAGAAACAACTGGGACAAACTATTACACTTGTAACTACTGGGGCAGAAAAGGCGCAACACGTGCTGTTCTTGCCAAAGAACTCAATATGGATAGCGTGATTGATATCAAAGAAAACGCCGAAGTGGAGATTGAAATTCAAGTCCACGGCATGACCTGTATGTTCCAATCCAAACGGACACTTGTTGGCAACTATTTTGAGTATCAAGGCAAACAAATGGACGTGGAAGGCAGAAATATGGAAGAAGGTCTATTCCTTCACGACCAGGAGCGTCAAAACAAATATCCTATTTTTGAGGATGAAAATGGCACACACATTATGAGTCCAAATGATGTATGTATGATTGATGAATTAGAAGAATTTGTCGACGCAGGCATTGACTCATTTAAAATTGACGGAATTTTAAAGTCACTTTCTTATATGACAGAGGTGACATCCCTCTATCGAAAAGCCATTGATTTACTAGTGACTGATAAGGAAGCCTATGAAGATCAGAAAGATGAATGGGTGGAGCGTATTGAAGAGATCCAGCCTGTCAACCGTTCAATCGATACAGGGTTCTTCTTTAAAGAAACGGTTTATTAAGATAAAAGGAGGCAGAGGAAATGGCACTTTTAAAAGATGGAATTTCTGAAGTGATCGATGGAAAACGTGTCATTACAAAAAAACCAGAACTGCTAGCGCCAGCAGGAAACTTAGAAAAACTAAAAATTGCTGTGCATTATGGAGCAGACGCTGTTTTTATTGGTGGGAAAGAATTTGGACTTCGTTCAAATGCAGATAACTTTTCAATTGAAGAAATGGCAGAAGGTGTCGCATTTGCGAACAAATACGGTGCTCGCATTTATGTGACAACGAATATTTTCGCCCACAACGAAAACATGGACGGTCTGGAGGAATATCTTCAAGGGATTGAAGGAGCCGGTGTAGCGGGAATTATTGTCGCTGATCCACTCATCATTGAAACATGCAAACGAGTAGCTCCAAAGCTTGAAGTTCACTTGAGCACACAGCAGTCTCTTTCAAATTGGAAAGCGGTGCAGTTTTGGAAGGAAGAGGGGCTTGAGCGTGTGGTCCTTGCACGTGAAACAAGCGCCCTAGAGATTAAAGAAATGAAAGAAAAAGTGGATATTGAAATCGAAACGTTCATTCACGGGGCCATGTGTATTGCTTATTCTGGCCGGTGCGTGCTCAGTAACCATATGACAGCGAGAGATTCAAACCGCGGGGGCTGCTGCCAATCTTGCCGCTGGGATTATGATCTCTATAAACTAGAAGGCTCTGAGGAAGCGCCTTTATTCAGTGAAGAAGACGCACCATTTGCGATGAGTCCAAAAGATTTAAAACTCATCGAATCCATACCGCAAATGATCGAAATGGGAATTGATAGCTTAAAGATCGAAGGACGAATGAAGTCCATTCATTATGTAGCAACAGTTGTCAGTGTCTATCGTAAAGTCATTGATGCTTACTGTGCGGATCCAGACAATTTCGTCATTCAACAAGAATGGCTCGATGAATTAGACAAATGTGCCAACCGTGACACGGCTCCTGCCTTTTTTGAAGGTGTACCAGGAACGGATGAACAAATGTTTGGCATTCACGGAAAGAAAACGACCTTTGATTTCGTCGGTCTTGTACTTCATTATGATGAACAAGAACAAATTGTCACATTACAGCAGCGTAATTTCTTTAAAGCTGGCGACGAAGTTGAATTTTTCGGTCCAGAAATCGAAAATTTCACATGCAAGATTGAGACGATTTGGGACGAAAAAGGGAACGAACTCGATGCCGCTCGTCATCCACTGCAAATTGTGAAATTTAAGCTTGATCAAAAAGTATACCCTAGCAACATGATGAGAAAGGGGAAATAACCGGCACATGGGGAAAAAACCAGTGGTGATTGGAATCGCTGGCGGCTCGGGTTCAGGTAAAACGAGCGTCACCAATTCCATTTACGAAAAATTTAAAGGACATTCAATCCTCATGCTTCAGCAAGATTTATATTATAAAAATCAAAGTCATATGCCATTTGAAGAGCGCCTGCTGACCAATTATGATCATCCGCTTGCATTTGACAATGACCTGATGATTGAGCATGTAGAAGCGCTGCTAAAGTACGAGTCCATTGAAAAACCGATTTATGATTTTAAACTAAACACACGTTCAGAAGAGACGGTACATGTTGAACCCAAAGATGTCATCATCGTTGAAGGAATCTTTGCTCTTGAAAACGAACGTCTAAGAAACTTAATGGATATTAAACTGTATGTGGATACAGATGCAGATCTTCGGATCATTCGCCGTATTTTACGTGATACGAAAGAAAGAGGCAGATCGATTGATTCCGTGATTGAACAATATGTATCTGTCGTCAGACCGATGCACAATCAATTCATTGAACCGTCAAAACGATACGCCGATATCATCATTCCAGAAGGTGGACAAAACCATGTCGCAATAGACCTCATGGTGACAAAAATTCAAACGATTCTTCAAAACCGCGGAGAGTAAATGGTGGAGAAGAACAAAGACCTTTACGACGTAAAGGTCTTTTCAACATCATGCTCTTGTAGTCAATACTTTAGTAATGGCTAGTCCGAAATTATCGGTGAGCATTGTAAGAAGCAGTCCCTGAGTAAAAGATTTGATATGATAGGAAAACAATGCTGCGAAATGGAGACAGGAAAATCACGATGGGATGCTGAAAGTTTCAGTTATTCCTGCTTTGTAAAAGTATATTAAAAAAACGACAAACAAATCATCACAAATTTTCAAACAATTCTTGATCAAAATGCAATTTTGTAATAATATAGCATAGACATATCGTACACTGACCATATTATGTATTGGAAGATGGAGAATGGATAAGCTATTCTTCTACATATGATCGAAATGGCCGAACGAGGTACAGGAGCTTCCTGTGCCTTTCCACAGTTTGTGCGATGAAGATAATACATCATCATGAGACCGCTGCTGTTCCTGCCTAATAAAAAGGCATAATAGTTGCATCTAAAAGGGACGCCATGTAAGATGGACTTTTACGAATATGGGACAGAAGGAATGAGGGCCGGAATATGTCCTCATTCTTGTATATTTCAGTCGTCACTCACATGCAGAAAGCTTGTATGATGAGGATTAATAGAAGGAGTGAATGATTCATGGCACAAGAGAAAGTATTTCCAATGACAGAAGAAGGAAAGCGCAAATTAGAAGAAGAGCTTGAATATTTGAAAACGGTTAAACGTAAAGAGGTTGTAGAGCGTATTAAAATCGCTAGAAGTTTTGGAGACCTCTCTGAAAACTCGGAATATGATTCTGCTAAAGAAGAGCAAGCGTTTGTAGAAGGTCGTATTACAACGCTTGATAATATGATTCGTAATGCCAAAATTATTGAAGATGAAGGTAACTCAAATATTGTTTCACTCGGTAAAACGGTGACATTCGTTGAATTACCGGACGGTGAAGAAGAGTCTTATACGATTGTAGGAAGTGCAGAAGCTGATCCGTTTGAAGGCAAAATTTCAAACGATTCACCAATTGCAAAAAGTCTTTTAGGCAAACAAGTAGACGACAAAGTCACTGTTCAAACACCTGGCGGAGAAATGTTCGTCCAAATTGTAAAAATTTCATAATTACGTTTATACGATGAACACCTCGTCCACAATAGGGACGAGGTGTTTTTATGCTGAAAACAAGAAGAATCCAATGGACAGGTGCCATTATTTTTATATTATTGCTCGGTCTTCTGTTTAGACTAGCGGAAATTCAGTTGTTTTTCACAGAATCTTTTTCAAAACTTGATATTAATTTGATCCAAGAAAGTGTCAGGCAGCGGACAGAAGAAGTAGTCATTTCAGACGGACGCGGCGAATTTTTAGATCGAAACGGCGAGGCACTTCTCACAAAGGAAGAGCCAGCGGTCATCATATTTCCATTCCTGCAATATGACCTCCCTCACTTAAAGCAAACCGCTTCTATACTTGAGATGGAAGAAGATGAATTGAAGAGCCAGCTGACAGAAACGAAGAAACCACTCATTTTAAAAGATGATATGACGAAAAAAAAGCTGAAAGACATCAATGATATGAAATATTCAGGTGTTTACGGCGTATATATGAAAGAGAAGGACAAAAAAAGACTTGCCCTCCACACATTAGGCTTCACAAGTGAGAATCCAGAACTCTTGAGAAAGCGTTATCCGGACAAAAAAGAACTTTCAATCCGCACTGAGATCGGTACATTCGGTTTGGAAAGTACATTTGACGAATTTCTATTACCAGAGCAAGACACAAAATTGTTATATCATGTGGACGGAAGGGGAAACCCTTTGTTTGGGATGGACGTCAAATATACAGCAGAAGCTCATTCGTTTTATCCGCTGCAAGTGCAGACAACTATGGACGAAGACATGCAGAGGGAAATGGAGAATGTTCTCAAAGCGCAAGGTGTTGAAAAAGGCGGAGCGGTTCTGCTCGACATTCAAAATAGCAGTGTGCTGGCGATGGCGAGTGTTCCAAATGTGACCAGCAAAAACCGGCATGAGGCAAGAAATTACATGCTGACCGCAATGGCTCCCGGTTCTGTATTTAAAACGGTCGTACTTGCCGCAGCGATTGAAAAAAACTTGAACCAGCCACAAACGATGTATGATTGTCGAAAGAATTTATATGGAGAGCCAGAAGGAAAGCAGGAAGTACTGAATCTGTCTGAAAGCTTTGCGCAAAGCTGTAATTATACATTTGCGACACTCGCTGAGCAGCTCATCCAAACAGATGATCAAATCCTTGAAAAGACAGCTTCAAAGCTTGGGCTTGTGGATCGAGCCGGCTGGGAAGGGGATGTATACCATAAGCAACAATTCAAACAGTTTGATCGTGAAGAAACAGGCAGTGTGTGGGGAGATAAAAGAGACAAGCATGTCAAAAAAGCCATTGCGCAAACGGCAATTGGTCAAAAAAATGTCAAAACAACTCCCTTGCAAATCGCCAATATGATGGCAACGATTGCAAGGGGCGGAGAAAGAAAAGAAGTGAGGATTGCAGATAAAGTGCTGTATCAAAACGGAACAACGATGCTATCCTTTCAAAACAAACGACCTGATGGTGACAGTATTGACCGCTATACAGCTCAAACCTTGCAAAAGTACTTAAGGCAGGTGGTGACGTCTGACAACGGAACAGGAAGAAGATTTCAAGACCTGCCGTTCCATATAGCAGGGAAATCAGGCACTGCCCAAACCGGCAGCAAAGATAAACAGGGGAATCCACTTTATCACAAGTGGTTTGCCGGATACTTTCCGGCAGAAAAACCAAAATACGCTCTGGTCGTTGTTCACCTTGATGAGGCAAGTGGCCGGGCTAAGACAAATGAAGCGTTTTATGATATTGTAAAAAAGGTCAATGAAATTGAAAAGAAACAGACATAGAACATCCCTTCATGTCATGTTAGAATAGTAACGACTTAGGGAACAGAGGCAAAGGAGTGCAGAGATTTTGAGTAGAAATTCTCGATTTGAACATCGTGATAAGCGCAGAAAGGCGAATATGGTGCTTAACATATTAATTGGTATCGTTGTGGTGCTTATTTTGGTTGTCGCATCGAGTTTGTTAATTTTTAATAAACCGAAAGATACAAATGTAGCAGACGAACCATCAAAAACAGCACCTGCATCGAGTGAAAATAAACAAAACTCAGAAGAAGATGTGAAAGATCAAAAGAAAGATACATCCGATGATGCGGATGCAAAAAAAGACGATTCATCTGACAAAAAAGACGATACAAAGAAAACAGATGATGAAGAAGAGCCAAACAAAGATGCGTTAAAAGACGCCACAGAAACAGATGGCGGTAAAACAAGTGACGTAGACAAAACATATGAAAACGATAACTGGGAGCCTGTAGGAACAGAGCAATCGGGATCACATACAGCAACCTATGATGCTAACTCAAAAGACTGGAAAGAAATGATCAAAGCCATGTCCTATGCGACAGGAATCTCAGAAGACCAAATGACTGTTATTTGGTTAGGAAATAACGGAGGACCTCAAGATGCAAAAGGAACCATCCGTGATAAATCAACAGGTGAACGCTACCGTGTAGAAATTACGTGGGTGGACGAAAAAGGCTGGAAACCTGTGAAGGTTGAAAAATTAAAATAAACATAAAAAAAGATAGCATACAAAAAGGCTAAAATGAATCTCATTTTAGCCTTTTTCTTCTTTTCAGCGTGATAGAAAACCTTTGCAGTCTAGGAAGGACTAGCACCGGGGCACAGACCTGACTGACTACACGCTGATCTTTTTTTATGAGACATTCGCTTTAAAATGAACAACTGCTGTATACAAAATCTTATCATCAATGACAGTCGTTTGATGACTTACAGAATGAACAGTCAGCAAGATCGCCTGATTATGTTCAATTTGTTTTTGGATCTTTTGTTCAAGTTCTTTTAAAGACGTTGCTTCAAAAAATTCAATTTTGTCCTTTAAAAAATCCAGTTGAAAATCCATTTCATTCATCCCTCCATGCTCTAGATTCATCATAATCTCTCCCATCCAAAAGGGCAAATATTTTTCTACCCCGCCCAGTATTTTTTAGTAGGAAAGAATCAGAAGATGTGGTAGGATAGGAACTGTTCGACGGAATAAAACATACTATACGGATAGGAATAAATAGATAAAGTGGAGGGAAAGAAAAATGGGACGTGAGTTTCTTTCTTTATTTGATCATTGGGCTGAATCTTATGATGACACTGTAAGTGGTCATGACGAGCAGTATAAAGAAGTGTTTCGCCGGTATCCGGCCATTCTAAAAGAGATTACTCGCCGTGCAGGTCAACATGTCATTGAGTTTGGAAGCGGCACAGGAAACCTAACGGCGGCACTGCTTCAAGCAGATAAGAAAGTGTTTGGCGTTGAACCTTCAGAGGCCATGAAGAAAGCGGCTCTTCAAAAAGGAATACCAGATGTATTTCATGACGGGGATTTTTTATCGTTTCCAGCTCCACCTTTTGAGCCAGATACGATCGTCAGTTCATATGCTTTCCATCATTTAACCGACGAAGAAAAAAAACAAGCCATTCACACCTATGGCAACATCATTCCCTCAGGTGGTAAAATAGTCTTTGCTGATACAATGTTCCAAAATCAAGCAGCACATCAAGCTGCAACGAACAAAGCGAAAGCCGCTGGATTCGATCAGCTTGCAGAGGATTTAGAAACGGAATACTATCCATCCATAGGTGTGTTAAAGCAAATCTTTGAAGAAGAAGGTTTTAGCACATCTTTTCATCAAATGAATGATTTTGTGTGGATCGTAGAAGCGAAGAAAAGGGAATGAAAGGATGTTTTTGATTTGAAAATCGCAGTGATAGGTGCAATGGAAGAAGAAGTGACGATTTTAAGAGACCAACTAAAGAATGCCACACAAGAAAACATCGCTGGGTGTGAATTTACAACAGGTGTTTATGAAGATAAAGAAGTGATTTTATTAAAATCAGGGATTGGAAAAGTGAATGCAGCGGTCAGCACAACACTTCTGCTTGACCGCTTTCAGCCAGATTATGTGATCAATACAGGATCAGCTGGCGGTTTCCATCACTCATTAAATGTAGGTGATATTGTCATCTCTACTGATGTGAGACATCATGATGTGGACGTGACGATCTTTGATTACGAATATGGACAAGTGCCAGGATTACCAGCTGCTTTCATCGCAGATGATCAGCTTGTGAAGCTGGCAGAGGAATCTGCTTCAGAAATCGATCATATTCAAGTGGCAAAAGGAACGATTGCAACAGGAGATTCATTTATGGATGATCCTGGTCGTGTCGCGTTTGTGAGAGAGAAATTTCCAGAGCTGTATGCAGTGGAAATGGAGGCAGCAGCAGTTGCGCAAGTTTGCCATCTATTTGAAACGCCATTTGTGGTCGTTCGAGCGTTGTCAGATATTGCTGGGAAAGAATCCAATATCTCTTTTGATCAATTTCTAGAGCAAGCAGCGATTCACTCAACAGACCTTGTCCTGCGTATGATAAAGCAAACACAATAAAAGAAGGGGTTTACCCCTTCTTTTCCATACAAAGGAAGGGATTTATATGGCTGTCATACATGATATTACGGAATTAATTGGCCACACACCGCTTTTAAAACTGTCAGGGATGGGTGTGCCGGCAGGTGTTGATGTTTATGCAAAACTTGAAATGATGAACCCAGGCGGAAGTATTAAGGATCGCTTAGGTGATATGCTGATTAAAGAAGCGCTGGCATCGGGCAAACTGCGCCCAGGCGGAACCATTATTGAAGCAACTGCAGGAAACACAGGCATCGGGCTTGCGCTAAGTGCAAGAAAACATCAATTGCATCCGATCTTCTGTGTACCAGAACATTTTAGTCAAGAGAAACAACAGCTCATGAAGGCGCTTGGTGCAGAAATTATTCATACACCAAGAAAAGATGGGATGAAGGGTGCGATTGATCGAGCCCTTGAACTAGAGGCAAGCCTTGACAATGCGTATTGCGTCTTACAATTTAAAAACCAAGTAAATCCATTGACTTACTATAAAACACTCGGGCCAGAAATATGGTCTGACCTCCAGGGTAACATAGACGTGTTTGTAGCAGGAGCGGGCTCTGGCGGAACGTTTCAAGGCTGTGCTGCCTATTTAAAAGAGCAAAAAGAAGCGCTAAAAACAGTGATCGTGGAACCAGAAGGATCTATTTTAAATGGCGGAAAGCCGGGGCCGCATAGAACGGAAGGAATTGGCCTTGAATTTATTCCAGATTATATGGAATCGACTTTATTTGACGAGATTTATACCGTCAGTGACGATGATGCATTCCGAATGGTGAAAGAAGCAGCTGAAAAGGAAGGTGTTCTGATCGGAAGCTCGTCTGGAGCCGCTCTATTTGCCGCTTTAGAGGAAGCGAAAAAGGCATCACCTGGGACAGTGATCGTCACCATTTTTCCTGATAGCAGTGAGCGTTATCTAAGTAAAGGTATTTATGAGGGAGGAAAATAAAATGAAGCCAAAAACAATGATGATTCATAGTGGAATCACTGGTGATGAAAAAACAGGAGCCGTGTCTGTTCCTATTTACCAAGTCAGCACCTATAAGCAGCCTAAAGCAGGCGAGCACACTGGATATGAATATTCCAGAACTGCGAATCCAACAAGAACAGCACTGGAAACAGTCGTTCGTGATCTTGAAGGCGGGGCAAACGGCTATGCATTCGGTTCAGGAATGGCTGCAATTACAGCCGTGATGATGCTGTTTAACAGCGGAGATCATATCGTACTGACTGACGACGTGTACGGCGGAACCTATCGTGTGATGACAAAGGTGCTCAACCGGATTGGCATTAAAGCCACATTTGTAGACACAAGTGATCCTGAAGCGGTGAAAAAAGCAATTTTACCAGAAACAAAAGCCGTCTATATTGAATCACCAACCAATCCATTGCTAAAAATGACCGATCTACAAGCCATAAGCCGGATCACAAAAGAAGCTGGCATCTTGATGATTGTCGATAATACGTTTTTTACCCCATATTTTCAAAAGCCGATTTCATATGGGGCTGACATTGTCTTGCACAGTGCCACAAAATATTTAGGCGGCCATAGTGATGTGGTGGGCGGACTTGTCGTGACAGCTACTGAAGAGCTTGGTGAAGAACTGCACTTTGTTCAAAACTCTACAGGCGGTATTCTTGGACCGCAAGATGCGTGGCTTCTAATGCGAGGGATGAAAACGCTCGGACTAAGAATGGAAGCACATCAACAAAACGCGCAGAAAATCGCTGAGTTTTTAGAACAGCATCCAGCGATTACACGTGTCTATTACCCAGGTTTAAGCGCTCACCCAGGTCATGAGTTTGCAAAAACTCAAGCAACAGGCTTTGGCGGAATGATTTCTTTTGATATTGGAAAAGAAGAAAATGTCGACGTGTTTTTAAGCCAATTGAAATTGTTTACAATCGCAGAAAGCCTTGGGGCGGTTGAAAGTTTAATCTCTGTTCCTGCTCGCATGACCCATGCATCCATTCCAAAAGAGCGCAGAGAAGAGCTTGGCATCACAGATGGTTTAATCCGTATTTCTGTCGGTATTGAAGATATTGATGACTTATTACATGATATTGAACAAGGGCTCGACGCAGTAACGAATGGATAGATTTACATGCCCCTCGCTTTCTCTCACTATGGTAAGCTATCAATAGACATTGATAACGGGAAGGTGAATCAAGTGAAGAAAAAGTGGGATGGTTTAGTGACAGATTACAAGCAATACGCTTTTATTTTGCTTGCTGTCAGCACCTTTTTATATATTGGTACGATTTTACCGAATCAGCACATAGAAGCATCACTAAAAATGCTGATGCTGGCAGTTGATTGTGTTTTCCTATTGGCTGCTTTCCTTTGCGTGAAACGTGCGATCTTTTTTCAAAAAAAGCTACAAGAACTAGATGAAGATTAAGCAAAAAGTCTCCTCATATGATGAGGAGACTCAGACCGTAGACAAACCCCACCTTTACTTCAAGTAAAAGTGGGGTTTTCACATTTTTTGATAAAAACATTATGTGTTTTACGCTGGACATGGCTCTTT
>NZ_LMRK01000025.1:0-182562 GCF_001426125.1 Bacillus sp. Leaf49 | reverse complement strand
TTGTTATCTAGTTTTGAGAGAACATTCTCTCCATCAGGTTTGGTGGCGATAGCGAAGAGGTCACACCCGTTCCCATACCGAACACGGAAGTTAAGCTCTTCAGCGCCGATGGTAGTTGGGGGGTTCCCCCTGTGAGAGTAGGACGCCGCCAAGCTTGTCATTTTATATCGTCGCGGGGTGGAGCAGTTCGGTAGCTCGTCGGGCTCATAACCCGAAGGTCGCAGGTTCAAATCCTGCCCCCGCAACCAAATTATTTTACCTATTAAGTAGCGAGTGCTCATTGAGTACAGCCAAAATGGTCCGGTAGTTCAGTTGGTTAGAATGCCTGCCTGTCACGCAGGAGGTCGCGGGTTCGAGTCCCGTCCGGACCGCCATTTTTATGACTTGTAAACGAAAACGTATAGTTTCGTTTTTTTTTTATGTCTTTTTCTTTCAATAAGTATCCTAGACGCAATGAAACTCCTTGTGTTTGGCTACACTAAATGTGATAAGAAAAGATCATGACTTCAACAAACAACGCCTGGTTTTTTTATACCAGGCTTTCTTTATATCGTTTTTAGTTGGAACCGAGGCTCATATTCGCTACACTAATACTAACTGTGTCTGACATCATGTTTGCTCAATCAGTTGATTGTATGAAGGGGCTGTCTTTTATGGATGAATTTGATCTTATTCGTCGAATTACACCAAAAGAAACGCATCAGCGTTCTTTGGTCATGGGCATCGGTGATGATGCTAGTGTTTATCAACCTCATTCACATTGTGAAGAGGTCGTTTGTGTTGATACAATGGTAGAGCATGTCCATTTTCGATTTGATTTTTCCACACCCTTTGAGGTTGGATTTAAAGCGCTGGCAGTGAATATCAGTGATATTGCAGCCATGGGAGGAACCCCTAAGTATTATCTTGTATCAATCGCGATCCCGCCTCATGGGGATGAAGCAATTGTCGCAGCTTTTTACGAGGGAATGAAAGCATTGGCTGACACATATCATATGGATTTAATCGGTGGAGATACAGTAGCCACCCGCAGTGACTTTGTCATCACAGTAACGGTCATTGGTGAGATTCCAAAGGGATCAGCCTGTTACCGTCATAGTGCTCAGACAGGAGACGTTGTCTTTGTCACAGGTGAACTAGGTTCATCAGCTGCTGGGCTATCCCTTTTAATGAATGAAGTAAATACTGCACATTCGATTGACACTGCTTTTTTTCTAGAGCGACACAAAATGCCGCAGCCCCATATTGCTGCTGGCCTTATTTGTTCAAGCTTCCCCCGGGTGACCTTGAATGATGTGAGTGACGGATTAGCGAGTGAGTTAAACGAAATAGCGGAAGCCAGTCGTGTGACGATTGAAATTGAAGCTGATCAGCTCCCAAAACATCCACATCTACCGTTGTTACATAAAGAGTGGCTTGAATGGGTCTTGTTCGGTGGAGAGGATTTTGTCTTAACTGGTACGATCCCTGAAACGGATTGGAAGCGATTTGAGACGCAATGTAAAAAAGAACACATTCAGGTCACGCGTATTGGACAAGTCAAAGATGACCAAGCGTCCAGCGTTATTTTAAAAGACCATGATCAACAAACAATTTTAATGAAAAAAGGATATAATCATTTTAAGAAATGAGGTGACTTCACCATGAAGTTAACGTGGACAACAAAAGGTGCGGATGAGACGAAACGAATTGCTGCTGCCTTGGCTACACTTGTGATGCCCGGCGATGTCTTAACATTAGAAGGAGACTTAGGCGCAGGTAAAACGACTTTTTCAAAAGGTTTTGCAGAAGGCTTAGGTATTACCCGTATCGTCAACAGCCCTACTTTTACAATTATTAAAGAATATACGGATGGCAGACTGCCACTTTATCATATGGATGTGTATCGTATGGAAGATGCGGAAGAAGATATTGGACTGGGCGAATATTTTGAGGGGGAAGGTGTGTGTTTGGTTGAATGGGCACATCTCATTGAACCTCAATTGCCTTCATCGTATTTAAAAATTGAAATGCTGAGAACAGAACGTGAAGAAGAACGTCATCTCACGTTTTATGCAAAAGGGGAGCGTTATGAGGCCCTTTGTAAGGAGATGAAAAACATTGACCATACTGGCAATTGATACGTCAAACCATACACTCGGAATAGCTGTTATCCGTGATGACACTGTGGTTGGGGAAAGTATTACGTACTTAAAGAAGAATCATTCAGTACGTGCAATGCCGACAGTTGAAGCACTGATGAAAGAATGCGGCGTAGCACCGAACGAATTAAGCAAAATTGTTGTAGCCAAAGGACCCGGCTCTTACACTGGCGTTAGAATCGGTGTGACCATTGCAAAAACACTTGCTTGGACGCTGTCTATCCCGATAGCTGCTGTTTCAAGTTTAGAAACGCTGGCGGCAAATGCTCGATATTTTGATGGAATGATTTCTCCTATATTTGATGCAAGAAGAGGACAAGTTTATACAGGGTTATATACATTTGAAGGTGGAAAGATAAAAGAAGTGAAACCTGATCAAAATATCCTGCTCACTGATTGGCTTCAAGAGCTGAAAAAGGAAGGGAATCCTGTTTTATTTCTTGGACATGATGTGCATCTTCATCAAGAGAATATACTCTCCATACTTGGAGAAACCGCCGTTTTAGCAGACGAGGCATTTCACAACCCAAGACCTTCAGTGCTCGCATTTTTGGGGGCAGACCGCCCTGCTGAAGATGTCCATCAGCTTGTTCCTAATTATATTCGTTTGGCAGAAGCGGAAGTGAAATGGCTTGAAGGACAAAAATAATCTCAACACAGTAGAGATGCGAAGAATGACAGTAGAGGACATCCCAGAGGTATATACGATTGAAGTGCATTCGTTTACAGCGCCTTGGAAAAAAGAGTCGTTTGTCTATGAAATTCTCCATAACCAATACAGCCATTATTTCCTCATTGAAGAAGATGGTCAGCCTGTTGGGTATTGCGGCGTTTGGATTGTCATGGATGATGCACAAATTACGAATATTGCGATTCTCCCTGAGCACCGGGGAAAAGGATACGGGGAAGCGCTGCTTCGATATGTCATGGAATTTTGCAAAGAAAAAAAGACAGATCATCTTTCACTAGAAGTGCGGGTATCAAATACGCCAGCACAATCCCTTTATGAAAAGCTAGGTTTTAAACCAGCTTCTATTCGAAAAAATTATTATACGGATAACGGGGAAGATGCATTAGTCATGTGGGTGAAGATAAATGAGTGAAAAAAAAGATCGATTCATATTAGGTATAGAAACAAGCTGTGACGAAACAGCTGCGTCCATTGTGAAAAATGGGAAAGAGATCGTAGCGAATGTTGTCGCCTCACAAATAGAAAGCCATAAACGATTTGGCGGCGTGGTACCAGAAATCGCTTCAAGGCATCATGTGGAACAAATGACGATCGTATTAGAAGAAGTCATGACGCAGGCCAATATGACCTTTCAGGATTTAGATGCCATTGCTGTGACAGAAGGACCGGGCTTAGTTGGTGCACTTTTGATAGGTGTTAATGCAGCCAAAGCATTGAGTTTTGCACATCAAATTCCGCTTGTTGGTGTTCATCATATTGCTGGACACATTTATGCGAACCAGCTCGTTGGTGAACTGGTGTTTCCTTGTTTAGCTCTAGTCGTCTCTGGTGGGCATACTGAGCTTGTTTTGATGAAAGAGCATGGGTCTTTTGAGGTCATTGGTGAAACGTTGGATGATGCGGCTGGAGAAGCGTATGACAAAGTAGCTCGGACAATGGGTCTGCCATATCCAGGGGGACCTCACATTGATCGATTGGCACATGAAGGGGAGCCAACGATTAAGCTTCCTCGAGCATGGCTTGAAGAAGGGTCCTATCATTTTAGCTTCAGCGGTTTAAAATCAGCGGTCATCAACACACTACACAATGCGTCTCAAAAGGGTGAAACCATTGCGCCAGAGGATTTGGCTGCAAGTTTCCAAGAAAGTGTGATTGAGGTGCTGGTTGGAAAGACATTAAAAGCGGCTGAAGCGTATGGTGTGAAACAAGTCGTTCTAGCTGGCGGGGTTGCTGCCAATAAAGGTCTTAGAGAAGCCCTTACTTCAGCATTTGCGAAGCTACCTGAAGTGAATGTCATGATTCCGCCATTGTCTCTTTGTACAGACAATGCAGCCATGATTGCTGCTGCGGGAACCATTGCATTTGAAAAGGGAATAAGAGGCGACATGGCAATGAACGGTCAACCTGGACTGCCGCTTGTCTCCTATGAATAAGAACTCCTGTTGATACAGGAGTTTCAGCGTGTAGACAAACCCTCGCATTCTTTGTCAGTCCTGCGTGCTGGTGCTCACGAATATCAAATTCGCTCCGCGCCAGTAATCGTCTTTCCTAGACTTCAAGGGCTTTCTATCACGCTGAAAAGAAGACAAAGGGCTAAAATCAAGTTCATTTTAGCCCTTTGTCAACAATTTGGAACTCCTGTGGATATACAGGATTTTTTTCTATTGAAATGAAAGCGATTTATTCACATGTAAACGTTATATATCCACAATTGTTAGAAAATTTGTTTTAAAATGAAGAGAATGTGTATAAATGTGATCTTTTATGTGGATATGTGATTAAAATACTGTGGATAAAGTGGATAACTTTAAAATATTTAAGAATAATCAAGATGTTATTGTGGGTATCGTTGTGGATAAAGATTCTCTCCTTAAAAAAAGAGCACCCGTTAGGGCACTCTTTATGCATCTGATAGATCTTCCCATTCCGCAAAAAGTGATTCCATCTCTTGATTGAGCGCATCATTTTCTGTTTGAATGGCTTGTACTTTCTCGTGATCTTGGAAAATAGCAGGATCACATAGAAGCTCTTCGTTTTCACCGAGCTTGTCTTCGATGACAGCGATACGCTCTTCAATTTCTTCAATTCGGCGCTGCTTTTGTCTTTCTTTCTTTTTTAGTTCTTTTTCTTCTGCATAGGAAAGTTTTGCTGTTTCTACTGGTTTTTCTGCTTGTTTTTTATGCGTCTCCTGAGTTTGGAGTGCTTCAAGCTCTAATTGTTCGTTTTTCTTTTCAAGATAGTAGTCGTAGTCACCGAGGTATTCTTTTGTTTCATCTGGCGAAAGCTCAAGTACTTTTGTTGCCAAGCGATTGATAAAGTAACGGTCATGCGAAACAAACAAGATGGTGCCTGGATAATCAATCAGTGCATTCTCTAAAATTTCCTTACTGTCTAAATCAAGATGGTTCGTCGGCTCATCAAGAATCAGGAAATTGGCTTTTTGGAGCATCAGCTTTGCCAGCGCAAGTCGTGCTTTTTCTCCACCGCTTAATGCATGTACAGGCTTTAAGACGTCATCACCTGAAAAAAGGAAGTTTCCTAAACAAGTCCGAATGTCTTTTTCAGTCATATGGGGATAATCATCCCAAAGTTCATTTAACACTTTCTTGGAGGATGTCAGCTTGGCTTGTTCCTGATCATAGTAGCCAATCGTCACATGAGAACCAAAGCTGATATCGCCTTTTACTGGTTTTAACGTATCCGTTAAGGTTTTTAAAAGAGTTGATTTCCCGATACCGTTAGGACCGATGAGTGCCACGCTATCCTCCCGTTTAATATGAAAAGAGAGGGAGGAGAGGAGCGGCGTTTTTTCATCGTAACTAATATCGAGATCATGCACCTTCAGCACGTCATTTCCGCTTTGCCTCATAATATCGAAATGGAAGTTTGCGGATTTTTCATCTCCTAACGGCTTATCTAAACGATCCATCCGTTCCAGCTGTTTCCTTCTGCTTTGAGCACGCTTTGTGGTGGAGGCTCTTGCTAAGTTGCGATCCACGAAATCTTGAAGCTTCGAAATTTCTTCTTGTTGTTTTTCATACAGCTTCATATCACGCTCTAGCTGCTCAGCTTTTTGGTCAAGATACTTACTATAGTTCCCAGCGAACTTTTTCATCGCTGTTCTTGACACTTCATATACATGGTTTACGACTTTGTCTAAGAAGTATCGGTCATGGGAAACGATGAGAATGGCTCCTGTATAATTTTGCAAATACTGCTCAAGCCATGATAAGGTATCAATATCTAGATGGTTGGTTGGCTCATCCAAAATCAAGAGTTCTGGTTTCATCAATAATAGCTTTCCAAGCGCTAGACGAGTTTTCTGACCGCCGCTTAAGGATTGGACGGTTGTATGATCTTCAAAATGACTAAAGCCGAGTCCGTGTAAAATGGAGCGGACATCTGCTTCATATTGGTAGCCGCCTTGATCTTTAAATGCTTGCTGCAGCCTGTCATAGGTTTTCATTAGAGAATCTAATTCTGTTCCTGTGGAAGAAGCCATTTTCTCTTCTATGGTTCTCATCTCTTGTTCCATTTCTTTTAAATGATCGAAAACGGATAGTAGTTCGTCTTTTAGCGTACGTGTAGACGTCACATCTGTATGCTGTGCTAGATATCCAATGGATAGGTCTTTCGGTTTGATGATCTCACCTTGTTCGTAAGACATTTGACTGGCAATGATTTTTAAAAGCGTGGATTTTCCTGCACCGTTACGACCAACAATGGCAATACGATCCCTCGCTTTGACTTCCAATTTTATATTCGTTAAAACGGTATCAGCGCCAAACGATTTGGACAGCTGATTCACTTGTAGAATCATCATGTAACTTCACCTCTGCTATAATATGTTAAGTGTAGCTTATCAGCAGTAAACCGGCAAATCTTACATACGGCTGCCATGGTCAAATGAAAGACAGATAGGAAAAAATAGTGTATGATTTGAGTGAGGGAGCGTTGAAAGATGAGTCAATTTAGCCACTTTAACGAACAAGGAAGAGCAAAGATGGTCGACATTAGTGACAAATCGTCTACAGTGAGAACTGCCGTTGCTGTTTCAAGCGTTCGTATGATAAAAGAAGTATTTCATCAAATACAAAAGCATGGTATTGGAAAAGGGGATGTACTATCTGTCGCACAGGTAGCTGGCATCATGGCAGCAAAGCAAACATCTACTATCATTCCAATGTGCCATCCGCTTGCATTAAAAGGTGTCGATATCTCCTTTGATTGGGAGGAAGACGGAAATGCGTACATTCTGAACATACAAGTACAAGTGAAAACAAAAGGAAGTACGGGTGTGGAGATGGAAGCGCTCACTTCTGCCTCAGTATGTGCACTGACCGTTTATGACATGTGCAAAGCAATAGACAAAGGAATGATCATCGGCCCGACCTATCTAGTAGAAAAAACAGGCGGGAAAAACGGTGATTTTCACAGAGCATCTGATATTTAAGTTGGAGGATCTTATATGAATATAGACCAGTCAAAAATTCCACAAGCGACAGCCAAACGTTTGCCGCTTTACTACCGTTTTTTAAAAAATCTGCATGCATCAGGAAAACAAAGGGTGTCATCGGCAGAGCTTAGTGATGCAGTCAAAGTGGATTCTGCCACCATTCGCCGAGATTTTTCTTACTTTGGTGCACTTGGGAAGAAAGGGTATGGCTATAACGTCGATTACCTCTTGACCTTCTTTAGAAAGACCCTTGACCAAGATGAAATGACGAATGTTATGCTCATCGGTGTCGGGAACTTAGGGACTGCTTTTTTACATTATAATTTCATTAAAAATAATAATACAAAAATTTCAATGGCTTTTGACGTCAATGAGAGTAAAATAGGAAGTGAGATAGGCGGCGTGCCTGTCTATGATTTGGATAAGCTTGAAGAGCATGTGCAAGAGGTAGGAGATATTCCTGTTGCGATTTTGACAGTGCCTGCCGTAGCAGCTCAATCCATTACAGATCGTTTGATTGCCCTTGGCATCAAAGGAATCCTTAACTTTACGCCGGCTCGATTGAATGTGCCGGAACACATTCGAATTCATCATATAGATTTGGCGGTTGAACTTCAGTCTCTTGTGTATTTCTTAAAGCATTACTCTGTTACACAGGAGGACTGACGAAAAGGGGTAAAGGGGGTGGAGCAAATGGGTCCGATCGGTCCTGGAAGTTTGGTTCTGATTGCGGTTGTTGCGCTCATTATTTTTGGGCCGAAAAAGCTTCCTGAATTAGGAAGAGCAGCAGGAGATACATTACGTGAATTCAAAAATGCCACAAAAGGTTTAGCTGATGATCAGGAAGAAAAAAAGAAAAAAGAAGATCAGTAGAATAGGATGAGCTTCATGAATGTCAAAGATATGCCGCTTATGGAGCATATTGTGGAACTGCGAAAACGTTTAGTGATCATTGCGATGTTTTTTGTCACCTTTATGGTGGCAGGTTTTTTTCTCGCTAAGCCGGTCATTGTGTATTTACAAAATACCGATGAAGCGGCCACACTGACATTGAACGCATTTAAGCTCACAGATCCACTGTACGTGTTTATGCAGTTCGCTTTTGTCATTGCTCTTGTTTTGACGTGTCCCGTGATTTTATATCAGCTTTGGGCGTTTGTGAGTCCTGGCTTATATGAAAAAGAAAGAAAGGTGACACTTGCTTATATTCCGATTGCACTGCTTTTATTTTTGAGCGGTGTGGCTTTCTCTTATTTTATTTTGTTTCCGTTTGTCGTCGACTTTATGATGCGGATGTCAAATGATTTACATGTGGAGCAAGTGATTGGGATTCATGAGTATTTTACATTTCTGATGCAGTTAACACTTCCATTTGGCTTTTTGTTTCAGATGCCTGTCGTGTTGATGTTTCTCACTAGACTTGGCATCATTACACCGATGTTTTTATCGAAAATACGGAAGTATGCCTATTTTGTCCTCCTTGTCATTGCCGCACTTATTACACCGCCAGAGCTCGTTTCTCACCTCATGGTTACCTTGCCAATGCTCGTTTTGTATGAAGTGAGTATTGTCATTTCAAGAGTGACCTATCGCAAAATGCAGCAAACAGAGACAGAGGAGAAAGAAAATGATGTTGTCTCATAAAAAAGCATCGTGATCCAAATAGGGATCACGATGCTTTTTCTATTGCGAAAGAAATTGATTGATTGCTTGAAAGAGATGCTCATAATACGCAGGTTCATGCGGGACAAAATCATGTACACGGACCTCTCTCTTTTCCTCACATCGCTTGCCGTCTGCATCCACTTCAAAGCCCTCGATGTTCATTTTTTCGCATTCTCTACTTAAAAGCTGCTGTGCATCCATCAGCCTTGCTCTATAAAGTCCAGCAACTTCTTCTTTCTGTAGATGGACATCCATGTGCTCTTTTTGATCCATATAAAGATACACATGGCAAAACTCACGATCGGTAAACGATGGCATATGGATTTCATCTTTAATGACACCAGCAAAGGTAAGGTTCTCAAACGAGATGGAGAGACCAAGCTCTTCTTCGACTTCTCTGATGCCATCAGAAGGCTGTTCATCTGCGAGAAGGTGGCCTGCTGCTGTGATATCAAATAGAGAAGGGAAATCCTTTTTGGAGGGACTCCTCAGCTGAAAATAGAGAAACACTGTGTCATCTTCCTTTTTTAAAAGCCAGAAATGAAAGGTTTCATGCCAAAGGCCCTCAGCATGGATATCAGATCGAGCGGCTGTACCAATCGTTTCATGCTGATTGTTCATGATGTTCAGTTTTTCGTGTTCCATGAAAACATGACCTCCATAAAAAACCATTTTCCAAACGGCGGAAAATGGTTTCTGCTTTATTTTTGCTGTTGTTTTTTCATTTTGACAGAAAAAGCAAACATTTTTAACGCGATATTAATATTATAGGCCGCAAACACCATCAGCAAAATGCTGTAAAATGACCACATGTCACCTGGATTTTGAATGGCCATATAGGTGAACGCCACACCTACGGCAAAATAAATAATGCCCCATACGACAGGGTTTCTCATGAGAAAAAGCCTCCAATAATCATTTGCATTGTTTGAGATTGTTCTTCAATCATTTTTCTTACTGGCTCAATCTGCACAAGGATAACGAGCGAATTCATCAGCATATGAGCACCGATTGGCACAATGATTCGTTTTGTTTTCGCATACAAAAAGGCAAATGTAAAGCCCATTGCGGTATAGAGCAAGATATGTGGGAAATCATTGTGTACAGCAGCAAAAACCACTGAACTGACAAGTGCGCCAATGAAAAAATTCGTTTTTTCATAAACGACACCAAAGATGATTTTTCGGAAAATGATTTCTTCTAATATCGGTCCAATCAGAGCGATGACGATGACAAGCCATGGAACTGCATCCATAATGGCTAAAATGTTTTGAGTATTTTCGGATTCTCGGCTAATGCCAAATGCATATTGTTCAATCGCCCCCGCAATGGATTGTGCAAAGAGGGAAAGAAAGAAACCGCCAATGATCCAAGCGATTGCCACGCCGACTGATGCCGGTGCTTCATTTCGGAGTGAAGCTTTTGGTACAGTCCGAAGGATGAGCAGAATAATGATTAGTCCAATACAGAAGCTGATGATTGTCCATGTTCCTGACAATTTGGAGAGCTCTGCTTGTGTCATCGGTGTCTGAATGTAACCTAACCACTTCATGATGAACACATACGGAAACGCAGAAACCTGCACCAATATATACGTTAAGATGATGTACCAATATTGTTTTTTCAAGTAACGAAAACCCCTTTACTAAAAGAACTAGATTTATTGTAACACAAGTCTTCTTTTTCGTTGAAAAGGAAAGAATCGGTGATAAAAAAAGATCATGAAAGCGTAAAAATTTTTAAAGGTTTTTACTTGAAATTACAGAAGACATTCTTTATTATAATAAATGTGTTAGCACTCGCTAGTGATGAGTGCTAAAAAAGACTACATATAAAAATTGAGGAGGTTGTTTCTTATGTTAAAGCCATTAGGCGATCGCGTAATCATTGAACTCGTTGAATCTGAGGAAAAAACCGCTAGCGGTATTGTCTTACCGGATTCTGCAAAAGAAAAACCGCAAGAAGGTAAAATTGTTGCAGCAGGTTCAGGTCGTGTACTTGAAAGTGGTGAGCGCGTTGCGTTAGAAGTAAACACAGGCGACCGCATTATCTTCTCAAAATATGCAGGTACTGAAGTGAAATATGAAGGAAAAGAATATTTAATCCTTCGTGAAAGCGACATTTTAGCTGTTATTGGTTAATCACATAAACAAAGATTGAGATATATTTCTAAAAAGACTGAGGAGGTTTCGTTATTATGGCAAAAGATATTAAGTTCAGTGAAGAAGCACGTCGTGCGATGTTACGTGGTGTAGATGCACTTGCAGATGCTGTAAAAGTAACTTTAGGACCTAAAGGACGTAACGTGGTTCTTGAGAAAAAATTCGGTTCTCCACTTATCACAAATGATGGTGTAACGATTGCAAAAGAAATCGAATTAGAAGATGCATTTGAAAACATGGGTGCAAAACTTGTGGCTGAAGTTGCAAGCAAAACAAACGATGTAGCTGGTGACGGTACTACTACTGCAACGGTTCTAGCTCAAGCGATGATCCGTGAAGGTCTTAAAAACGTTACAGCTGGTGCAAACCCTGTTGGTGTTCGTAAAGGAATCGAAGAAGCAGTAAAAGTAGCACTTGAAGGCTTGCATGAGATTTCTAAACCAATCGAAGGTAAAGAATCAATTGCTCAAGTTGCGTCTATTTCTGCAGCAGATGAAGAAGTCGGTAGCCTCATTGCTGAAGCGATGGAGCGTGTAGGAAACGACGGTGTCATCACAATTGAAGAATCTAAAGGTTTCACAACTGAGCTTGAAGTGGTTGAAGGAATGCAGTTTGACCGTGGTTATGCTTCACCATACATGGTAACTGATTCTGATAAGATGGAAGCGGTTCTTGAAAATCCTTACATCTTAATCACTGATAAAAAGATCACAAACATTCAAGAAATCCTTCCTGTACTTGAGCAAGTCGTACAACAAGGAAAACCATTATTGATCATTGCTGAAGATGTAGAAGGCGAAGCACTTGCAACACTTGTTGTGAACAAACTTCGTGGAACATTCAACGCAGTGGCAGTAAAAGCACCTGGATTCGGTGATCGTCGTAAAGCAATGCTTGAAGACATCTCTGTTCTAACTGGCGGAGAATTAATCACAGAAGACCTAGGACTTGACCTGAAATCAACTGAAATTGGTCAGCTTGGCCGTGCGTCTAAAGTGGTTGTTACAAAAGAAAACACAACGATCGTAGAAGGATCAGGAGATTCTGCTCAAATCGCAGCACGTGTGAACCAAATCCGTGCGCAAGTAGAAGAAACAACTTCTGAATTCGATAAAGAAAAATTACAAGAACGTCTTGCAAAACTAGCTGGCGGCGTTGCTGTCATCAAAGTTGGTGCTGCAACTGAAACAGAACTAAAAGAACGTAAACTACGCATCGAGGATGCACTGAACTCAACTCGTGCAGCAGTTGAAGAAGGTATCGTATCCGGTGGTGGTACAGCACTTGTGAATGTATACAACAAAGTCGCTTCCATCGAAGCTGATGGTGACGTTCAAACAGGTGTCAACATCGTTCTACGTTCTCTTGAAGAGCCAATTCGTCAAATCGCTCACAACGCAGGTCTTGAAGGATCAGTCATCGTTGAGCGCTTGAAAAACGAGGAAATTGGTGTAGGCTTCAACGCAGCAACAAACGAATGGGTAAACATGATCGAAAAAGGAATCGTTGACCCAACAAAAGTCACTCGCTCTGCACTTCAAAACGCAGCTTCTGTAGCAGCTATGCTTCTTACAACTGAAGCAGTCGTAGCTGACAAACCAGAAGAAGGCGGCTCAGGCGGCGGAATGCCGGATATGGGTGGCATGGGCGGCATGGGTGGAATGATGTAACACCCCTCGAAAACCCCTTGAAATATAGGGGTTTTTGTTTTGTCTATTTTTTGGTTAAGAGCGTTAAATGAATTGAAACTTTCACCGCTTTACATCCGTTAACTAAAGAGACAGTGATTTTTTGATTTTATCTAACATAAAGAGATGAGATGATTTTAAAAAGAAAAGCGGTGATCATATGGGCTTTACGACTTGGGTGGCGATTATTGTTGCACTGGCTGTCGTGTTTGGATTGTTTGGATCGAAGAGGCGTGATAAATAAGAGGTTGAACCCACTTCCAGAGAGGAAGTGGGCTTTTTATTGCATATACAATATTCATGAGCTATACTAATTTTTAAAATTTATGTAAATACAATAAAAAAGAGGCGTGATAAATGAGAGAAATTTTGCGGGAGATTGGCGTGATTGCTCGGGCGCTTGATTCCATTAGTAATATTGAATTTAAAGAGTATGATTTAACGAAGGGGCAGTATTTGTATCTTGTGCGTATTTGTGAGGAGCCTGGCATCATTCAGGAGAAACTAGCGGAGATGATCAAGGTAGACCGAACAACGGCGGCCCGGGCTATTCAAAAATTAGAGCTGCATGGTTTTATTGAGAAAAAAGATGACACAGTGAATAGGAAAATCAAGAAGCTGTTTCCAACTGAGAAAGGAAAAGCCGTCTATCCAATGATCAAACGAGAACATGATCATTCAAATCGGGTAGCGCTGGATGGATTTTCTGAAGAGGAAGCGGAACAGATTTATGAGTATCTTCTAAGGGTGCGAAAGAATATCGAAAAAGATTGGGAAGATGTGAAAAAAGGCAAAAAGAGAAGCTACTAATTAAATAAGGGGGGAAGGGAACATGCATGTACCATCATTTTTTCAAGTGAAAGATATGGAGAAAATCAAATCATTTATTCAATCTCATTCATTTGCTACAGTTGTGACGACAACGAATGAAAAGCCCATTGCGACACATATTCCAGTGAGTTTTCATCAAATTGGCGATTCGTATGTGATCTCAGGGCATATGGCGATTGGAAATCCTCAGTGGAAAACGTTTGAAGAGAACGAGAAGGTGCTCGTCATTTTTCAAGGGCCGCATGCCTACATATCCTCTTCATGGTATGAGAAAGAAGCCGTACCGACGTGGAATTATCAAGCTGTACATGTATATGGAAAGGCTGCACTGCTCGAAAAATCAGAACTGGTCAAGGAATTAACAGCGATGCTGGAGACATATGAAAGTCATAGAGATCAGCCAGTGTTATGGGATACGTTGTCTGAGGAACTGCTAGAGAAACAAATGAAAGGGATTGTGGGCTTCAAAATCATCATTGATGAAGTTCAAGCTGCTTTTAAGTTAAGTCAAAATCGCCATGAAAGAGATTATGCTCGCATTATTGAACAGCTGGAAGCAGAGGGTGAAGTGGAATTGGCGGCTGCGATGAAAAAAAGAGAAGAGAATATATGAAAAAAGCACTCTGAAGAAAAAGAGTGCTTTTGTAGTTATCCTTTTATGTTTAAATATTCTTCAAGGGTTTTACCGCTCTTATTTACTTTTTTCGCATTGGTTGATCCGAGGTATCTGAGGTGCCATGGTTCATATTGATAGCCTGTCACTTTTTCTTTACCTTTCGGATAACGGATGATAAAACCAAATTCATGGGCATGTTTGGCTAGCCATTTCGCTTCTTTTGTATTGGCAAAAGAATCTTCAGCCCAATGTTTTGAATTGGCACCGCCGATATCAAAAGCAAGGCCGGTTTGATGTTCGGAATAGCCTGGTCTTGCGCTAAATCGATCTGCTTGTTTTTTGCCATGAGAGGCGACGTAATTGTTGTACAAGACACGCTGACGGTCGTATGAACGGAAGGTGCTAAAAGCGGTGAGTCGGATGTTTGCTTTTTTTGCTTTTGCTGTCATAGCATTTACAGCTTTTCTCGCTTGTTTGTTTTCTCCTGGATTGTATGAAGATGGGAGTCTATGTTTCTTATTCACAACCAATATCCCTTTTACATACGTACCTGGCGTTTTAGTGGAAGGAGCAGCATATGAAGCTGGTGAGCTTTTGCCTGCTTTTTTGATATATTGAAAGCTGACGTAACCCGTCTTTCCTTTATATTTTGTTCCAGGTCCCTTGCGAAGATGAACATTCGCTGTTGTCACGTATTTCGGTGCGGCTGCTTTTGCGACTGGTGTCACATGAGTCATGTGTAAAAAGGGCAGCTGGACAGGAAAAATTCCAAGCCCAAGAACGAGAACCACACTGACAATAATTCCTTTGATCCACGGGTGTTTCATCTTCATTTGTCTCATCCCTTTCAATCTACTAACATACATATATTGAGATAGATTGAAATAAAGTGCAATGGTTTTTTTATGCCAATTGAGATTGAATCATATTATAGGTTCTTTTTTTGTTTAAAATTACATAAAAAAATCCACTATTTCCATAAAAAATCAGGTGAATTCCTTATAATAAAAGTATCTGAGAACGGGGAGTGAGTCGAGATGGACCAAAACGTGCTGCAAATGGATCAAGACAGATCAGAGAATGAATTCGCGGTTCTTAACATATCTTCTAAAGAGATTGGTGCTCTATCAAAGGGAGCAGCGGAGCAGATTTTACAAACGGGAGATACGGACCGTATTCATCAGCTGATGTACGTTCCGATTGAAAAGAAAGAAGATTTGAATTGGCTGATCCAATGTGTTGGGGAGGCGCTAAAGAATGAAGTTGGCGATGACGTTGCTCTAGAAGTAGCTGATTTGCTCTATTTCTTTGTCATTCCGTATTATGGGAAGTATATGTTGAAAGATCGTCATTTGTATGAGTATATCGATCATTTGCTGGTACGATTAGCATCTAGAGCTCACTCGGATATTGATACACTGATTCATATCATAAGAGAAGATTTAAATGAAAATATACAATAAAAGAAGCTTGTAGAGCGACCCTCTACAAGCTTTTTTATATCAACTTTATTCAGTTGGAACTGTTTTGACAGGCTCTTTTCTAAACACACCCATGCATCCTGCGATGAGGATTAATACAGCTGGAAGGATAAAGAACATAGAAATAGAAATAATACCACCAACAGCAGATACTAATAATAAAATCCCGCCAAGCTTTGCTTTTTTCTTCACGATAACAGATGCCACAATCGCAAGAATAGAGAAAAGCATTGCTGCCCAGCCTAATCCTGTGATTTGACTCGTACCTGATTCACTAAATGCGGCATCGAGTCCTCCAAAGGCAATGGCAAACATTGCACCAAAAAACCCAAAAATTCCTCCAATTAAGCCTAAAACAAATTCCGTTGTTCTTTTCATGATACTTTCCTCCGATATGTAAATAAGAATTATTGGTACTTAAGAACCAACACAATCTTACTCATCGGCATTCTTTTCACAATGTTAATAGTTTTGTTAAAAAAAACAAGAAAATCCATAAAGGATTTTCTTGTCCAATTACTGGGCTCTCTCCCAGGTAATCTTTGTTTCGTTTGTTGTTTTCTTTCCTTTTGCCAGTACTTTTCCGTTTTCCTGTTTCACGGTAATGTTTAGGTCATAAAAGGAGTAGAGGGCGCCGAGGCTGTCATTTTCCGGTTTATGCAGGTTGTTTTCCTTTTCAGTGGATGCACCAATAGCTAGTGTTTTGGCAAAGTTCAAACCAATGACTTCAGCGTAATCACTATTGGTCTCAGATGAAGCCGTCACGTTTAAGGAAATGACTTTTTTCTTTTGATCAACGGTGATCGCTGTGTCTTTTACGAGCTTAGACTGCTCCATGACCTCTTTCGTTTCATTTTGAATGCGTTCATTAATCGTTGGAAGTGCCGTAGATTCTGTTTTTTCTTCTTTTGCCGTATTTGAGCAAGCTGCTAGGATAGAGAAGGTTGCAACAAGACTCATGAAAACAAGTAGACTTTTTCTCACGTTCTTTCTCCTTTGTTCTTCAAAGTATGTATGCTTATGTTACCACGAATTGATGTTTTGATTAAAAGAGAAGTGTTGATAAGCTGTGAACAATCAAAAGCACCCAAAGTTGGGTGCTCCAGCGTGTAGACAAACCCTCGCATTCGGTGTCAGGCCTGCGCGCCGGTGCTCGCCCTTCCTAGACTGCAAAGGTTTTCTTGCACGCTGAAAAGAAGACAAAGAGCTAAAATAAAATCATTTTAGCTCTTTGTCAGCAATTTTGAAGCACCCAAAGTTGGTGCTCGTGTTTTATTGTGCTGAAAGGGTTGTACTAAGTGGAACAGAAGAAATGACCGTGAATTTTGGAGCCGGAGCACCAGATTCTAGATTTTTGCGTAAAAGAGATGATTTGACGGTGCCGTCCCATTTTTTATAGACACTTCCAGATGTATTTGCACGAAGCTGTACATTAGAGAAACTTGCTTGCGAGTAGCTGTTTGTTCCATTATCCTGTACGCCGTGTACCATTTTGACAACATCGAGGTCTTTCAGACGGCTAGGGTTGTAAACAGGCTGCTTATAGCGCAGTTTCCCGTTGACGTATAGTGACACTGTGCCATCACCATTGTTGATGAGCTTTAAGTTGACACGTGCACCATCTTTAATACTTGAATCGTATTCACTGTTCCAATATTGACTGCCGCCTTGGGAGCCGGTGCCCAGGAATACCTTATAGCCAGAAGCTGTTTTTGAAATCCCGCTTTCAACAACGGCAGAACCGAGACCAAGATACCAGTCGGCATAGCCATTTTTAATGGTTGCTGTTTTTGGCAGCACAATATCAGCCGTGATACCTGACCATTTGGCTTCATCCGTTTGTGTCACGATGGCGCCGTGACGAGGACCAGCCGCAGAGGCAGGAATACTTGAAAGCATCAAAACGAAGATCAAACTTACACTCAAAACGATGAACCACTTTTTCATGAAAATTCCTCCTTATCTTTGATTCATTTCTATTATATAAAACGAAAGGGGAGGTCTACTTACGATGTTCTGGCTGTTTTTGGTGAAATTTATGAACAAAACCGGTCATTAAGTGGTCAACTTGTATTCAAATTGTAATGTGACTGTAAAATAACTGGGTGCATCTTCATGTATAATAGGGTCAGAAACCAAATACGGAGGATTTTTTAATGAATAAAAAGCTTATCGCGACAATCGTAACAGTAGCTAGTTTATTTTTAGCGTTTAGTTTCTCACATGGAGCAAGTGCAAAAAAAGTAAGCGGCAATATTACATGGTATAATGGTGTCGGTAAAAAAGGCGCAGATGGAAAAAAACTCGGTCATTGGGATGCAGCAACAAAAATGGGATTTGACGTACCGAAAAAAGGTACAAAACTAAGAGTGACAACAAAAGCGAAACCACATAAAGTGATTACAGTATATAAATATGATGTAGGTAGAATGCCAAACGCAGTATTAGACGTAAGTCCGAAAGCATTCAAAGCACTTGGGTATTCAACAAGTAAAGGTGTCGTCAAAGGGCATTACACTTATTAATACATAGGCATGCAAAGAAGCGGGAAAAGTTCATTTTCTGGCTTCTTTTCTTGTGGAGAGGGTCTGAAAGTCAATGAAAAAATCAACATGGTGGATCATCACAGTAATTGGAGTCGCAGTGATTGCGGCCGTCATCTTCTTCATGATGAAGCCGGGGCAAGAGGCAAAACATGCAGGAAAAGTGAAAACAAATCAAGATGCAAAAGACGAATTGCTTGTTTCATTTACGGATCAAAAGTTAAACAATACTTATTACTTGCATGACAAGGCGCTTCATACAGAAAAACTGACAGCATATCCTTCAATTGCTTATGATCAGGCAAAACAGCTTTTATACTACACGTATACAGATGAAGACACACAAAAAGTAAGTATACGGGAATTGAATGTGAAAACGGATAAAGAAAAAACGCTCTTTACGAGTGACGATTCAATCGACAGTATGAGACTTTCTGGTGACGGAAAACAGTTATATTTAAGGTATAACAAGGATTCAGGTGAGCAATTTTATGTAGCGTCTTTTGATTTGAAAACACAGAAAGTGAAAGTGTTATATCCAGAAAAAAGTGATGATGATACGGTGAGTTCTTTTGCTTATGATCCAGCATCAAATCTGTTGGCCATTCAGCATTATTCGTTAAAAGAGGATTATAAAAAGACGGATGAGGCAAATGAAAAAGGAATGGATCCTGAACCAACGACCATGAAGATTACCCTACAAACAGGTGAGAAGGGAAAGCGAATTGCACGTATTTCTCAAACCATCAATGATATTTCTTTTTCACCAGATCATAAAAAACTCATTTATACAGAAGTGAAGGTTCGAAATGAAAAAGAAGTATCATCTATTAAGGTGATGGATGTAGATACAGGAAAAACGAAGACACTTGTTAAAAACAGTCAGGATGTACGTATTTTAAGTGCTGCCCAGCCGCAATTTTCTGCGGATGGTACATCTGTTTATTTCTTAGGTGTTGCAAAGAACGCAAAGGAATTAAAGGATGACACAGGACGAAAGGCGAAGGTCAGAACCATTTTTGAATATGATATTAAGAAGAAAACAGTAGAAACCGCTTGGGAGAAAGAAGGCGGGATTGTTAACAATTTCACTGTCAATCGGTAAAAGGTGCGCGTTCAGTTATTTCATATAACTGGACGTTTTTTTATTTTGTCATGGGATGTGTTGGTGAAAAATGCGGATTTGTGAAATCAACATCACTTTTTAAGCAAGGAAATGAGTGGTATTTTGATATTTTGCTACTGTGACAGAATCAGCGTAAGAGAGTAAAGTAAGTGGAAATAAAAAAACGAGAGGACAGAAGACTTCTCGTTTTCTCTTATTTATTGTTTTCATCTAGTAAGTTTTGAAAAATAAACAAGGCATTAATGGAATGAGGGAATCCCGCAACCTTTGTACAGTGCTTAATGATCTCCATAATCTCTATAACAGAGAGCCCGATATGTAATGCTTGTACAAAATGAGCTTTTAACTCTTCATCACAATCACCTTTTGCAATGAGAGCCGATAATGTGCTGATGGCCTTCTGTTTTTCATCTAATATGAAGTGATTTAATTCTTTTTGTTCACCGAGTTCAATTGTTAGTTGTTCAATGTTTGATCGAATGCTCTCGTTTTCATGAATTGAAAGCTTCTCCCTGTTACCTGCCACTGTTTCTTGCTTGACCTGGCAAGTCTCTTTTTCTTCATTCAAATTGAACTCCTCCGTTTTTTATGACGATTTTCTATTTGTTTGTGCATGGTTTCTTAAGTGCCTTTTGATAGAGGTAATGGGTATATAGTAGTATTATCGGTTTACTTCGTCAACTTTTTAAGTGTGGAATGTTCAAAAAAATGCCATTCATGCGATACATTGTTCGTTTTTTCTCATGGAGATTGAAAAGAAAATAGAGGGCTAATATATAGAAGCTGTTAGCCCTTTTTCATATTACGCAATTAACAAAGAGGAGGTTTCATATTTACTAAATGATATCCATCGGCCGCATCATGTCATAATCCTCGTGTTCTAAAATGTGACAATGCCACACATATCGTCCGCTATATGGGACAAACCGAGCGATGATGCGAATGACTTCACCGGCATGCGCCTGAATTGTATCCTTGTATCCTTGTTCATGCAAAGGAGGCGCTTCATTTGGTCCTGTATACACGATTTCACCTGTTGATTGATAGATGTCTGTATCGAATGGTCTTCTATCAATCACCCGAAATTGAACAAGATGTAAATGAATAGGGTGTGTGCCCCTTGTTGGGTTGACAATGTTCCATACCTCTACACTACCAAGTCGAGGATTTTCCGTGACAGGATCATTCCAAAACTGGTTATCTAGTAATAAAACTGGGCGCCCATATTTATCTTGTGTGCCAGTAAGAGTTAGCGTCCGCTCGTTATCAGCTCTGCTCGGCCGGAGCGGTGGCAGTGGTTTGAAGATCGGACGTAATGTTTTAGCTGCTCTTCCTTTGAGCGGACGAGTGACTTTAAACTGCATAATGTTCGCATCTGTTTCTGGATTGACTTCCTGACCGCAGCCTGCCGTATTTTTTAAAATAATCGTTTGGTTTTCGTAAGCTGAGAAGTCGATGATGACATCAAAACGTTCAGCAGGTGCAATGCTAAAAGATTGGTGATGAACAGGTCTTGGCAAAAAGCCGCCATCAGATCCAATTTGTAAGATTGTGGCGTCGTTATCTAGATGAAGCTCGTAAGTTCTTGTGTTGGATGCGTTTAAGATACGAAAACGATATTTTCGCGGCTCTACTTCTAAATACGGCCATACTTTTCCATTGACTAAAATCGTTTCCCCGCAAAAAAATGGCACGATAGAGGGATCTGGAAGGTCACTATCTTCTGGTGTGTTATTTGGTCTACTTGGGTAAAACAGTGCGCCATCCTCCTGGAATGTCCGGTCCATGATCATTAAAGGGATATCATATTCATCTTTCGGTAATTCGAGTGATTTTTCAAACGCATCTGAGATCAAATAAAAGCCAGCTAATCCGGCGTATACATTTAATCGTGTTAATGCCATGGCATGATCGTGATACCACAATGTGCATGCTTGCTGGTGATTAGGGTATTCGTAAACCTCTCGTTCAAAGAAGGGGCCGGTCGCTTCAAAGTCTCGCGAAAACCAAGCCTCCGGATAACCGTCACTGCTTGCAGGTGTCACGCCCCCATGTAGGTGAACGACTGTTTTGACTTCGGGTTCATCATGATGTCCAGCGTGAATGGTATGATCGACAGGCAGGAAGTGTTTCAGCGGCAATTTGTTCATCCATTTCACTTTGACCTTTTCATTTCGATTCGCTTTAATGGTTGGACCCGGCAAACTGCCATTATAGGTCCATAGCTTGGTTGGGGGCAGATCTCTATGAACTTTTAGGAACACCTCCTCCATAGCGATTTCATAATACGTTTGTCTTGGGTTTTTTTTGACGGGCTCTGCGACTTCTGGAATTGGCAGCTCGTCAACAAACTTTTCTAGGTTCATGTTGACTAATCCTCACTTAAAATCAATTTGATACATTATAAGTGCGGACATCCAAATAGGTGAATAAAATAAAAAAACCCGCTTTTCAGCGGGAGAATTAAGGGTGTTTATTTTCAAGCGCTGCACTTGCAGGCACTTTTTTATTCGGTTTAAAGATGAAGTAGGCGGCTAGTACACCGATGGTAATGATGCTTGTCAGTATGAGCTGAGGTCTCATCGATTCGATAAACAGCATAGAGGCCAAGATGGCGCAGATGACCAAAATGGTAAAGTACGTAAGGTATGGGAACAGCCACATTTTGATTTTGAGTTGTTCTGGATTTTCTTTTTCAATTTTACGACGCATTCTTAATTGTGAAACGGCAATCACCAAGTAGACAAGAAGTGCAATGGCACCAGAGGCATTGACTAGAAATAGAAAGATGGTTTCAGGGTAAAAGTAGTTCATCATGACGGCAATATAGGAAAAGAAGGTACCTGCGACTGTCGCTGCTACAGGGACACCGCGTTTGCTGATTTTCATAAAACGTTTTGGTGCTTCGCCTCTTTCAGCTAATGAATAAAGCATTCTGGACGTTGTGTATAGGCCGGAGTTTAAACAAGAAAGAACGGCTGTTAAAACAATGACGTTCATGACTTGAGCGGCTGATGGGACACCGATGTATTCTAATACTGCAACGAACGGGCTTGTTAAAATATTCGCTGAATTCCATGGGAGTAAAGTGACAACGACGGCGATCGACCCGACGTAGAACACAATAATACGCCATACAACTGAACGGGTAGCTGTTGTCACAGATTTGACAGGGTCTGCTGATTCACCTGCGGCAATTGCCACAATCTCGGTTCCCATGAAGGAAAAGATGACAACGACAATCCCGAGGAGCACAGAGCCGAACCCGTTTGGAAGGAAACCGCCATTTCCCGTTAAATTAGCAAGACCTGCAGTATGATGACCGCCAAAACCAAAAATAAATGCAAAACCAATGAGTAGGAATAGAATAATGCTGACGACTTTAATCAATGAAAACCAATATTCAAATTCGCCAAAAGATTTAACAGAAAAGATATTTGTCAAAGTTAAGAGGATTGTGAGGATAAGACTTGTGAGCCAAACAGGTGCATCTCCATACCAATATTGAATAATGGCAGCACCGGCAATGGCTTCGATGGCGATGACGATGACCCAGAAGAACCAGTAAAGCCAGCCGATTGTAAACCCGGCCCACGGGCCGATGGCGTCGCTCGCATATTGTGAGAAAGAGCCGCTTGTCGGATAGGCACATGCCATTTCTCCAAGCATTCTCATAATAAAGATGACCAGAAGTCCGGCAAATGAATAGGAAAGAATCGATCCAGGCCCTGCAGAATGAATGACAGCACCACTACCAACAAATAGCCCTGCCCCAATGACCCCGGCAATGGAGATCATTGAAATATGTCTTGTCTTAAGGTTTTTTTGAAGACCGTTTGTCATGTTGGACATTTCTTTACCTCCAAACATTTCTCTTTTATTCAAGAGTTTGTTTTTAGAATATTTTAAATTTTATCATACTGAATTGTCATTCAGCATTGGACAGGTTATCAAACTGACATTTCAAACCTCTTAACATGATGTTAAAAAGTATAAAGGATTTGAGAGATTATGTTCCCTCATTTTCCTCTGCCCATTCTTAAAAATAGCATAAGAAGGAAGAAAGAAAAGTTGTGTTTTAAAATAAAACTATTCTGACAATTAGATAGTAGAGAAATTTTGTTCTTTTTCATTTTTCGGGGTGGTTTTGAAAAACATTGATGGGAGTAGGTCTTGAGGTCAATTGACCTTATAAAAATAAGTTTGCTTAGGTCAACACATTTCTATGTATCCTATTTTGCTGATTCAAGCGAATCATGTTGCTGTAGACCCACACGGGCTTGGCTTTGTAAGATAAATATAGAAAAGTAATGTGTGAGGAGGCGCTGTTCGGTATGGAGCGCTACAACGAATTAAGACAAGGTGAAACAGGTGCTTGGGTCAGCATTATAGCCTATGTGATCTTATCTGCTGTCAAACTGATCATTGGGTATGTGTTTCATTCAGAAGCCCTTTCCGCAGATGGCTTGAATAATACGACAGATATCATTGCTTCGCTTGCCGTATTAATTGGGTTGCGTATTTCTCAGAAGCCACCTGATGAGGATCATCCATACGGTCATTTTAGAGCTGAAAATATTGCGTCACTTGTGGCTTCCTTTATTATGATGCTTGTCGGGCTTCAGGTTTTGCTGAGCGCAGGCCAGTCGCTTTTCTCATCAGAGCATCAAACGCCTGATATGATTGCAGCTTGGACGGCAGCAGGAAGTGCTGTTGTGATGTATGGTGTGTATATGTATAACCGTAAACTGTCTAAACGAATTAATAGCCAGTCGCTATATGCGGCAGCGGCTGATAATAAATCAGATGCTTATGTGAGTATCGGGACGTTTGTCGGAATTATCGCCTCTCAATTTCAGCTGGCGTGGGTTGATACGCTTGCTGCGTTTGTGATTGGCTTAATTATCTGTAAAACGGCGTGGGAGATTTTCAGAGATGCGTCTCATTCGTTAACGGACGGTTTTCATATAAAAGATATGTCTAAATATAAAGAGACGATTGAAGCGACACCAGGAGTGGGCGATTTGAAAGACATTAAAGCTCGTTACCTTGGAAGCACCGTCCATGTGGATGTGGTCGTTGAAGTAGAACCGCATTTAAACATCGCAGAAAGCCATGATATTGCAGATGAAATTGAACGCAGAATGAAGCAGGAACATGATATTCTACACTCTCATGTTCATATGGAACCAGCAAGTGAGCCTAAAGAGGAGCAGAAGTCTTTTCCATCGTGAGAAGGCTTCTTTTTTCTACGTGTTGATGTTTCATGCAAATGCGTGTTGTATGGTAAAGTTAGACTATATGAAAATTGACGGAAACGTGATAGGAGGATCAGGATGGCATTTGATGAACCGATGCATTCAGATTTACAAAAAATCGTAGATAACATCAATAAAGTGATGGTGGGGAAAAAAGATATTGCGATATTAAGCCTTGTTGCGATTTTGGCGAAGGGGCATGTGCTATTAGAGGATGTGCCTGGCGTTGGGAAGACCATGATGGTTCGTGCTCTGGCAAAATCCATTGGGTGTGAGTTTAAGCGAATCCAATTTACGCCTGACCTTTTGCCTTCAGATGTAACAGGTGTGTCGATTTATAATAAAAAGACAAACGAGTTTGAATTTAGACAAGGACCGATTATGGGGCAGATTATTTTGGCTGATGAAATCAACCGAACCTCTCCTAAAACACAATCAGCCCTTCTTGAAGCGATGGAAGAAGGCAGTGTCACAGTGGACGGAGAAACGATGCCGCTGGCAGATCCTTTCTTTGTGATGGCTACGCAAAATCCAGTAGAGTATGAGGGAACCTATCCACTTCCAGAGGCGCAAATGGACCGTTTCTTATTTAAGCTGCAGATGGGGTATCCAACCATGCTGGAGGAGCTTGAGGTGCTGAATTTGCAGGAGAAACAATCGCCAATTGACACGCTTCAGGCAGTCATGACAAAAGATCATATCCATGCTTTGCAGCAAGCGGTTCAGACCGTACATGTGGATGCATCGATTAAAGAATATATTGTCGAAATCGCCCAAGCGACGCGAAATCATCCGTCTGTCTATTTAGGCGTGAGCCCAAGGGGTTCAATTGCATTGATGAAAGCGGCTCAGGCGTATGCGCTGTTGAACAGGCGGGATTATGTGATTCCTGATGATGTACAGTATTTGGCGCCTTACACATTGCCGCATCGCATGATTTTGACATCAGAAGCAACGTATGAAGGGAAGAAGGCGGAGACACTGCTACGACAGATGATTGAGCATATTGGCGTACCAGTTCAAAAGTCGATGACTCAATGAAGTCACGTGACCGTTTCGCTTTTTCACTATGGTTACGGGTGTTTATGCTCTTTCTCCTCACGGCAGCAGCCTTTTGCTATGCCATGTTTCAGGGCGGCTTTGTGAGCTGGTTCCTTTTTTATGCATTTTCACCATATGCTTTGTATGCTTTGCTGTTTGCCCTTGTTCCACTTCGTGCAACTGCCAAAAGGACATTACAGCATACCCGGTTAAAGGCAGGGGATATGCTGTCTGTTGACCTTGAAATCAAGCGGACGAATTTATTTCCGTACGTGTACGCCATACTTGAGGATGACCCGCCGGATACCTTCCATTTACAGGAACAGATTGAAATGAAGCGAATGATCTTTCCTTGGTTTCGGAAAACGTGGCGATTTTCATATCAATTCAATGACATCATGCGGGGAGAGCATCAATTGACGGCGGTTAGAATCAAAACGGGTGATATGTTTGGGTTTGTGGAAAAAGAAGTAATTCTTCCATTAGAGAAAAAATTACTTGTGTATCCGAAAATGTTGGATATTCCGGTTGAATCTGCTGCATCGGTGAATGAAAATGGAGGCAAAGCGGTGCACTCTTGGTTAAATGAACCGACAAATGTGACGACAGGTGTGCGTGAATACCAGCAAGGAGACCGTTTCGCTTGGGTGGACTGGAAGACAACAGCTAGAAGAGGTCAGCTCATGACGAAGGAGTTTGAACAGAATCAGACAAAGGATCTGGTGGTGTTTGCTGATTTTACAGATGAAGCCGCTTTTGAAACGATTGTGTCTATGGCCGCATCGGTTCTGCAAACGGCTGTGAAAAAAGGGGTGCCGGTAGGCCTTGTCCCGCTTGGGTATCAGCACTTATTTCGAGTGGATCAAGGAGAGTGGCATTTACAGGACATGCTCTACTATTTAACAAAGGTGCAGTATCAGCCTTCTCGTGCACCTGATTATCAATCATTAACATCGAGTGAGCACCAGCAGACAGGAAAGTATGTGGTGACAGGTCATCTGCAAGAAGAGCTTGCTGCCATTTTACTTGGGAATCGAAACAGAAAGAACATCACTGTTCTTTTAGTGAAGAGAGCCGTTGATCGATTGACGGCAAAAGAAAAACAGCTTGTGGACCGGCTTAAAGCTTCTGGGATACACACGACCCTTTTATTTGAGGACCGGCTGCACGAAAGAACTGTGAGGTGACAAACATTTATATGCATCAGCGGCAAAGCCGTTTTGAGTTGTTCATCTATTATGCTGTCGCATTTCTGCTGCTTTGGGAGTGGCTTCGTCCGCTTCAAGATTTTACAGAGACGAGTCATACGTCTTATTTCATCATTTTTATAGGGCTTACGTGTTTGTTTACGTTCTTTCGATTGAAGTGGTATGTGACGTTTCCTATTTGTGCTGGATTGATCTTGCTCGCATTATATTTGATTTTTTATCAATCAGAGCCAAGTTATCTGCCTGCGCTGTTTGCTGATATTCAAGATAATATTTCTTTGATGAGCATGGGCATGTGGAGTGACATGTATCCGTCTTTCCGCACATTGTTGTTCTATATTTTGCTTTGGCTGCTTGTTTATTTGCTCCATTATTGGGTTGTGTATCAGCAGCGTATCTTTTTCTTTTTACTGATGACGATTGTATATGTCACGATTCTTGATACGTTTACGCCTTATGATGCGACTTTTGCAATCGTTCGAATTATGGTATTTGGCTTTTGTTTGCTTGGCCTGCTCTATTTCGACCGGCTTCGTTCGGCTGAAGGTGTGCGGGTGTCACAGAAAGCGCGTTTCAATTGGTTCTTACCCATGCTGGCGCTTGTCCTTGTATCAGCATCACTCGGTGCTTCTTTGCCAAAATCTGATCCGAAATGGCCTGACCCTGTCCCGTTTTTTAAAGCGGTCACGAATCAAGATGGTTCCACCGGGCAGAATAAGGTGGGATATAGTGCGGATGATTCGTCGCTTGGGGGACCGTTTAGTGAGGATCGTACACCGGTATTTAAATGGAGCGGAAAAGAGCCGTCTTATTTTCGTGTAGAAACAAAAAGTATTTACACGGGGAAAGGCTGGGAGGATGCTTCAAATGATACGAAACCTACTCGGTTAAAAGGGAATGATGTGCCGAACCGGTGGTTTACCAATCGCGTGAAAACAGAGGAGCATGAAACGAGAGTCGATATGGAATCAAATTATCGATTTAATCATGCTGTTTATCCGATTGGTACGGTTATGCTGACGCCAATGGAAAACATTCCACTGCAAATGATGGGCAAAACGGAGAAAATTGTCCCGTCTACTCAAAACCCGCCCAAAAATTTAGGGAACTATCGAGTCAGCTTCTTATCACCTACATTTATCCTAGAGGACTTACAGCGAATCAAAGTGCCAACCAAGAAGCAAGTGAATCAGCAGGTCGGACGTGAATACTTGCAGCTCCCATCCTCGCTGCCAGAGCGTGTGAAAACATTGGCGAACAGCTTAACGGAAACGAAGGATAATATGTATGATAAAGCAAAAGCGATTGAGGATTATTTAGGATCTGCGAAGTTTTCATATGAAACCCAAAATGTCTCTGTGCCTGGGCGTGACGAAGACTATGTGGATCAGTTCTTATTTGATACGATGATTGGCTATTGTGATAACTTTTCAACCTCGATGATTGTCATGCTTCGCTCGATTGGAATTCCGGCGAGATGGGTGAAAGGATATACGTCTGGTCAGTTATATGAAACACAGATGGATGGAAACAATGTGTATGAAGTGACCAATAACAATGCCCATTCATGGGTAGAGGTGTATTTTCCAAACCGTGGTTGGGTGACTTTTGAACCGACAAAAGGGTTCACGAACCCAGAGACATTTACGAATGAAACCACGGCTAACAACGACCAAGCAGATGATCAAGAGGATGAAAAAGATCAGCCCGCATCTGATCAACAAGAAAACGAGCAGACACAGCAGCCGCAGCAACAAGAACCAGAACAGGCGGCAAAACAAGAGGAACAAGCAGCTAAAGCAAAGCCAAGTATGGTTCATGTTGGTTCAATCTTGGGCTACGCAGCAGGTGTGATTGTCTTTCTTGGTTTCATAGGCTGGATGCTTTACCGGTTCAGAGCAAGGTGGCTGCCAATCTTTATTGTGAGAAAGGTAAAACGTCTGCCAGATGAGGAAGCTTTTTTCTACGCGTATGCTGCTCTATTAAAACAGCTAAGGCGCAGAGGGATCGAGAAAAAGCCAGGCATGACGCTAAGAGAATTTGCTTCTTTGATCGATGACAAGGAAGGGAATCATCACATGTCTGAACTAACGCAGTTCTATGAGCGGGCGCTCTACAGGCGAGAAGATGCGTCGGCGCTTTGGCGGCAGTCGGTGAAGTTATGGGAAAATTTAATAAACAGGAGATAGTCTTGACCACGTACCTTCCTGTTGTTAGAATAGGTGAATATTAAAACCTTCTAAAATACATGAAATTGAAGCGTTCGGATGTGAGTCTGGGCGCTTCAAAAGCGTGATTTACACTGAGAGAGGTTTTCTCCTCTCATTTTTTCTGTGCGTTTATAAAAACTATATTGGACATAGAGGTGACACCATGACAAATTTAGTAAATGAAATGATTTTGGTTCTCGATTTCGGTAGTCAGTACAATCAGCTGATCACTCGCCGTATTCGTGAATTTGGTGTGTACAGTGAGCTTCATCCGCACACTTTAACTGCTGAAGAAATTAAAGAAATGGCGCCGAAAGGAATCATCCTTTCTGGTGGACCAAACAGTGTATATGATGAAGGATCTTTCCGCTGTGACGAAAAGATTTTTGATCTAGGCATTCCGGTTCTAGGCATTTGCTACGGCATGCAGCTGATGACTCACTATTTAGGTGGGAAAGTAGAAGCGGCAAGCCAGCGTGAATATGGAAAAGCAGACATTCATATTAACGGAACACCTGCTCTATTCAAAGACCTTCCAACGGATCAAGTCGTTTGGATGAGCCATGGTGACCTTGTCGTTGAAGTACCAGAAGGCTTTACAGTTGATGCAACAAGTGCACATTGTCCAAACTCAGCGATGAGCTTAGCTGAGAAGAATTTCTATGGCGTTCAGTTCCACCCAGAGGTACGTCACTCTGAGTACGGAAATGATCTATTGAAGAACTTTGTCTTCGGCGTATGTGAGTGCGATGGCAAATGGTCAATGGAGAACTTCATTGAAATCGAAATGCAGAAAATCCGTGAAACAGTAGGCGACAAACAAGTATTGTGCGCACTAAGCGGCGGTGTAGATTCATCTGTTGTGGCGGTATTGATCCACAAAGCCATCGGCGATCAGCTGACATGTATTTTCGTTGACCACGGTCTTCTTCGCAAAGGCGAAGCAGAAGGGGTAATGAAAACATTTAGCGAAGGTTTCAACATGAACGTGATTAAAGTAGATGCGAAAGATCGCTTCTTAAACAAGCTAAAAGGTGTGTCTGATCCTGAGCAAAAACGTAAAATCATCGGTAACGAATTCATCTATGTATTCGATGACGAGGCGGACAAGTTAAAAGGAATCGACTACTTAGCACAAGGAACGCTTTACACTGACATCATTGAGAGTGGTACAGCAACGGCACAAACAATCAAATCTCACCACAACGTTGGCGGTCTTCCAGAAGACATGCAGTTTGAATTGATTGAGCCACTTAATACGCTATTCAAGGATGAAGTCCGTGCTCTAGGGTCAGAGCTAGGTATTCCAGACGACATCGTATGGAGACAGCCATTCCCAGGTCCAGGACTAGGAATCCGTGTACTAGGTGAAATTTCTGAAGAAAAACTAGAAATCGTCCGTGAATCGGATGCGATTCTACGCGAAGAAATTGCCAACTTCGGCCTTGAGCGCGACATCTGGCAATACTTCACGGTTCTCCCAGACATCCGCAGCGTAGGTGTCATGGGTGACGCAAGAACATACGATTACACAATCGGTATCCGTGCTGTTACGTCTATTGATGGTATGACGAGTGACTGGGCAAGAATCCCTTGGGATGTACTTGAGAAGATCTCGACTCGTATCGTGAATGAAGTGAAGCATATTAACCGCGTGGTGTATGATATTACGAGTAAACCGCCTGCTACGATTGAGTGGGAGTAATAATTAAGAATGATATAAATTGATTAAGCCTATTTTACAGTGTTTATCGTGGATCAAATGCTGTGAAATAGGCTTGTTTTTATATGATTCCCCACCGAATAACCCCCCAAAAGCTCTTTTTTAGAAATCTGTTTTTATGATATTGTAAGTGTTTGACGTCATGACAGTATCATGCTATTGTAAACGTAAAAATGGGAGGTCTTTTAAATGGCAAGTACAAAGTTTTCTTTCTACCTTAATCAAAAAGGAGAAGATAGCTTAAATAAAGTCCAAAAATTAATTACAGAAAAGGAAAATAGAGTAACGAAAGCGTGGATTATTAATACTGCGATTATAAAGTACTATGAAGAAATAAAAAAACAATATCATAACAAAGATGATGCTACAGAATAGTAAGCAGAAGAATTTTAAAAGGAAAAAGATTATGGATAACATAGTCTTTTTTATTTTTCTCTTGACGTCATGATGTTGTCCGTATATTATCTACATATATATAATGTCATGACGTTTTGATTTGATTGTGAGGGGGGTGAAGTGATGGAGAAAAGAGAAAAATCTATACGTCTGATGAATAAGAGAATAGAAAAATTAAATTATCTGATGAAGCAACTTGCCAATTTATCGACATCTCATTATTCATATACAGAAGATGAATTAGATTATATGATTTCAACAATCAAGCAAAAGAATTCATATGCTGTAGGGTGCTTAGAACGTAGGAAAGAACTAATTAAAGAATAAAGTAAGAAATGTTGTGCAATAAACTGAGCTAAATAATTTAAATGTTATTACTTATAGTGAAACGCAAACAGAGAGAGTTATTGATTTTTTGAAGTATCCTTCTTCATAGATAATTATGAGGAAAAGGAAATAACATACTTGCAATGGAGAGCACTAATTAAAGCTTCTCCATTGCAAAATTTGGAGAAGAAAATAAATGAAAAATATAATCAAAGTGGTAAACAAATTTATCTTTGAGACAGCTATAATTCTCCTACCCTTTACGATTGTGTATTTGTTATTGGGGAATTGGCTGTCAGGTATTACGGATTTTGGTAGAACTTATGTGTTTTCATCTGATGTAACTAACCTTCGTGAAGTTTATGGGACAGGAGTAAAATATGGCTGGATAGAGTTTGATACCTTTGGTCAAGGTTTTAAAAATTACAGTTTTAATGTTTCCTATGTATTTTGGGGCGGATTAGTATCTGCAATTCTTCTAGTTTTGATTGGCAAGTTAATTCATGTGGTCCTTGTAAAATTATTAGTGAACCGAGTAAATATAAAAAATAGAACTTGAAAGGGCGTTAGTAATCTGTGAAGCTAGAGGCACTAAAGAATATCCTTAGTAGAAGGCAGAGTGAATGGCATCATGTTGTTTTTCCGCGCAGGAAAATGAATTTATTTAAATATCTCCTTGGAGTATTCATATTTGTGCTGACAGCTTTTTGTGGAATGGTGTCTAATGCTATTCCTCCACTAATAATTAATATTCCTGTGGTGTATCGTTCTGTCAGTTTTAATGGTTTCGTTAATCTAATCATCATCACTTTTTGGACGGTATCCATTTATAAAAGTATAAGGCTCTACTTTAACTTTGTTAAGAATCCTAAATCATGGATTGCGAACAATTTAGCTTATATGATTGATACTTTGAAATTATATGACGAGGAATACTTTGAATCTATTAAAAACGATAAAGTTGTTAGGGAAAAGCGAATTGTCAGAGTAATTCGCATTCAATATAGGGAAACAAGTAGGCATGTGGTCGTAAGGATTTTACGTGATGGTGACAGGTTTACCAAAGAAGCCACGAAACTAGGGGAGAATTTAGAAGCTGCTTTAGGCTTGGAACTAGACTCTACCAATAAGTCGGTAGATTATGCTGAATATGTATTTTTAAAGCATAAAGATGAACGTATAGATTTAAATTCTACTGTAACTAACGTAAATGATTCAGATGAAATCAAAATAACGGGCAACATATCTTATGAGCTTCATAAGGTCCCCCATTCTCTTATTGTAGGAGGTACTGGATCGGGCAAGTCATTCTTTATATTAGGTAAGATTGTTAATTATTTGAAGTTGACTCCGCAAGCTGATTTACGAATTATAGACCCTAAAAAAGCTGATTTGAGTCTGTTTAGATTTATTACTGGATTTGAAAATAAAGTTGCAACAGATGCCAACCAAATATGTCGAATTCTTAGAGAAACTGTCGAATTGATGGAACGAAGATATACGGAGTATTTTAATGACATATCAGCTTTCGGAAAAACGTATCGAGACTTTAATTTGCCTGTCGTTATTGTGATATTTGATGAATTTTCAGCTTTTATGCATTCAGTGGATAAGAAAATTGCTAAAGAAGCATTAGATTATGTATTTACTCTAGTAATGAAAGGTAGACAAGCTGGAGTAATGATCGAGATCCTTATGCAACGTCCATCCGCAGATGATCTACCTACAAATATAAGGGCACAAATGGGGTTTAAAGCTGGGTTAGGTGCTATGGATTCCATTGGCTATAATATGATATTTGATACGAAAGACGTTGAATATAAGACTGTCACAGAAAAAGGTGGAGGTTACATACAACTAGATGGCAAACACACTTCTCCAGTTTATTTCGAAACGCCGTATATAGACAAAGATTTTGATTTTATAGCAGAAATAGAAAAACTAATGATTCAGAGAGCAAATTAAGTGTTTAATGCTATTCTTGTCAAACAGCTACAGCCAACATTGACCGTCAATTTTTGTGAAGGTTTGAGGCGGTGGCAGAGCCATCCGAACGGAGTGGTCGAAAACGTTCAGAAAAAGTGATGGCCAGTTGAGCGATTTTTGCTCAACATGAATCGAAAAATAGGGTCGCACCAGTTGGGTAACACTGGTGAATCTCCCTCAACGAAAATGCTCGAAACTCTTGGTGCTCATGGGTTAGAGGGCTGTGTGAAATCCCGAGAGTTGGGGATTTAAAAAATGATAAAGAGGTGTCTGTAAAAATGGGAAAACTAATATTAAAATCGTCTAAGTTACATTCGTTAAATGACTCGGAAAATGTGGATCTAGCTGATTTCCACTTTGATATTAAACAATTTAAGATTCCTACAGCAATGCTGATTCAGAAAGACGGCTTTACTACTCGAATTGAAAAAGAAAAAAATCTAAATGGAGAGTTAGTTGAAACTGGAAAGTATTCTGTCACATTTAAAGTATATGATCGTCCATTTATCGAACTCGTCTTACAAAATGGCGGTACTGAAATTGGCTCCCCTATTACTGTAATAGTTGAAAAACAGGATAGCCTACCTATTTTAGATGATTATGAAGATGGTGAGTTCATTCCAATTTCCTTTTCGGGACTAAAAGTGAAGCCTAAAAAGGTTCAAAAGAAAGCATTTGTTGGGCAAGGTAAACCAATGATTGATACATGGCAGTATTCAGAGCTTAAAGTTGAAGCTGATAGTTACATCATTGGTGAAGCACATGAGTCGTCTAAATCGAAGTAATCAGTGTCTTATTGATTACTTTCGTTGTTCAATTCCGAATAGTGAATTTCCAATCGTTGCTAATGAAATTTTAGGAATCCCTATCTCTGAATTTTCTTCAGAGATTAAGGGATCGCCTTATCCAACATACGATAGATGTATTAGCTTTGCGAATATAAAACTCCACTCTTCGGGAAATCATGGAAGCATTCTTGTAGATATGTCAGGACAAGCTTGTCGACAGTATGAGGAATTCATGTCAAGAATTGATGGATGGCATTGGTACAAATTTGTATCATTTATTTTAGGAATACAAGGGAAAATATCAAGGATAGATTTGGCATTAGATATATTCGATAATGCTTCTCCATCTGTAAAAACGCTACAGGATTATGTGAAACGAGGGCAGTTGAGTACGAAAAGCCATAAATATGTTGAAATAAATAGTGGAAGGATTCTTGATGGAAAACTAACAGGGTTTACGTTGTACGTAGGATCATCTCCTCAAATTTTACGAATTTATGATAAGAAACAAGAAAGACGAGATAATGCAGATGAAGTTGTGAACATTGGAAAATGGGTTAGATGGGAACTGGAGTTGACAGGAAACAAAGCAATGTTAGTTGCTCTTCAAATCTCAAATGGGAAACCATTGAACGCTATAGTTAAAGGTGTTCTATCAGCACATTATTGTTTCAAGAGGCAACCTAAGAATGTTAGTGAGTTACATAACAAAAATAGGCTTCCTACAATGAAATGGTGGGGAAAGTTTATAGAAGGTATTGAAGAAATACCTTTGAAAGTACAGCGTGAAAAGTTGACTTTAAAGAAAAAGAAAAAATGGGTTGAGCATTCAACTGTAAAGTCAATAAGTATGGTCTATGAATCATTTAGGCGAGTATACGGCGAAAAATATGCTGAGGAATATTTGAAAGAGTTAGTACATATAGGGAAAGAAAAAATCACTGAGTCTGATCAATCATTAATCGAGCAACGTGTTTTAGAACTTGTAAGCGAAGATGAATACTAGTGTGGAAAGGGATATGTGTGATGGGTACAACAATTTGTAAAGATGATTTAATAAAACTAGGCTATAAGAAATATCAAGCTATTTCGCTAATTAGGCAGGCAAAAGCAATCATGGTACAAAAAGGTTGTCCGTATTATAACAACAAAAGGCTAGGGAGAGTACCGAGGGATGTGGTTGAATCAATTTTAGGAGTTTCCCTTTTGGCAGAAATGAGTAACTCCTAATGAAAAATAAAACGCAACAAACAACGAAATACCCTGGTGTATATGTTGATGATAAAGGAAATTTCTTTTATCAATCGGAATTTGGTATTGATCGAATTACGGGAAAACGAATACGTAAAAAGGGAAGAAAAGATGTTAATGGTAAGCCTTTTGCTTCTGCATTTGAAGCAAACAAAGAGTTAACTCGATTAAAAAGAGAATATCATAAGGTTAACAGTTATTCTAACTATAAAATGACTTATGAACAATTTATGAATAGTGTGTACATACCTTATTATCAAACGAATGTTGAAGAAAGTACATTCTCTGTGCGAAAAAGAATATTGGAGAAGATCAGGGATAGATTTGCTTCTATCCCTCTTCGTTCAATCTCAGTAGAAGACGTACAGCATTTTCGCACATGGTTATTAACAAGTAAAGAAAAGGGTGGTGCGGGGTATTCACAATCTTATGCAAGTCTAGTATTTGGAACGTTTCGTAAAAGTTTAGATAAAGCTGTTGAAATGCAATACCTAGAAATGAACATATCTAAGAAGGTTAGAGCTATTCCTAAAGGTAAGGCGATTGTGCCGTATTGGACAAAAGATGACTTTGAAAAGGTGATAAACCAAATTTATATAGAAGATTGTTATGAGCATCTGAATTTTGTTATGCTGTGGGTCTACTATATGACCGGAATACGAGTGAATGAAGGAACTGCTTTACGTTGGAATGATGTCGATTTGAAAAATAAACGTTTACGTGTCCATCATATGCTAATTATGAAAACGAGAAGTGATTGGAAAAGAAATTCGTACACAAAAACGGAAGATGGAAAGAGAATTATAGCTCTTGATGATGATACAATAAATATATTAACAATTTGGCGAAAAAGACAATTGGAGATAGGGTTAGGTAATTCAAACGATTTTATTTTTAGTTATGATGGATTGCCAATGATTAAATCGACAATAGGCAGAATCATTAAACGCTATTCACAATTCGCAGGAGTAACAAGTATTCAAGCAAAAGGATTGCGTCACTCCCATGCTTCATATTTAATCAATGAATTTAATGTTTCTGTTCTTGTACTATCACAACGTATGGGACATTCAAGTCCAGAGATTACTTTAAAACACTATGCCCATATGTGGAGTGGGGCAGATACTGCAATTGCTGAAATAATGGCTGGGAACGTTATAATCAAAACAGCATCACAAACAAACATTAAATTTAATGGAAATCAAGCTTTTAAAAAAAGTAATTTAAGAGGCTAATTTTGAGATGTAAGGGATTAGAATATTTAAGTATATGTAGCAAAGTTCATATAAGTATGTGATGTTAAAATAAGTCTGTTTTTCTCCTTGTACTTTGATAAGATAGAATTATAAGGAAAGAAAATACAAAAAGGCAGGTTAGGTTATGTTAAATTGGGAGAATTTATTATTAGGTGAACGAAAAAGGAAGTCAGAAAGTAAAAGTCTTCCTCACAGAAATGAATTTGATAAAGATTATCAACGAATTATATATTCTTCATCTCTAAGAAGGCTACAAGATAAAGCACAAGTATTTCCCTTACAAAATAATGATTTTACAAGGACAAGGTTAACACATTCTTTAGAGGTTGCCTCTTTAGGCAGATCATTAGCATGGAATATAGGAGAATGGTTAATTCAAGAAAAAGTTTTTAAAGATTTTGCAAAGGCTAGAGAGTTAGCCTCACTAGTTGAAGTATCATGTATAGTACATGATTTAGGTAATCCACCATTTGGACATTATGGTGAAGATATTATTCGGAAGTGGTTTGAAGATTGGTTTAATATAAAACCAGATACAAAAATAGCGGACAAAGACAGCAAAACATATGGAGAATTATTTGGAGAATTAAATGAACAACAGAAGAATGATTTTCTGTTTTTTGAAGGAAATGCACAGGCAATACGAATTTTAAGTAAGTTACAATTTTTAAATGATGAATATGGTGCTAATTTCACTCTAGCAACATTAGGAACATTAATGAAATATCCATGGGCTTCTAATGATGAAAAAATTAAAGGAAAAAAGAAGTTTGGATATTTTCATTCTGAACAAGAATTGTTTGAAGAAATAAAAAATAAGATAGGTATTGATGGATGTAGACATCCTGCTACGTATATTTTAGAAGCAGCAGATGACATAGCTTATTTAACTGCTGACATTGAAGATGCTGTAAAAAAGAAAGTAATAAAATGGGATGATATTTATAAAAATATTAAAGGAAAATTTGAAAAGGAGTACCCTAACCAATTTGCAATATTAGAACAACTAAGAGATCAAACTTTGTTAAACAAAGTACCTGATAAAGATTTAATAAATGTTCAAAATTTTAAAGTATATATCCAAGGCATATTAATAAATGCTGTAGTCGATAGTTTCAAAAATAACTATGGTTCAATTATGGAAGGTGCTTTTGAAGGGGATTTACTATCTAATTCTACAGCAAAAAAACTTTCGAAAGAATTGAAGAATGTAGCTTATAAACATGTATTTACTGATAAGGAAGTTTTAACTCTTGAATTAGTAGGGGATAGAGTCATATCTGATTTATTAAATTTATTTGTTAACGCTGTTATAAACGTTGATGGCTTAACAGAAGCTAAAACAAAACATGAAAAACTTATTCATTTAATATCAGAGAACTTTAGGCATATTCAACGAATTTCTAAAGAGGGCAAGCCTACAGTGGAATTTAAAGATTTATCATTGTACAATAGACTTCAATTAGTAACAGACTTCATTTCTGGTATGACTGATGGATATGCAGTGAGTTTACACCAAGAGCTATTAGGGGTAAGATTACCTTAGTTATAGAGGGGGGATTTAAGGTGAGTAGATATGAAAAAGAAATAAAAAATAGACTGATTTTTTTACTGGGGAAAGATTCTAATAGACTTAACTTCATTGAAGAACTGTCTAACGTAGGCGATTTATTGTTCTTTGGAGGTTCGATAAGAGATATCTGTTTGTTTCCTGATAATCCCCCTCTACCTAGAGATTTTGATATAGCAATAAAGTTTAAAGATAAAACTAATTTTGATTTAATTACAAAGAAATATAGTAATAGAAGAAACAGATTTGGTGGATTCAAATTTAAAATAGGAAATATGGAATTTGATATATGGGATTTAGAAAACACATGGGCATTTAAAAATACAAATTTGCAAGCTAGTGAAGAAAATTTAGCGAAGTCTGTGTATTTGAATATAGATGGTATTGTATACAATTTTAATAAATCTAAATTATATGATGAATTATTTAGAACTTCTATAAAAGCTTCTAAATTAGATGTGAATTTAGAAGAGAATCCTCAAGTTGAGCTGAATTTATTAAGAGCTCTTGTTTTTAAAGATAAATATAAAGAAGAATATAAGCTTAATTTTTCAAGTAACCTTAAAAGGGTTTTTAAGAAACATTTAGCAGATGAATCGGTTGAATTGGTAGAGAATCTTTATAACCTACAATGTACGCATTATAAAAAAGATCATTTATCAAAAGAAAAAATAAAGTATGAATTACAGCATATTTAAATTGCATTTACTCATATTAAAGCCTAGGAACCATAATATAAGTGAGTGCTATTTAAGGGGAATTTCATATTAATAAAGAATGATTCTCATTAGTACTACCCACCAAACGCACCACCAAAACAATGTTTTTTTCAAAACGTGCTGTCATACAAGGAAAGAGGGAGTACTGTTTATTATCGAGTGGGAGTAATAAAAAGAAGCTTAGAATTCTTGATTTAAAAGGGTTCTAAGCTCTTTTTTGTTATTGTTGCAAACAATTTGCAAACAAAAGCTATTAGTTTATGTATTTTTATCGATTTTATTATTTTGTTTTCTGAGCTCTTTTCTTTTATCGTGAGTTAGTTTTGTAGTAATTAAAATCAAAAGACTAAGAACAATTGTAAATGTACCAAAAGCAATCATTAAAATTTGGTAATCATCAGTTGACGAAATTGGCAAACTGAATTTTTTAGCATCTAATAAAGTAAGGATAAGAAACATATATGCGGAAACTGTTACTCCTAAGATGTATAGATATTTAAAACGGATTGAACGATACCTAAGATATTTTTCATCTTCATTGATATTCTTATTTTCATCTAAAATAATCGTTTGATTTAAAGATTCTTTTGTATCGATTAATTCATTCGCTAAAGTCTGCTTCTTTTCAACCGGAATAAAATTTGTTTCAAATAATTCAGTGACTAAATCGTTATAAGTTTCCTCTACAGTATTAATATCTTTTAAAAGAATATTGTTTCTTTTCGCTAATGAAGATAGTAATGCACTGACAACTTGAGGGTTCGGTATTTTACCTTCAGAAATAGACATTATTAGCATTTTTGACACTTTAAAGTTAACTTCTTTTACTGAATTATAGTAATCTTTTTTGCTAATTTTATTCGAAATAGCAGTAGTTATAAAAAAAACTATAACACCACTTACAATACCACCAGCAATACCTACAAACCATGGGTTACTTATAAAATCCATATTATAAAAATCTCCTTATCAATTTATAAATATAATTAATTATATCAATAAAATTCAAAAAAATGGATGTTTTTTAAAAATAAAGAGAGCCATTCAGCTCTCTTTTAAATTTCGTTTCTCAAATTAGAGAAGAACGATTTGCAAACATTTTGCAAACAACAGTTATAAATTCATGTTCCATGAAGTATATTTAAATGATTTAAAAGCTTTTAAGACGGAAAATTAACTTTAAATGAATTTGCAAAATCATCGAGTGGGAGTAGTTATAATAGAGCTAGAAACCTTTGTGTATCAAGGGTTTCTAGCTCTTTTTTATGTTTGATTGCACTTTTTTCTTCCGTTTTATTGTGTGAATTCATCATTCCATCCCTTACACACAGCAATCCATTGTGTATAACCGGAGTGTTTTTCTAGTTGTTTGATTGTGAGTTCAATAGCACTGTTACTGCTGCCGCAGGCTGGATAGACTGTCTCAAAACGTTTGAGTGACATATCTAAATAAACAGAAACGCCATTCTTTATAGCAAAAGGACATACTCCGCCAATTTCATGACCGACCAAGTCAAAGACCTCATGAGGAGGCAGCATTTTCGCTTTTGTTTTAAAATATTCTTTGAATTTTTTGTTATCAATTTTTGCATCGCCAGAGGTCACAACTAAAATAGCTTGTCCATTTACTAGAAAGGAGAGTGTTTTTGCGATTCTTTCAGGTTCGCAGCCCAATGCAGAAGCAGCCAAGTCTACGGTTGCGCTAGATACTGAAAATTCCTGAATTCGAGTATCCATCTCATATTGTTTAAAATAATCTTTTACTTGCTTGATTGACATGATGATTTCTCCTTTTTATTCGTATTGATTTGACATGATCTATTATTTAAACGATATTGATGTGGTGTTAGGCGATACTTTTTCTTAAATAAACGAATGAAATGCTCTACATTTTGATAACCAACGGCTCCCGAAATATGATCCACTTGTAAATTACTACCGGTTAGCATTTCGCAGGCTTTTTCCAATCTTATTTCTTGTCGAATTTCACGAAATGATTTGCCGAGTGTACGAGCTATATATCTAGACAGATAAGATTGTGAAAGGTTGAATTTCTCTGCCATCTTTTGGAGTGTTATATGCTCACAACATTGCTGAATATATTGAAGCATTTGAATCATACGTATATCACTATATGGTTTGACCTGAATGACGTTCATATGATTTGGTTTGAATCTTAATAAGAGACATAATAATATCTCAAACAAATTATTCATAATCAACTGGTAACTAGGAAATCGATTGTGATTTTCTATAAATAGTTGAAGAGAGCAGTCTAGCAAATTTTTATCCATGTGACTATGGAAAATAAGAATATGTTTATTTTCTTTTATATACAATGCATTCAAAAAGAACTCAGAAATGACATGATTTCCTTTTAACATTTTAAAAAACACTTTTTGAAAAGTACTTTTGCGGATCATGATTTGGATTGCGATTGTATTCTCCATTACAAGTGGCTTGTGTATTGTGTCAGGTGGAATAAAGGCAATATCTCCTGATTTTAAAGCGATTTTTTTATCTTCCACTTCTACATACATCTCATTTTCCAGAACATAGATCATCTCAAAGAAATCATGGATAGCCGACAATTGAGGCATAAAACGGCTATACTTTCTCACTTCGATATCTTTCTCCTGACCTAACCACATGGTATCCTCTTTTTCAAATTCGTTCTGCCCTCTTAGCAAAAATTCTTCTATATATATTTGCTTTTGCATGAAATTGTTTTGATCATAATCCTTCAAAAATAATTGCAATGATTGATTGTCATGCTTTTTCTGTTGGTATTGTTGATAAAAGATTTCTTGCTCGTTATATTTTCTTAAATATTGCATCGCTTCATGTTTTTCAAGTGTATCTGTTTCCATCTACATCCAAACCTCTAGTTTATTTACTGCAACCACCAGGGCCTTTACTGTTGCTTCTATAATATCTTTATCGATTCCAGCACCCCAATGCATTTTTCCTTGATTTGAAATACCAATCTGCGCACAGGCTTTTGCTTGAGAATCGTTGCCCAAAGAATTCTGTTCATAGACTTCCAAATCATACTCGAGATGAAAATGTGCTTTTAACGCGTTACTGATTGCATCTAAACTTCCAGTGCCAGTTCCTTGTATGTCAATTTGTTGATGATCTCTCAGCAAAGTTAAGGTGACTTCTTGCTTCTCTCCTTTATGAAATTGATAATCAAGCAGCTGGAAATGAGGGTGAAAATCAACATACTGCTCTTTAAAAACATGATATATTTCTTCGACAGACAATTCCCTATTTGTCTGATCAGATACTTTCTTCGCTGCATATCCCACGGCTTCATTCATTTGATAAGGAAGTTGAATGCCATAATTTGTTTCTAATATATAGCCTATGCCGCCTTTTCCAGACTGGCTATTGATTCGAATCACATCCGTTTGATAATTCCTCCCCAAGTCAACTGGATCTATTGGGATATACGGAACGTCCCATTTATCAACATGATGTTCCTTTCTATATTTCATCCCTTTAGATATCGCATCTTGATGTGACCCAGAAAATGCGGTGAAAACCATCTCCCCAGAATATGGCTGTCTCTCATGAACAGTGATTTTTGTTAGTTTTTCATATTTTTTACGAATCGCTTCTAGGTTATTGAAATTCAATTGTGGATCATAACCTTGTGAGTACATATTCATCGCCAAAGTAATCAAGTCTACGTTCCCTGTACGTTCACCGATACCAAATAATGTCCCTTCGACTCTTTCGGCACCAGCTAGCACACCAAATTCTGCATCACTCACCCCAGACCCGCGGTCATTATGAGGGTGAACAGACAATGTCACACTGTCTCGGTAAGACAGATTTTTGTGTATATACTCAATCTGACTTGCAAAGATATGAGGCATTGAATATTCAACTGTTGTCGGAATATTGATAATCGCTTTGTGATGTGGTGTCGGTTTCCAAATATCTAAAACACTATTACAAATATCTAACGCGTAATCCACTTCTGTTCCTGGAAAGCTTTCAGGACTATATTGAAAATAAATATCGCTATTTGTTTTTTCGGCAAGTTCTTTTACTAAAATAGCTCCATCCATTGCAATTTGTTTAATTTCATCTTTTGTTTTCTTAAATACTTGTCTGCGCTGAGCTTCTGAAGTCGAATTATATAAATGAACAATCGCTTTCGGTACCCCCTTAATGGCTTCGAAGGTTCGGCGGATAATATGCTCTCTCGCTTGTGTGATCACCATAATCGTGACATCGTCTGGAATCATATGATGATCAATCAGTGTCCGTAAAAACCTAAACTCCGTATCAGAAGCAGCTGGAAATGCGATTTCAATTTCTTTAAAACCTATCTCTATTAGTAACTGAAACATTTCCAATTTTTCTTCTAAGTTCATAGGAATAGGTAATGCTTGATTTCCATCCCGTAAGTCCACACTGCACCATATCGGAGCACTTTCTAATGTTTCTTTCTTCACCCAATCATACGTAAGGTTCGGTGGCAAAAAGTATTTCTTTTCGTATTTTTTGTGGTTAAACATCATCGATTCCTCCTAGAAAATAGAATATAAAAAAAGCCTTTCATCCCCAAGATTTAACTTGGAGACGAAAGACTTCTTCTTACGCGGTACCACCCCTGTTTCATGATAAACAAACATTATCATGCCCTTATTCGGATACAGATTGTTTGATCTTATATCCTTCCCATATAACGGTGGGGTGCCGACCTTAACTACATCAATACTTTTCATTTCACTAAGGCTACTCTAAGGTGAGTTCCCTGCCTTTTTGTTATTGCTTCTCATCAGCCAGCAACTTTCTGACAACATTTCGGCAAGTACTATTCCTTATCATCGCATTCTCATTTTTCTGATTTTTTCTATTATACCAAGATGACAAAAAAGTGATAGTGGTAGGGATATCTTTTTTAATTGATTTTTTTTGTCCTGTGGGTGTCTTGTCTTCATTTTTAATTTTATTTTACTTCTGTTTTAATGGTAGAATAACTAGCGTTTTTTGCTAGAGTTTGAAGCGGTAATTTATCTTTCAGATGTTAATGGTCCTTGAATCGTTTTCTCATGTTCTTGATAGGACAACCGAGCACATCTTTACCTTACGAGTTTAATATAACGGAAATCATTTTTAAGAAACTTGACTTTTTGTGCTATGGAAATTGAATGATTATTTTGTGGAAGGTTATTTAAAAATAGCACAAATGATCAAAAAGTAAGAGGAGGGAAGTAATAAAATAAAAGTAGAGGAGGGAGAAACAATGGATTACTATGAGAGAATACAGCATTCGATTGAGTTTATTGAGGAGAATCTTCAAAACAATATAAGTATAAAGGATATTTCCTCGAAATCCTGCTTTTCAGCGTTTCATTTTCAACGACTGTTTCAAGCCATTACAGGTTTTTCTGTGCAAGAGTATATCAGAAATAGAAGGCTCTCTGAAGCTGCTAGGTTACTGAAAGAAACAAATCAAAATATTTTACACATAGCGATTGCGTTCCAGTATGGTTCTCAAGAAGCGTTCGCCCGTGCTTTTTTACAATTCTTTGGGGTGACACCAGGCAGGTTTCGAAAAGAGGAAATGGAGTTAAAGAAACAAAACAAAATGGATTTTTTAGCGTATCAATCTAAGTTAGACAGTGAATTCAATATGAATAAACCTGTCATGACTCAATTAAACAAATTTTATATTATTGGTTACGAGTATCAAACGAATCTTCAAAGTGAGGAATATTTCACGGACATTCCTTTGTTTTATATGGATTTTGGAAAAAAGGAGTATTATCAACAGATTCCAAAGAGAAAAGCACCTCATATGGCTTATGGTGTATCTACTTCCTTTCATGATGATGGCCGTTTTTCGTTTGTGGTAGGGGAAGAAGTGGAGGAATCCGATATAGATTTAAATGAAGGGTTTGTAAAAATAGTGATTCCTGAGGGGAGATATGCAGAATTTAAAGTGAGTGGCTCTCATGAAATGGTGCAAAACACTAGAAGATATATCTATGGTAGCTGGCTCCCAAATTCTAATTATGAAAGAACGAGTGGACCAGATTTTGAAATAACAGATGTCTTACATTCGAATGGCCCGAACGATATCAAAATGAAAATCTATATTCCTATCGAGGAATAAGGGGGATTAAGAGATGAAAATAGAAAGTCTTTTTGGTACTTTTCCTGTAGTTGCGTCAAAGAATCTATTGTTAAAAAGGGTGGAAGAGCGTCATTTGCCAGAGTTATTTTCAATTTACGACAATGACACAGTCTTTCAGTATTGTGGGATCATTCCCAAACATAATCTCCAAACGGTAAAAAAAATGATTGGACATTTTGAACGAGATTATACGAAGAAAAGCAGAGTGAAATGGGGAATCTTTCAAAAGGATAATCCTCATACGCTAGTTGGTATCATCGAAACAATGGACATCAATCAAAAAGTGAATGCGGTGACGATTGGTTATTTCTTTGCAGAGGAACATTGGGGAAAAGGCATCGCAACAGAAGCTGTCTCTACACTAGTGAAATTTCTGTTTGAAGAGATTGATATCAATAGAATTCAAGCGGAAGTCATGCCAGCAAATGAGGTATCAAAAAAAGTCCTATTGAAAAATGGTTTTATCAAAGAAGGGCTGCTTAGACAAGCTGTTTTATGGTCTGGCAAAGGAGTTGTTGATGTAGAAATATACAGCATGCTGAAAGAGGATTACATGAGTGAATAAGCTTGATAACATGATGCTGATATAGCGTTTAAGATATCAGCTTTTTATGATCTCATTTTTCTTTTATCGGAACCCTTTTAGAAAATAAAAAAGCGAACACGAAGCTCGCTCATTATGGTTAATTCAATTCGTTGGAAAATCGAATTTGTCTATCTTTTAGTTCATCATAAAATGTGAAGTGTTGCAACTTCAATTCTTCACAGACTTTTTTGATCATCCATTTGCCCCGTTCTTCAATCCTAATATTGACTTTATGTAGGTACTCACTTAATTCTTGTTCATTTTGAGGTTTTAATCGATTGTAATTTCCGATTCCTGCAAAATGACCTTCCCAAAATTCACTCACTGTCCATTGCTCATCATTGTTTACATAAGGTTGAAGGAAATATCGTTCGACGAACTGTTTCCAACAGCCTAATGGTTTAAAAAAGCCAAAGAATGATTGTAATGTCACATCCCAATAATCTTGAGAGAAACTGTATCGACCAGTGTTCATCCAATGAGGTAATACAGTGAAATTTCCAATATAATGAGAAGAAGTAGCGAATTTTTCAAACGCTGCAATATTATCTTTGATCTGTTTAAACTCTTTGACTTTCTCATTAGAAATCAATAAATGACATTGATCTATAAGAGGGTTTTTGGGGTTAATGCCAATTTCATTGTATAAAGCGTTTTTATTTTCTGAGCTTATCACACTGTTTTTATAAGTTGTCCAAAACGAATTCATTGTTTCGCCGCGGAGCAAATCATAATAATCTAAATGGTGCTTTGATTTAAGCTCAGGATCATTCTCTGTACCCCATAGTAATTGATAAATATGAAAAGGTTCTTTATCACAATCAGCTTTACTACGCGGTTTAACTTTAGCTTTGAGTTTACCCATTTTATACTCTAACATGATCTTAATTGATGATGTATCTTTGATCGGCTCTTTGATATAACTTTGTTTAAAATCCCATTCCCAAGGCTTGATTTCAAGTTCTTCACACTTTTGAAACCAGCCTTCTATCCATGTGTTCCCCTTCATCTCTTTCCTCCTCTTTTCATTATCTATTGAACACTTTTTTCATTCTTAATCTTTTCCACAACACCACCGCAAGAACAAGCAAAATGACACATTGAATCGAAAGCAAAAGCATTTGCATTCCCACAGACGTTTGCCCATTTGTGGTTTGATCCACGATATTATGAACCGCGTGCCATAAGATCACCCATTGCAGGCTGTTCGTGAGTGCAACGATTTCAGCTGCAACGAATCCAAATAAAAAGGCGAATAGGATTTGTGCGACTGTTAAGGTGAGGCTTTTTCCGCTTAGTAGATTCGCAGCATGACCGAGACCGAATAGTACGGCGGAGCCCCATATGGCAGTGCTCAAGTTAATTTGTTTTAAATATTGAAACAGAATGCCTCGAAAGATTCCTTCTTCAAAAAGACCGACACACACCATGAAGAAACAAAGTGCTAGAAAGGAAGAAACAGTTAAATCCTTGTTGAATCCAGCAATAAACGGAATGGCCTCGATGATCAGGATCGGAAATATCCACATCCCAAGAGAGCCTTTTCGAAAACCTATTTCTTTCAAGTGAAAACGACTTTTTTGAATAATGAATAGAAGTAAAAGACACCCAGCTAGCATGGCACTGCCATTGATGATATAGATGGTCATTGGATCGGTCACTTGTTTTATGGATATATAGACACCTGCACTTGTTGGAATAATTAAAGAAAACAGCAGTAGAAGTACTGATTTTCGAATGATTGTGATTGGTTTCATGTGTTGATTCCTCCTCTAACGTCAGAGTAGAGGAATCATGCAGAAGTCACAATGAAATCTTCCTAACATGTCAATTTTTAGCCCTAAGATGCGCTTTAAACTGTTGTTCGTTTCTTTCGCTGCTGTAAAAGATCGTTGATTTCCTCAGCGGTTGCTTGATCTTTTTTATACAATAGGTACTTGATCACAAAGAATAAAGCCATGACCACAAGGAAATTCACGATAAACGAAAGGGGGCTGATTTCACCGCTCACAATAATGATGGTTGTTATAATCATACACATCACAAGGACGATATATAGAATTTGTTGAAAAAGAATCCGTTGATGGCTGTACGTTTGTTTTGGGTATAGCAAGAAGGTCAGGGCGCTTGAAAAAAAGGAATTGAACATGATGGCTTGTAAAATATAGATGGGCATCGTTCCAAACGTGAAACAGTAAATCAATACGAGTGCAGTAAAGATTATACAAAATGTGATCAAAAGATTTGTGATATAACGTTTCATCCTGTTCACTTCCTTCGTAACCCAAGTTTCTCTTTTAATGATTGGATATAAAAACGTGAAATCATCACCTTTTCCTCATTTGTAAGCTTTGCTTCAAAACGACCACTCGTTTTAGGAGAAATAGCGGCAATAGAATCTATATTCAGAATCATCGATTTTGAAATCCTGACATAATCGTGCGCTTCAAGCTGTTTTTCAAGTTCAAATAACTTTTCCTTTAAGAGAAACACTCCATCTGACGTATACAAGAACGATCTTTTATCAACGCTTTCTATATATAAAATGTCGTGATAATAGACCTTTTTCACTCTTTCTTTCGTGGGTTCTTGTGCTAAGAAATAGGGGGCTGACTGCTCCACTTGCTGGACAAGTTTTTCAACCGCCGGATTGAGTTCATAAATGTGAAAAGAAACATACTCTGGTTGCGGCTTTTGGATGAAATTAAGTTTTGTTTTCATAGTTTTCCTCGGTAAGTATGATTTATAAATTCTTGTGTTAGTAAGATCATTTAGATAAATACATTTGATTATATGATATCAAAAATTTCATATCATAGATTTGATTAAGGTAAAAATCCATAATTTAGATGAAAATCAAAATATTTTCAAGTATATTAGATATAACATAACTAACATACGGATGGTGTTTTTCTCTATGGTTTTAATATATATGGATGGGCAAGATAAAACGGATCAAATCAAAGATTGGAAAATATGTACTGAAAAAGATTCCGATAGACTTATGTTAAGAGTTGAATTTCCATCAGGTAAGTTCTTTTTTAAACCGCTAGATCAATGTGTGATTGAACCAACAATAGATTGTAAAGGGAATTTACTACATAATAAAAACAAGAATACATTCAGTTATATTGAGAAGGCAATACATTATGGAAATAAATATATCGTAGTAAAATACCCGGAATCCGAAAAACCATATATTATGGAGAGTGATAACGCTCAAATTTCATATTCGGCAAATTTTAAAAATGAAGAAGTATTCTCATACTTTACTTCAGTTGCAAAAGAACGTTTAAAGTTTACTAATAAGCATATAGCAGAGAATGTAATTCGACAGTTAGAAAGAATAGTTCCTTATTCCGGTACAGCTTTAAATGCGTATTGTTTAGGTAAAACAGAAAAGAGAACACCAAAGAAACATTTGATTTTCCCTTTTGGATTAAATGAATCACAATTAAAAGCAGTCGAAGCAGCATTTTCATCCCAGATAAGTGTCATTGAAGGACCACCAGGAACAGGAAAAACCCAGACGATACTTAATATTATTGCTAACATATTAATAAATGGGAGTACAGTAGCAATAGTTTCAAATAATAATGATGCTGTGATTAATGTGTATGAGAAACTTGAGAAGGTGAATTTAGGACATATAATAGCGAAATTAGGTAATAAAAGTAATCAAAAGGAGTTTTTTCAATCATCGATTGAGATTGTTAATGAAGATATACAAGGCGTAAAAGAAATAGAAGAAATTGATGATCTTGTACAGAAATTAAAAAAACATTTGCATGCACAAAATCAAGTAGCAAGTTTAAAAGCTGAAATTAATGAATTGTCTGTAGAGGTATCTTATCTAGAAAAGTGGCGACATGAGGAACGCCCTGATGTAAAACTGATCCCTCTAGAAAAATATAAATTTAGTCTCAGAAAAATAGTTGATTTAATGGTTTTTTTAGATCATCAAGTTAAAGCAAAAGTTTCCTTAAAGAAAAAATTACAACTGCTTTTTAATTATCAAATGATTCGTACAAGCTTTCTTAATGATATTGATGAGCGCGACAATTTTATTTATTCACTTCAATTCTTGTTTTATCAACGTTTATTAGAACGTAAAAAGAAAAAAGTTGATTTATATGAGAACGAACTGAAAAGCCAAAATTTTGGAGAGCTATTAGAAGATTTAACTCAGAATTCTATGGGGTATCTTAAAAATTATCTAAGTGATGCTATTCCATCTAAGTCATTTAATTTTGAGTTGGATAATTACAAAAAAAATTTTAATTTGTTCTTAAATAGATATCCAATCTTAGGTAGTGGAAGTCAATCAATAATTAATGCAATAGGTAAGGGTACATTAATTGATTATGTAATTATGGATGAAGCTTCTCAACAAGAAATAATTTCAGGAATTTTAAGTGCAGGTTGTGCCAAGAATTTGATTGTTGTTGGGGATAGGAAACAATTACCACATATTGAGATTAGGAGTGACATTGAGCCACCTTCTCCAGTTTATGATAGTAGAAAAATGAGCTTTTTAGATTCTGTTATCTCGTGTTTAAAAGAGGAGATCCCTATAACTTTATTAAAAGAGCACTATAGATGTCATCCGAAAATTATTCAATTTTGTAATCAACAATTTTATGACAATCAGCTAATCCCAATGACTGAGGATAAAGGAGAGCAGTCTTTAGAGTTGATTACAACTTCAAAAGGAAATCATACGAGATGGAACGCTAACCAAAGAGAGCTAGAGTCAATTCTTGAAGTAGGAGTTGATGAAGAAGCAGAGACTAGTTTTATTGCTCCTTATAATGCACAAATAAACTTGTCAAAAAAGTATTTAAGTAAAGATGCCTCTAGTTCAACAATTCATAAAGTTCAGGGAAAAGAGCGAGATAATATTATCTTCTCAACTGTTCTTGATAATAAAAAAAGTAGTTTAAGTAAGATGGATTTTGTTGATAATCCACATCTAGTAAATGTAGCTGTGTCTCGTGCGAAACATAAGTTTACATTGGTCACAGGAAACAGTGTTTTTTTACCATATAACAAAGATGTTGCTGCGCTTATCCGCTATATTCAGTACTATGCTGACTCTGATCAGATACATGAAAGTCCTGTCATCTCTGCGTTTGATTTACTCTACGAAGAATATGATAAATCGTTAGAAAAGTTAAAAGCAAAATTAGATGGCAAAGATTCTAAATATAAATCTGAACAGATAATAGCATCAATTATTAAAGAATTGATGCTAAAAGATGACTTTAAACTGTTAAACTTTCATATGCATATAAAATTATCTCAATTGGTTAAAGTTGACGGTAATTTTACGAAAAGAGAGCAAGAATTTCAAAAAAGAGCTAACTGTGATTTTGTATTTTATTATAAAGTTGGAAAAGTTCCTATGGCAGTTCTTGAAGTAGATGGGGGCTATCATGATAGACCAGTACAAAAGGAACGAGATAGTGTTAAAGATAGTATTCTAGAAAAGGTTAGAATACCAATTCTTAGACTTAAGACAACTGATGTTAAAGTTAGTAAAAAAATTGAGGAATTTCTATTAGCAACAATCAATATGAAACCTTAATGAAAAGTCCTAAACCTTTTTAAAATAGGTTATAGGACTTTTTTGCAATTATTAATTATCTTTGTTTAACAGACCATACATTAACACATCATCAAATTTCCCTTTGCCATATTCATATTCCCTCAATAATCCTTCTCGAACAAAATTAAATTGCTCTAACAATTTAACAGAAGTTATATTTTGGGGATCTATCAGTGCTTCAATCCGATTCAAGTTCATCTCCTGAAATCCATACCGCAACACCGCAGTAATCGCTTCCTTCATGATGCCTTTTCTCCAATGATCGTGGTGTAATTCATAGCCAATTTCCGTGCGGCAGTGCTGTTTTTCCAAGTTAAGAAATCCACAGCTGCCGATGATCGCTGGATCATCTTTTAAAGAAATGCCCCAGCGGATGCCTGTTTGTTCTTTGAAGATATTGTCATACCACTTGATTTCTCCTTTTGTGTCTTCGATGGTTTCATGTGCATCAATGCCCATGTAGCGGCAGACAGTTTCATTGGATAAATAGATGTGCATATCCTCAGCATCTGTGATCGTTGCTTGTTTTAAGATCAGTCTTTCGGTATGTATCGTTGGAAATGATTGTGGAAAAGTGATTTTGTTCATGTGTTTATCCTCCATGTGATGTCTTTTGTTCTGTACATGCCTTACAATAAAAAACCCCTTCATTCCTTAGCCAAGCCTTCACTTCTGTCATCCCTCGTCTCTTTGGATAGATCAGCTTAACGTACACTTCTTCGTTACCTTCTATTTTCTTTTGGCAGCTAGCACAAGCAGGTTCTTCAAATAGAAACAATCAATATCCTCCTTTTTGTAGATATTTCTTCCATTATATCAAAAGTTCAATACGATCTTTGTGGCCTATTCTTCACTTTCTCTATTTTTGTCCGACATATGCTAAGTAAAAGAAATTTCCGTTTGTTGAAACCGTTTGAGAGAAACCTTGCTCTAACAGGTGTAGGAGGTGTGGATGAGATGAAGCAAGTGCGTCTAATTAAAAAAGCACAAAAAGGGAATGTCCCGGCATTTGAGACATTAATGCTGATGTATCAAGAGCGTTTATATAAAACGGCTTTTCTCTATACAAGAAATAAAGAGGATTCGTTAGATGCTGTTCAAGAGACGGTCATTAAAGCGTTTAAACATTTATCTGGATTAAAAGAACCGGCTTATTTTTCTACATGGCTGACTAGGATCTTGATTCATACGATTTTTGCGATGAAGAAGAAGCAGCAAGATGTTGTTCCGTTTGAACAGCATCATGAGAGCGTTGAGCGGCATGATTTTTTGGAAGACAAGCTGGATTTAAAAAATGCACTAGATGTGTTAGATGAGCAATATCAGCTCGTGATTCAGCTATTTTATTTTCAAGATTATTCGATTTCAATGATTTCTGAACAGATGGGTGTGCCCGAAGGAACTGTCAAAACTCATTTGTATCGAGCAAGAAAGTTATTAAAGCAAACATTGGAGAAGGAGGAGAGTGTCGATGGAACGAAAAGAAATGAAAAAGCTTTATGAAGAGATTGATGTACCAAAGGTTGAAGTGACCTCTGTGATTCGCCAAGCAATGGGAGATGTGAAAGCGGAAAAGAAAAGACGTTGGTTCACATGGAATTGGAGAACGCCAATATATTCTGCCATTGTACTAATCGTTCTTTATTTTTCATCAGGCTTCCTTTTTCCTTCTCTTAATACAGCGATGGCTCGAGTGCCATTGGTTGGACAGTTATATATGATGTTTCACGATAAAGTAGGAATGTCTCTTTTTCAGAGTGAGTTGGTGAAGCATGTCAATGAGGGGGCTGAATCAAGAGGGGTTACTGTGAAAGTAAACAGTGTGTATTATGATGCAGGGCGGCTTGTTTATACGTTTACTGTGGAGAATTTGAATACAAAGGAAGATTCTGTACCATTCATAGTCAACAACTTCGATCGTATAAATGACACTTTCCAACCGAGTTACGACAATCAGGGATTGAAAAAAATGAAAGATGGCCGCTATGTTGGGCAGACGGAAGTCTATACAAATGGACAAACGATCAAACAAGGTCAGCAAGTACCGCTTGTTATTTCGAAGATTGGGGATATTGTAGGGAATTGGCGCTTCAAGTTACCTGTGGTCAAGCAAAAAACCACTTTATTAGCGGGACAAAAAGACGTGTCTATTTTAAATGGACGTTATCAAATAAGAAATGTAAAGGTAGAAAACGGAGTGAATGGCTCTGCAATTCAATATGCCATTGATTACAATGGTTTTGCCAAAGATGATAAAGTCAGTATAGATGGAATGAAGGATAATTTAGGGAATGAGTATCAGCTTGAGATTGGAACCGTTTTAAGAAAAAAACAAATGTCTTCTGACAAAACTAGAAAAGATCATTTAACGATTTTGAATCAGCCGATCAATCCAAAGGCGACTGAATTGACATTTGACACATATGTGAATATCGAACGGGAAGAAAGCAAAATCATTCCTCTTCAGACAAAGCTGCCTGTTCAGTTCAAAACAAAACACCATGGCATCGGAATCAAAATCAATAAGATAGAGCAAAAAGACCGTTCTGTGATTGTTGATTATCAATTTACTGGAGTAGATCAAAAAGAATTAGATCAGGATGTGATGGAGAATATAGGTGAATTCATTGGATTAGGCGATGTTGAAAAGATGAAATCATGGCCCGATCCACAAGCAGACTATGAAAGCGGATATTACTTGAAAGGGAACCATGCGAAGATGACGAATTTAAAGACAGCTTCCATGCAATCCACCTTTGAATTTGATAATAAGGAGTTAGATACTTTATCATTAAACCATTTTTCATTTAAAGAATATGGGCTTTATATTGATTTGTCAGAGCTGAATATGTTGGCACCACAGAAGGCGATAACGGTAACCATTCCAGTCAAAAAAGAAACATCAAAAGCTAGTCGATAAATAAGCAAGCGAACATGATTACACATGTTCGCTTTTTATCTGTTGATGTGCCAGTCGATTGCGATGGAACGAGTACCGAATCAACATCAACGCAACAAAACTGGCTAGCCCGCCAATCCAACTTAAATTCGTTACATTTGTATATTGAATAATCAGACCGCCCATTGATGATCCGAGCATCATGCCGATATTCATAATCGCTGTATTAAAGCTCAGCACGGTTTCCGATGTTTCGGGTTTTAGGGAGATGAGATAAAATTGCTTCGCTGGTGTTGTTGTCCATGTGGCGGTGCCCCAAATGGCGAGCGTGATGAAGACGCCAACTACCGAAAATTGTGTAAAGGATAATGCAAAGAGCATGAGCATCTGAACCGTGATGCTGATTGAAATGGTTCGGTTTGGTCCCCAATGATCGACAGCGTATCCACCAAAGCGCGAGCCAATAAAAGCGGAGATGCCTAAGACAAGCAAGGCAATGCTTGTCAGTTCAAGCGTAAATCCGGATGTCTGCCGCAATAATGGCGAAATGTAAGCAAATACCATCGTATATCCTAAGATCCAAAAGGCTGTCGTGGCTAAGCCGCTTAACACCCTACGGTCTTGAAGAATTTGAATTTGCTGCTTAAATGGCACATGGGAATGTCCCGCCATAGGCGGTAATAATCGATACAGAAGAAACAAGAGACAAGCGGTCCCTATTGCAATGATGAGAAAAATGGCATGCCAATCTACATATCCTGCTAAAAATGTTCCAATCGGTACACCGAGTACTAGTGAAACTGTAAATCCAGTGATCACCGTTGCCATCGCACTCCCCTTTTTTTCTGGCGGGGCGAGCTGCGCTGCGTAATTTGTTGCGAGCACAATATATAAGCCGCCACTCATGGCCATGATGACTCGCGAGAGCATGAGCAGCATAAAGTGATGGCTAAAAAAGGCGAGCACATTCCCTGCTATAAACATGGAAATCGCCGATAAAAGAACCTTTTTTCGATTCAATTTCGATGTGGCCATGACTAAAAAGAGGGCACCCACCGCATAAAAAAGAGAATAGATGGTGATGAGCTGTCCCGCAACCGGGATGGAGATGCGCAGATCGTCAGAAATGATGTCCAGTATGCCTGATACGACGAATTCTGAAGTGCCTGTGACGAAAGAACCGACGGCTAAAAGAAATATGAGCAATGGATAAGATGTACTTTTCATTTTGAACCCTTCCTTTATGTTGAAACGTTGTATTCATTTTAAATTCCGTGCTAACATAAGTAAAATTGATGTTTTTCATGAAAGGGATGAGTGAATACTCATGAGCTTTGTTCGATTCGAGACAATGGCTAAGGTGGTCGAGCTAGGCAGTTTTACTGCTGCAGCTGAAGCATTAAATATGACACAGTCTGCCGTGAGTCATGCGGTGGCAAGTTTAGAGACGGAGTGGGGCGTGTCTTTATTCGTGCGTGACCGAAAAAAGGGCATCACGCTGACAGATACCGGTGAAACCCTTCTTCCGCATATAAGAGAAGTGCTAAATCGAGTAGAGAAAATTCAGCAGGAAATTGCGCTCACCAAAAATATTGAATCTGGCTTGATTCGGATTGGAACTTTTGCCAGTGCATCCGCTTGTTTATTGCCAAAGCTACTTGTGAGCTATCAGAAAAAGCATCCAAAGATTGAATTTAAATTCTATGAGGGGACATATGAAGAAATATTGGAGTGGCTCGATTCTGGCATTATTGATGTTGGGTTTGTTGTAAAAGGTAAAGCGGATGAAGCGTTTGATCTATTGCCACTTATGAAAGATAAAATGGTGGTCGCCTATCACGAAAATCATCGTTTTAAGCAGCAGCCAATTGTAGACATGGAAGAATTAGCAGATGAACCATTTATTATGCCAACTGGCATGTATCAGTCCCATGTAGAGGATATTTTTGCAGAGGCGCAAATCAAGCCGTCTATTTTATTTGAAGTGCATGATTGTACGACCATTGCCCGCATGGTTGGGGAAGGACTTGGTGTGACGATAGGTCCTGAGTTATTCCTAAAAACGCAGCAACTTGTGCAGATCAGTCATCTGAATGTATCGCATCATCGTGAGGTGGCGCTTGCCTGTCCATCGCTTACGCAAGCGTCTCCTGCTGTGAAGGCATTTTTCGATGTAGCAGAAACGGTTTTTGCCAGAATTCAGTGATGGGTGTATAAAGAACTAGATGTGATTTTCCAAATTCGTGTAATAAGACGAATGAAGCGGACATTTCTTTGAAAAATGTTCGCTTTTTGTATTGTGTTTTAAAAATGAAGTTGGTACAATAGACACAGAAATCAAATAGATAGAAGTCGTATAATGGCGGGGATATGGCCCGCAAGTTTCTACCAAGCTACCGTAAATGGCTTGACTACGTCAATTCACACTCGTTTGATATAAATCATGCATTGTTCTTGTTTGATGTCACGGTCTGAATTCACATTGTAGTCAAGCGTCCCAAAAACTGTTGGGGCGTTTTTTATTTGACTTGTGAATGGGACAGACTAAAGCAAAAGGACATGAAGGGAGTCAGTTGGCTTTGAAACAGTTTTTTCAGTTTGATGAGTTAGGTACGAATTATCGCAGAGAGATCATCGGCGGTTTAACGACATTTTTGTCGATGGCTTACATCTTGTTTGTCAATCCGATCACACTTGCTTTAGTAGCAGTACCGGATTTTCCAGATAAATTACGAATTGATCAGGGGGCTGTCTTTACAGCTACGGCGCTAGCTTCTGCGGCAGGTTGTTTCCTGATGGGATTGATCGCCAGGTACCCGATTGCAATTGCACCAGGTATGGGACTGAATGCGTTCTTCGCTTTCTCAGTTGTTCTTGGTATGGGAATCTCATGGCAGGCAGCACTTTCCGGTGTGTTTGTTTCAGGATTGATTTTCGTTGCTCTTTCTTTAACAGGTTTTCGTGAAAAAATCATCAATGCTATTCCGAGTGAGCTGAAGCTGGCTGTTGGTGCAGGGATTGGTTTGTTCATTACATTTGTAGGTCTTCAAGGATCTGGCATTATTGCCAATAACGATAATACGCTCGTTTCGATTGGAAATATTCATAGTGGTCCTGTATTGTTGACGGTATTTGGGATCGTTGTGACTGTCATTTTAATGGTTCTTCGTGTGAATGCAGGTGTCTTCATTGGGATGCTTGTGACAGCTATTGCTGGGATGATCTTTGGTCTTGTGCCAGTTCCATCTCAAATTATAGGAAGCATTCCAAGCTTGTCTCCAACTTTTGGTCAAGCCTTGATTCACTTGCCAGACATCTTCTCCATTCAAATGCTTGTGGTCATTTTAACGTTCCTATTCGTTGGGTTCTTTGATACAGCTGGTACACTTGTGGCTGTGGCAACGCAGGCTGGTTTAATGAAAAATAATGAGCTGCCTCGTGCAGGAAGAGCGCTTCTGGCGGATTCTTCTTCTATCGTCGTCGGTTCTGTTCTTGGTACATCAACGACGACGTCTTATGTTGAATCTAGTTCAGGTGTTGCTGCGGGTGCCCGCTCTGGGTTTGCAGCCGTCGTGACAGGTATTTTCTTCTTACTTGCGATGTTCTTCTCGCCACTATTATCTGTCGTGACATCAAATGTAACGGCACCTGCTTTAATCATTGTCGGTGCACTGATGGTAGCACCTCTTGCGAAGATCGCATGGGATCGTTTTGAAATAGCGGTACCGGCTTTCTTAACCATGATTATGATGCCACTGACATATAGTATTGCGACAGGGATTGCAATTGGTTTCATTTTCTACCCGATCACCATGATCTTTAAAGGAAAAGCAAAAGAAGTGCATCCAATTATGTACGGCCTGTTTGTCATCTTTATTCTATATTTTGCTTTCTTAAATCATTAATCGTTTGTCTGAAACAGCAGCTCATGGAGGCTGCTGTTTTTTGTAGGGAAATTTCAAAAACATAGTTGACTTATAGGAATTATGTGTTTATGATAAAAAGACATAATTCGCTGATTGGATCACCAAAGGCGCTTTGATTTCCTTTTTTCTATAGAAGGGTTCAGAGTGCCTTTTTTCTTGCATTCATCATAACGGGAGGGGATGACTTGTCACGCTGGCTTAGGCAGGTGATTGAGCGGAAAAAGCAGGTATTGATTGAGCAGCTCCTTTTATGGGGGCATGAAGAAAAACATGAAGCGCTCATGCACTATACGATTCATGAGCTGGAAAATGAAGTTCTCTATTTAAAAAAGCGCAAGCAAAATTAGTGGGATGGGGGATGAGCAATGGATGAACAAAAGCTGAATTTTATTTTATCTGCCTTAAAAGGGATTGAATACGGGTCGGTGGTGATCACCATTCATAATGGACAAATTACACAAGTCGATACGACAGAAAAGACTCGTTTCCCCGCACACCAAGAGAATCTTCGGATTCAGAAAGCAAAGCAGGCGCGCTATCGTTCATGAAAAGTGATGAAAGATGATGAAAAGCTGATCCACTCATCAGCTTTTTTGTTTTGGCTTATTTTCTCTCCATTTAAAACCTCTTCATTCTTTTATCCGTCTATTCGTATGAACGTCAAGGAATCTTGACTGAATAGAGAGACTCCGCTACTTTAATAGGAGTCATCTGGACAGGTCACCTGAGCCTGTGCGGATTGTCTGAGATAGGAGTTGATATGGGATGTTAGAGAAAGATCAAGAGCAGGTCACATCCGAAACAAAAAACGAAAACGAAGAGCCATCAATAGATCAAGAAACGAGGCAGTCCCGCCTCAGCCGCAGTGCTGCAAAACGAGGAAGAACGGCTAAGCCAGCTGATGAAGAGGGTTCAGCCATTCAGCGCATCGCAAGAGGTGTTGGAGGTGCGTTTAAGCGCTATGGCTCATATGGGTTTGCGATGTTAAAATCACCGAGTCGTGCGATTCATCAAGCGGACACTTTACGCATGAAGTACGCCTGGATTTCAATTGTGTTATTCAGTGTGTTTTTTGCTTTAGGCAACTACGTTCAATTAAAGGCGTCAAAGACCCGTTTATTAGGTTTTGGTATTCATTATTCTTTTGGTGACGCCTTTTTAAAGGTAGCGGTCTTTACACTCATTTTGTTGACACTGATGATGCTGACGGTTTGGGTGCTCGGTAAGTACATGCTGAAAGGGAACATATCGCTGAAAGAAGTGATCATGAAGTTCGGTGCCGTGCTTGTGCCAGTTTTGGTTTTATCTATCCTTTGGCTTGTATTTGCCATGCTGAATATTCCATATGTAACGGTGATTTTATCCGTGATGATGTTTTTTGGTCTTCAGCTGATTGCCATTGTGCTCTTCCGCTCCATTCAATCAGAGCAAGATGCTGTGCGGGGAGACTTGATGTATGCCGGCTGGGTCTTTTTGTTGATTGAGCTCGTCATCATTGCCCTTTTATGGGGCATTGTCGGAGAGTATTTGATCCCATCACTTGTTCCAGTTCGGTTTGGATAAAACACGTTTCAGCGTGTACTCGGTCTTTTTAAAATTCAAAGGCTTTCTATCACGCTGAAAAAAGACAAAGGGTTAAAATAAAGTTCATTTTAGCCCTTTATCAACCATTTAAAGCCTCCTTTTGAAAAAGGAGGCTTTAAATGTTGAGAAGAGGAAAAAACGGGTAAACTCTTGGTAACAAAGACCACCCCTTGTTGTCGAAAGATATATGTGTTTTTCTCGCGCAAATTTGATTGTATCAAGGTTTGTTCTCTAGTAGAATATGGGGTGCTTTATTTGATTTTTAGTGCAGGGGGTTCGAATCGTGCTTCAACAACTTTTATCCAATGCGTTCACCATGGTTTTGATTATTTTAGTGATTAACATTGTTTATGTCTCTTTTTCCACTATGCGTTTAATTTTAACAATGAAAGGCAGAAGGTATGCAGCCGCTTTTGCTGGTACTGTCGAGATGCTGATTTATGTCATTGGTTTGAGTATCGTATTAGATAACTTAGATCAAGTACAAAATGTCATTGCGTATGCGCTAGGTTATGGAATTGGAATCATTGTAGGGATGAAAATTGAAGAGAAGCTGGCACTTGGCTACATTACTGTGAACGTGATTACAAAAGAAATCGATCTAGATCTCCCAAAACAATTGAGAGAAAAAGGATATGGCGTCACCAACTGGGTAGTAGGAGGTCTTGAAGGAGACCGGTCAGCGATGCAAATTTTAACACCGAGAAAATATGAACTGCAATTATATGAAACGATTAAAACGCTTGATTCAAAGGCGTTTATCATTTCGTATGAGCCCAAAACGATTCATGGCGGCTTCTGGGTGAAGGCTGTGAAGAAAAGGAGAATTAAAGAATGACCGCAAAACCAAAGAAAAAGAAATTCTACGTGGAAGACAACATGACGATTGATCAAGTGTTGTCCCAGATGGCGGAGGAAGGCTACTCACCTGTCCGACGAATGGAGGAACCGATCTTTCAGGAAAAGAAGGAAAATGGGTCGATTCAGATCATTCCGATTGGGAAAAAAATCGTATTTGAGGGAAAAATACTCTAAATCCGAACATTAAAACGACGACTTCATAGATTGTTCGATAAATCCGTTGACATCATGAACATCCGTTGTTAAGATAAACATGAAATCAAAACACGAGCCTCATATAATCTTGGGAATATGGCCCATAAGTTTCTACCCAGTTACCGTAAATGACTGGACTATGCAGGATAGTGAACAAAACTGACATGGCGTTTTAAAAGCGAACAGCGCTTACCATGGCCCGGTTTGTGTTGCTTCCTAACAATGCAATACAAACCGGGCCTTTTTGTTCGGCGTTTGACAAGCTACTTAGGTTTGGGAAGCGTGTCAAACGATACAAAATCGAATAATAGCTTAAAGGTGGGGACAAAATGAAGCCGCTTGTAGGTGTCATCATGGGAAGTACATCTGATTGGGAAACAATGAAACATGCGTGCGATATCTTAGAGGAATTGAACATTCCGTATGAAAAACAGGTTGTATCCGCACATCGGACACCTGATTTGATGTTTGAATATGCGACTGAAGCAAGAGGTAAAGGACTCAAGGTCATTATTGCCGGTGCTGGAGGCGCAGCACATTTACCGGGGATGGTCGCAGCAAAAACGACACTGCCGGTCATTGGTGTGCCCGTACAATCAAAAGCATTAAACGGGCTAGATTCCTTATTATCCATTGTTCAAATGCCAGGCGGTGTACCTGTTGCCACAGTGGCAATCGGCAAAGCCGGTGCAACAAATGCAGGCCTTTTAGCTGCACAAATGATTTCAGCATTCGATGAAGCCGTTGGAACACGCCTTGAAGAAAGAAGAGAGCAAACAAAACAAACTGTATTAGAAAGCAGTGATCAGCTTGGCTAAGCAGACCATTTTTCCAAACGCAACCATTGGTATCATCGGCGGCGGACAGCTTGGCAGATACATGGCCGTCAGTGCAAAGCAAATGGGTTACCGTGCAGCAGTTCTTGACCCCGTCACACATTCACCTTGTGGACAGGTTGCTGATACAGAAATCACAGCCGCATACAGTGACCTTAAAGCGATCAGGCAGCTGGCGGACATCAGTGATGTGGTCACATATGAATTTGAAAACATTGATTATGATGCACTCAATCAACTGAAGGAAGAGGCGTATTTACCGCAAGGAAGCGAACTCCTTCTTTTAACCCAAAACCGTGAAACGGAGAAAAAAGGGATTGTAGATGCAGGCTGTGAAGTCGCCCCTTATCGCATCGTTCATGATGAGAAGGAGCTGAAAGATGCAGTAAATGCGCTTGGTTTGCCAGCTGTGCTGAAAACATGCAGAGGTGGTTACGACGGTAAAGGACAGTACGTCATTAAAGAGAAGGATCAGCTTCATGAAGCTGTTGCACTTCTCACTCATGGGACATGTATTTTAGAAAGCTGGGTTCCTTTCCAAATGGAACTGTCCGTGATTGTGACGCGGTCTGTTCATGGAGAAATTGCGACATTCCCAGTCGCTGAGAACATTCATAAGCACAATATTTTATTCCAAAGCATCGTGCCTGCACGGGTAGATGGCAGCATTCAGGAGAAAGCAAAAGAACTGGCAACAACGCTTGCTGAAAAGCTAGGGCTAGTCGGTACGCTTGCTGTTGAACTGTTCTTGACAAATGAAGGGAAGCTGCTCGTCAATGAACTGGCACCGCGCCCACATAACTCTGGACATTACACATTGGATTTATGTGAGACGAGTCAGTTTGAACAGCACATTCGCGCCATATGCGGTTTGCCTCTTGGCGGAACAGCTCTTTTATCAGAGGGAATGATGGTGAATTTGCTGGGCGATGAAGTGGACATCCCAAAAGAACATCCTGAGCTTTTAAAGGAAGCGAAGCTTTATCTATATGGCAAACATGAAGTAAAAGCCGGCCGTAAAATGGGGCATATGACATTTATGAAACAGCTTGATGATGAATGGATGGCAAACATCACAAAGATATGGACTGAAAGAGATGGAGGAAACGGGAAATGATCGAACGTTACGCACGACCAGAAATGTCAGCAATCTGGACAGAGGAAAACAAATTTAATGCATGGCTTGAAGTAGAAATTCTCGCTTGTGAAGCTTGGGCAGAACTTGGTGTCATTCCGAAAGAAGACGTTGTGACTATGCGTAAGAATGCAAGCTTTGATATTGATCGTATTCTAGAGATTGAACAAGACACGCGCCACGACGTGGTTGCCTTTACGCGTGCTGTATCTGAATCTCTAGGAGAAGAAAGAAAGTGGGTTCATTACGGGTTAACATCTACAGACGTAGTGGATACGGCGCTTTCATATCTATTAAAACAGGCGAACGATATTTTGCTCAAGGACATTGAGAGATTTGTTGACATACTAAAAGAAAAAGCAAAAGAGCACAAATATACAGTCATGATGGGCCGTACGCACGGTGTACATGCTGAACCGACAACATTTGGCTTGAAGCTTGCTCTTTGGTACGAGGAAATGAAGCGTAACTTAGAACGTTTTAAACAAGCAAAAGCCGGCATCGAATACGGCAAAATCTCTGGTGCTGTTGGCACATATGCGAACATCGACCCGTTTGTTGAGCAATATGTATGTGAGAAACTTGGCATCAAAGCTGCACCAATTTCAACCCAAACCTTGCAGCGTGATCGTCATGCAGATTACATGGCAACCCTTGCTTTAGTTGCAACAAGCATTGAGAAATTTGCTGTTGAAATTCGTGGTCTTCAAAAGAGTGAAACACGTGAAGTAGAAGAGTTCTTTGCAAAAGGACAAAAGGGATCATCAGCGATGCCGCATAAACGAAACCCAATCGGTTCTGAAAATATGACGGGGATTGCCCGTGTCATCCGTGGTTATATGCTGACTGCTTATGAAAATGTACCGCTTTGGCATGAGCGTGATATTTCTCATTCATCTGCTGAACGCATCATTTTACCAGATGCAACGATTGCACTGAACTATATGCTGAACCGTTTCTCTAACATTGTGAAGAACTTGACGGTGTTCCCTGAGAATATGAAACGCAACATGGACCGCACACTTGGCTTGATCTATTCTCAGCGTGTTCTGCTTGCACTTATTGATACAGGTATGGCACGTGAAGAAGCATATGACACGGTTCAGCCAAAGGCGATGGAAGCTTGGGAGAAACAAGTACCATTCCGTTCATTAGTAGAAGCAGAAGAGAAAATCACTTCACGCTTAACACCTGAACAAATCGCTGACTGCTTCGATTACAACTATCACTTGAAAAATGTCGATATGATTTTCGAACGTCTAGGTCTTGCGTAAGAAATGGGCCGCCTGCTAGTCAGGCGCCTAATCCTGAAAATTGCCAACATTCAAATTAGGAGGCCAATCTGAATGACTGTGAAACAAGAACTTCTCTACGAAGGCAAAGCGAAAAGAATCTATCAGACCGATGACGAGCATATTTTATATGTTGAATATAAAGACTCAGCTACAGCATTTAACGGTGAAAAGAAAGCGGAAATTGAAGGCAAAGGCAGACTGAATAACGAAATTTCCAGCTTGATTTTTCAAATGCTACATGAGAAAGGGATCAACAATCACTTTGTGAAACGCCTATCTGAAACAGAACAGCTCATTCAAAAGGTAGACATCGTACCGCTTGAAGTCGTTGTGCGAAACGTGGTGGCAGGCAGTATGTCAAAACGTCTTGGGATTCCAGAGGGAACGAAACTGGACACACCTTTGATCGAGTTTTACTACAAAGATGATGCACTCGGCGATCCACTCATTACAGAAGATCATATTCGCATTTTACATGCAGCGACACCTGAACAGGTCGAGGAAATGAAACAGATCACAAGACAAGTGAATGAAGAATTGAAGCAAATCTTCTCAGATTGCCATGTGAATTTAATTGATTTCAAGCTTGAATTCGGAATAGATCACGAGAATCGTATTTTGCTAGCTGATGAGATTTCACCTGATACGTGTAGGCTTTGGGACAAAGACACAAACGAAAAGCTTGATAAAGACGTGTTCAGACGAAACCTGGGCGGCTTAACAAATGCATACGAAGAAATTTTCAAAAGACTTGGAGGCCATAAACATGTATAAAGTGAAAATTTTTGTCAGCTTAAAAGAGAGCGTTCTTGATCCACAAGGAAGTGCCGTGCAGCACGCTTTGCACAGCATGTCTTATCAGGAAGTAAAGGATGTCCGTATCGGGAAATATATGGAGCTAGTCATTGAGAAATCAGATCGTGACTTAGATACAGTGGTCAAAGAAATGTGTGAAAAATTGCTTGCCAACACGGTGATTGAAGATTACCGCTATGAGGTGGAGGAGGTTGTCGCACAGTGAAGTTTGCAGTGATCGTCTTGCCTGGCTCTAACTGTGATATCGATATGTACCATGCGATTCAAGATGAGTTAGGTGAACAAGTTGAATATGTACGGCACGACGAAACGAGTCTTGATGGTTTTGACGGTGTACTCGTACCAGGCGGTTTCTCTTATGGGGATTACTTAAGATGCGGTGCGATTGCTCGTTTTTCTAACATCATGCCGGCTGTGAAAAAAGCAGCTGCGGAAGGAAAACCTGTTCTTGGTGTTTGTAACGGGTTCCAAATTCTTCAAGAGCTTGGCATTCTGCCAGGCGCAATGAGACGAAATAAAGATCTAAAATTTATCTGTCGTCCAGTTGAACTCATTGTAGAGAACAACGAAACGCAATTTACAAGCGGTTATCAAAAAGGTGAATCGATTACGATTCCTGTAGCACACGGAGAAGGCAACTTCTACTGTGACGAAGACACGTTAGCGAAGCTGATTGAACAAGGCCAAATCGCTTTCACTTACGGTGACGATATTAACGGCAGTGTGAATCGAATTGCAGGTGTAACGAATGAACAGGGCAATGTACTCGGCATGATGCCGCACCCTGAGCGCGCGGTTGACTCATTACTAGGCAGCGCAGACGGACTTAAATTGTTTCAATCTATCGTGAAAAATTGGAGGGACACTCATGTCACTACTGCTTGAACCAAGTCACAAGCAAATTAAAGAAGAGAAATTGTATCAGCAAATGGGATTGAGTGATGAAGAATTCGCTTTAATCGAATCCATTATTGGCAGGCTGCCAAACTACACAGAAACGGGTATCTTTTCTGTCATGTGGTCAGAGCATTGCAGTTATAAAAACTCAAAGCCTGTTTTAAGCAAATTCCCGACAAAAGGAGAGCATGTTCTGCAAGGTCCTGGGGAAGGCGCTGGAATCGTTGATATTGGAGACAACCAAGCGGTTGTATTTAAAATCGAATCACATAACCATCCATCTGCAATTGAACCGTATCAAGGAGCGGCAACAGGTGTCGGCGGAATCATCCGTGATGTATTCTCCATGGGTGCTCGTCCAATTGCGGTATTAAACTCTCTTCGTTTTGGTGAACTGACTTCACCGCGCGTGAAGTACTTGTTTGAAGAAGTAGTGGCAGGGATTGCAGGCTATGGAAACTGTATCGGTATTCCAACAGTCGGCGGAGAAGTTCATTTTGATCAAAGCTATGAAGGCAACCCGCTCGTTAACGCGATGTGTGTAGGGTTAATCAACCACGAAGACATCAAGAAAGGGCAGGCAAAAGGTGTTGGCAATACGGTCATGTACGTTGGTGCTAAAACGGGACGTGACGGGATTCACGGTGCAACATTTGCGTCTGAAGAATTTTCTGATGAATCAGAAGAAAAACGTTCAGCGGTTCAAGTCGGCGATCCGTTCATGGAAAAGCTTTTGCTTGAAGCATGTCTTGAAGTCATCAAAAATGATGCGCTTGTGGGCATTCAAGATATGGGAGCGGCTGGCTTAACTAGCTCAAGTGCAGAGATGGCAAGTAAAGCCGGTTCAGGTATCGAAATGAACCTAGACCTGATCCCTCAGCGTGAAACAGGCATGTCAGCGTATGAAATGATGCTGTCTGAATCCCAAGAGAGAATGCTGTTGGTCATTGAAAAAGGCCGTGAGCAAGAAATCATTGATATTTTTGAAAAATACGATCTTGAAGCAGTCTCAGTCGGTCATGTGACAGATGATAAAATGCTTCGTTTACTCCATCAAGGAGAAGTAGTGTGTGAGCTTCCAGTTGATGCACTTGCAGAAGAAGCACCGGTTTATCACAAGCCGTCAAGTGAGCCTGCATACTATCGTGAGTTTTTAGAAACAAAAGTGGAAGCTCCAGCGATCACAGATGCAGCAGATACATTGAAACAGCTGTTAAAGCAGCCAACGATTGCGAGTAAAGAATGGGTTTACGATCAATACGACTATATGGTTCGTACAAACACAGTCGTTGCACCTGGCTCTGATGCGGGTGTGCTCAGAATCCGTGGGACGAAAAAAGCTCTTGCGATGACAACAGATTGTAACGCACGTTATCTCTACCTTGATCCAGAGGTTGGCGGTAAGATCGCCGTTGCAGAAGCCGCACGTAACATTGTCTGCTCAGGCGCTCGTCCGCTTGCAGTAACAGATAACTTGAACTTCGGTAACCCGGAGAAACCAGAAATCTTCTGGCAGATTGAAAAATCTGCTGACGGCATTAGCGAAGCTTGCCGTACATTAAGTACACCGGTCATCGGCGGTAACGTCTCTTTATATAACGAGTCAAATGGAACAGCCATTTACCCAACGCCAGTTATTGGCATGGTTGGTTTGATTGAAGATACAGCTCATATTACGACTCAATCGTTCCAGCAGGCAGGCGATGTGATTTTCGTCATTGGTGAAACGAAGGAAGAATTCGCAGGCAGTGAGCTTCAAAAAATGACTGAAGGCCGTATCTACGGAAAAGCACCAGAAATTGATTTGGATGTAGAACTGGCGCGTCAAGAAGCCCTTTTAGCAGCAATTCAAAACGGACTTGTTCAGTCAGCACATGATGTGTCTGAAGGGGGTCTTGGTGTAGCTCTAGCTGAAAGTACATTTGGAACAGATGGTCTTGGCGCTGATATCCAGATCGATCTAAACAGCGCAGCATCACTATTCAGTGAATCACAGTCACGTTTTGTCGTCACAGTGAAACCAGAAAATCGCGAAGCGTTTGCTGCGGCTGTGCAAGATGCAAAAGAAGTCGGAACGGTCACAAATGATGGTGTATTCACTGTCAAAAATCAAGAAGGACAACAATGGATTCATGCGGCAGTCAACGAGCTTGAACGCGCATGGAAAGGAGCGATCCCATGCTTGCTGAAATCAGAGGCTTAAACGAAGAATGTGGCGTCTTTGGGGTTTGGGGGCACGAAGAAGCCCCACAAATCACATATTACGGATTGCATAGCCTTCAGCACCGAGGACAAGAAGGTGCGGGAATTATTGCAACAGACGGTGAAAACCTGACGTCACACAAAGGCCTTGGACTGATTACGGAAGTGTTCCAAAACGGTGAGCTTAAGGATTTAAAGGGAAAAGGTGCGATCGGACACGTTCGGTATGCGACAGCAGGCGGAGGCGGCTTTGAGAATGTGCAGCCCCTCTTCTTCCGCTCGCAAAACAATGGCAGTCTTGCCCTTGCTCATAATGGAAACTTAGTCAATGCAACGCAATTAAAACAGCAGCTAGAGAATCAAGGAAGTATTTTTCAAACGTCTTCTGATACCGAAGTGCTCGCTCACTTAATTAAGCGTAGCGGATATATGGATTTGAAGGATCAAATCAAAAATGCTCTGTCCATGCTAAAAGGAGCTTATGCTTTCTTAATCATGACGGAAACAGAAATGATCGTAGCGCTTGATCCGAACGGATTACGCCCACTTTCACTTGGTATGCTTGGGGATGCTTATGTTGTCGCTTCTGAAACATGTGCCTTTGATGTCGTTGGTGCTACCTATTTACGAGATGTAGAGCCTGGCGAAATGCTGATCATTAATGATGAAGGCTTAAAATCTGAGCGCTTCTCGATGAACATTAACCGCAGCATGTGCAGTATGGAATACATTTATTTCTCAAGACCGGACAGCAATATCAATGGCATCAACGTGCATAGTGCGAGAAAGAATCTTGGCAAGAAGCTTGCAGAAGAAGCACATGTCGAAGCAGATGTCGTGACAGGTGTGCCAGACTCCAGTATATCTGCAGCGATTGGCTATGCCGAAGCAACAGGTATTCCATATGAGCTAGGTTTAATTAAAAACCGTTATGTCGGCCGGACATTTATTCAGCCGTCTCAAGCATTGCGTGAGCAGGGCGTGCGCATGAAGCTGTCTGCTGTGCGCGGGGTGGTCGAAGGCAAACGTGTCGTCATGGTGGATGATTCCATCGTACGTGGAACAACAAGCCGCCGAATTGTGACGATGCTAAGAGAAGCGGGTGCGACGGAAGTGCATGTACGCATTAGTTCACCGCCAATCGCTCATCCGTGTTTTTATGGAATTGATACGTCTACACACGAAGAGCTGATTGCATCATCTCATTCAGTGGAAGAAATTAGACAGGAAATCGGTGCAGACACCATTGCATTTTTATCTGTAGACGGTTTAATGGACGGGATTGGCAGAAAGTATGATGATCCGCAGCGCGGTCAGTGTTTAGCATGCTTTACTGGAAAATACCCGACCGAAATTTATGAAGATACTGTCCTTCCTCATGTGAAGGAAACAGTCCTGACGAAATAATCGAATAATGGAGCAGCAGTCAACGTGATTTGATATGCTGCTCTTTCATTCTGCCGAAAATACATGAAAGACAAGCAGATAAAAGGAGTGAATGGGATGTCAGAAGCATATAAAAACGCCGGTGTCGACATCGAAGCAGGATACGAAGCCGTTAAACGAATGAAAACACACGTAGAACGTACAAAAAGAGCAGGTGTCATGGGCGCTCTAGGTGGATTTGGCGGGATGTTTGATTTATCTGAACTGCCATACAAAAAGCCCGTTCTTGTCTCAGGAACAGATGGTGTTGGTACGAAATTAAAGCTCGCTTTTTTAATGGATCAACACGATACGATCGGTGTAGATGCTGTTGCTATGTGTGTGAACGATGTGCTTGCACAAGGGGCAGAGCCGCTCTTTTTCTTAGATTACTTAGCAGTTGGAAAAGCAGATCCTTTGAAAATTGAATCCATCGTCAAAGGTGTAGCTGACGGATGCGAGCAGTCTGGTTCAGCGCTTGTCGGCGGAGAGACAGCAGAAATGCCGGGACTTTACACAGAAGAAGAATATGATATTGCTGGATTTTCTGTAGGTGTCGTTGAAAAGGATGAAATCGTCACAGGTGAGAACATCAAGGAAGGGCATTTGCTGATTGGACTCAGCTCTAGCGGAATTCATAGCAACGGCTATTCTCTTGTACGAAAAGTATTGCTTGAAGATGCGGGTCTAGATCTTCACCAAACATATGAACCTTTTACAAGACCACTTGGAGAAGAGCTGCTTGAACCGACGAAGATTTATGTCAAGCCTGTTCTTAAACAAGTGAAAGCTGGCAAGGTTGACGGTATGGCACATGTGACAGGTGGCGGCTTTATTGAGAATTTACCACGTATGCTGCCTGAAGGACTTGGTGTGGAGATTGATAACGGCTCATGGCCAGTTCCACCTATTTTCTCCTTTATTCAAGAAAAAGGGCAATTAAAAGCAGAAGAGATGTTCAATGTATTTAATATGGGCATTGGCTTTGTCCTAGCCGTCAAAGAGGATGATCTTGTGGATGTGATCAGCGGACTTGAACAAGACGGAGAGAAAGCCTTTCTTATCGGACGAGTTCAAAAAGGAGAAGGCGTCACTTTCGGTGGTGGAAGCCTCTCATGAAAAAGTTTGCGATCTTCGCCTCTGGAAGCGGGACAAATTTTCAAGCCATTATTGATACGTTAAAAGAAGAACAGTGGCAGGCAAAAGCTGCCATTGTGATCTGTGATAAACCGGGTGCGAAGGTGCTGGAGCGGGCAGAAAAAGAGGGCATTCCGTCCTTTTCTTTTACGCCGAAGGCTTTCCCGAGTAAAGCCGCTTTTGAGCAAACCATCATTGAACAGCTGAAGCTGCATGAAGTGGAATGGATTTTTCTCGCTGGGTATATGAGGCTGATCGGTCCGACATTACTGGACGCATTCAGAGGAAAAATCGTGAATATCCACCCTTCTTTACTGCCAGCATTTCCTGGACTCGATGCGATTGGACAAGCCTATCAAGCAGGAGTCAAAGTGGCTGGCATCACGGTTCATTATGTCGACGAAGGCATGGATACCGGCCCGATTATTGATCAAGCAGCCATTCATATTGAACAAGGGGAAGACCTTGAATCCATTGAAAAAAGAATGCATGAATTAGAACATACACTATATCCAAAAGTGATCAAATCACTTTTAGAATTATCTTAATGAGGTGACAAAGGCATGACGATCAAACGCGCATTAATCAGTGTTTCCGATAAAACAAATCTTGTACCTTTTGTGAAAGAACTAACAGAACTTGGCGTTGAAGTGATTTCAACTGGTGGTACACACAAACTTCTTCAAGAGAACGGCATTGATGTCATTGGTATTTCTGAAGTGACTGGCTTCCCAGAAATCATGGACGGACGACTCAAAACGCTTCATCCGAACATTCACGGTGGACTATTAGCAGTGAGAGAAAACGATGAGCATATGGCACAGATTGAAAAGCACGGCATTCAGCCGATTGATCTTGTCGTTGTGAATCTATATCCATTCAAAGAGACCATTTCCAAAGACGATGTCACGTATGAAGAAGCGATTGAAAACATTGATATTGGCGGACCGGGTATGCTTCGTGCTGCTTCTAAAAACCATCAGGACGTCACGGTGATTGTAGACCCGCGTGATTATGATTCTGTCGTTCAACAAATCAAAGAAGGCGGCGTCTCACTAGAGAAAAAACGTGAGCTTGCAGCAAAAGTATTCCGTCATACAGCTGCTTACGATGCCCTGATTGCGGATTATTTAACGAACTTTGTTGGCGAAACAGAGCCAGAACAGTTCACAGTCACATTTGAGAAAAAACAATCTCTTCGTTATGGAGAAAACCCGCACCAAGCGGCGACGTTCTATGAAAATGCGCTTCCAAGCAAAGGCTCTTTAGCTACTGCAACGCAATTACATGGAAAAGAACTTTCCTACAACAACATTAAAGATGCAGATGCAGCTCTTCAAATTGTACGTGAATTTACGGAGCCAGCGGCTGTGGCTGTAAAGCATATGAACCCATGTGGTGTTGGGACAGGGGAAACGATTGCAGAAGCATTTGATCGTGCATTTAAAGCAGATGAAACGTCTATTTTCGGCGGCATTGTGGCGCTTAATCGTGAAGTAGATAAGCAAACGGCTGAGGTGCTCCATACGATTTTCTTAGAAATCGTCATCGCACCATCGTTCAGCCAAGAAGCACTTGATGTGCTAACAGCGAAAAAGAACCTTCGTCTACTAACATTAGATGTAGAAGCAGATCTTGGGAAAAAAGAAAAGCAGCTCACAAGTGTTCATGGTGGATTGCTCGTTCAGGATATCGACACATACGGCTTAGAGGAAGCAACGATCTCTATCCCAACGAAGAGAGAGCCAACTGAAGACGAATGGAAAGACTTAAAGCTCGCTTGGAAAGTCGTCAAACATGTGAAATCAAATGCCATCGTTCTAGCGAAGGATCAAATGACAGCAGGTATTGGTGCTGGTCAAATGAACCGTGTTGGCTCGGCTAACATTGCGATTGAGCAAGCAGGTGAAAAGGCAAAAGGGAGTGCACTAGGTTCTGATGCATTTTTCCCAATGGGCGATACAGTAGAAGCTGCTGCAAAGGCAGGCGTCACAGCGATCATTCAGCCAGGCGGATCTATTCGTGATGAAGAATCGATTCAAAAGGCAGATGAATACGGCATCGCCATGGTCTTCACTGGCGTTAGACATTTCAAACATTAAGGGGATGACAGTGTGAACGTATTAATTATCGGCAGAGGCGGAAGAGAGCATACCATCGCATGGAAAGTGAATCAAAGCGAACTTGTCAGCCAAGTATTTGTCGCACCCGGCAATGATGGAATGACAGACGCAGCAAAGCTTGTACCGATCGACGAAGGTGATCATGAGGCGTTAATTCGTTTTGCAAAAGACAATAACATCGGCTTAACAATTGTCGGTCCAGAGGTTCCTTTAATTGCAGGTGTCGTCGATGCATTTGAAGAAGCAGGTCTAAAGGTATTTGGACCGAATGCAAAAGCCGCAGTCATTGAAGGCTCAAAAGAATTTGCAAAAGATTTAATGAAAAATTATGATATCCCGACAGCCGCTTATGCCACCTTTACATCGTTTGAAGAAGCGAAGGCATATGTGGAAGAAAAGGGTGCCCCAATTGTCATTAAAGCAGATGGGCTTGCCGCAGGAAAAGGCGTGACTGTGGCAATGACGCTTGAAGAGGCGATCAACTGCCTGCATGACTTTTTAGAGGATGAAAAGTTTGGTGATGCGAGTGCATCGGTTGTCATTGAAGAATTTTTAACAGGTGAAGAGTTTTCTCTGATGGCCTTTGTCAATGGAGAAAAGGTGTATCCGATGGTGATCGCACAGGATCATAAACGGGCATTTGAAGATGACAAAGGACCAAACACCGGCGGGATGGGCGCTTATTCACCGGTTCCACAAATTTCAGATGAAGTCGTACAAAAAGCGGTGGAAGACGTCGTCAAACCAGCAGCTCGCGCGATGGTGCAGGAAGAGCGTTCGTTTACAGGCATTTTATATGCAGGCTTAATGCTAACACCAGAAGGCTCTAAGGTCATTGAGTTCAATGCACGCTTTGGCGATCCTGAAACGCAAGTAGTACTCCCTCGTCTTGAATCAGATCTAGTCCAAGTATTCCTCGACATTCTAGATGGAAAAGATGTGGACTTGCAGTGGAAAGACACAGCCGCTGTCAGTGTCGTTCTTGCATCAGAAGGATACCCGGAAGACTACGCAAAAGGCACACCAATCGGTGCTTTGCAAACAACGGTCTCTGATGTTGTGACCTTCCACGCAGGAACAAAAAAAGAAAACGATCAATTTGTCACAAATGGCGGCCGAGTAGCAAATGTGACCGCATTTGACGACACATTTGAAGCAGCAAGATCAAGAGTGTATGAAGCGGTTGAAGAAATCATTCAGCCAGGTTTATTTTATCGCCGTGACATTGGCGCCCGTGCGCTGAAGGCGGCGGGAAAAAACGTTTAATCAAAACACCTTTCTATCTGACGAGATGGAAAGGTGTTTTTTCTTCTTCTGTTCATAGGAGGGATGCGGGCAGATGATGAAGAAGTAGTATGGGATTACGAATAGATTTAGGGAGGAAACATGGAAATCAAAGCATTTATCATCTTTGCAAACGTCATGCTTGTTTTATATCTCATAACTATAAATAACATCATGGTGACTGCCATTAAGCAGAATAAATTGAAAAAAGGCTTTGCCATTAGTTATATGATCCTATCCATTTTTTCTGGTATTGCTATTTCTTCATTTTTAATTTGGAAGTTTTTTTATTAGCTAAGAGGGGAATGAGTGTATGGTGCAATTGAAGAAGCTTGCAAACGATCGTTTTTCTGCTTTGATCTGTATGGATCCATTCAATGAGCGAATTCGTTTGGATGACTATAGCGGCAGGGTGCAGGATGTGATTCAGTCCGTGCTTCAGGAAGCGGCGGACTGCAAGGCGTCTAAGGTTATTGTAAAAGTAAGGCGCGAGCATATGCCTCTTTTTTTAGCAAAAGGCTTTCGGCTTGAAGGCGTGTTTTCTCATTATTTCCTCGGAAGTGATGCGTACGGCATGTCGCTTTTTCTGACCGAAGATCGAATGAACAGCCCATTTTGGCTGAAGGAAGATGAAATCGTTGCTTCTATTCAAGAAAAGCCGATTAAAAAAGACCAAGGCGTGTGGCAAGATGAGTATGTGATGAGGAAAGCCGGTCCAGAGGATGTGCACAAGCTGGCAGCGCTCTATGATACGGTCTTTGAAACTTATCCCACGCCAATGAACGAGCCAGATTACATCCAAAAGGTAATGGAGGAAGGTACGGTTTTTTATGCCGTTGAACATGACAGTCAACTTGTAAGTGCCGCATCCGCTGAAATCAATGTGCCGTATGGTCATGCAGAATTAACAGATTGTGCAACCCTTCCCACATACAGAAAACTAGGATTCATGCATCATTTGATTCTAGCCCTCGAACAAGAGCTTCAATCCATGCACATTTATGTCTTTTATTCTCTTGCCCGTGCACTGTCCTATGGAATGAATCAAGTATTTTATCAGCTCGGGTATACATACACCGGACGCTTTCAAAACAACTGCTATATTTTTGACAAAATTGAAGATATGAATCTATGGGTCAAAACGCCAAATGAATCATGAGATGGTTCTCATCTGATCAAGCAGACCAGATAGGCGGTACGCCATGATACTCAGCTGCAGCTTCATCCGATCATCAGTGGATTTGAGGCTGCAGCCTGTTCTCGTTTCAATTTGTTTCAACCGGTAGCTTAACGTATGCCGGTGAATAAACAATTCCCCCGCTGACTTTTGAATATTTTCATTGTGTGCCAAATACACTTCGAGTGTATGAATGAGGTCAGCTCCTTGTTTTTTTGTATAAAGCAGCGGGCTTAACAGCTCCACATAAAAGTCATGCAAATTCATTCCGGCTTCGTTCATTTCAAGCAGCATCCCATATAGACCGAGCTTCTGATAATGAATGATGCTGTCATCTGTTTTCAAAAGAGGAAGAAGCCTTGCTGCATACTGGGCTTCTTTTGCACTTTTAGCAAAGAGACTGATCTGGTCGTAGGCTCTTCCAATGCCAATCACAATGGGATGGACGGGGAAAAAATAAGACCAAGTACTGCGGCATTCTTCTGATGCGCGATACCAATTTGTTTCTTGATACGTGCTTTTCCCTGCAGGCGTCAAGACGAAAATGGAATCAAGCCTTGCCTTTAATAAAAAAGGAATTTGTCTGCGTTCAAAAATGGATGTGAGCAATTGGGATAGGCGCTGCACCATTTGATGGTCGAGCTGTGTGTGCTGATGCTGAAATTGAAAGTAGATGACGACTTGTTCTTCGCTCATATCATATTGCAGCTTTCTTGCTTGTTCGATGACATAACTTTCTTCTGTGTATTGCTGTTGCAGCATATCATCCAATAAATGCCCCTGCATTTGGTTTTCTGTATCTTGAATGGCTTTTTGTTTCAACCATTCAATCGCATACACCGCACCGGCATGCTCAATGGCGATGGCATCGAGATGGTGCCACGTCTCTTTTTTCTTTAACGCCACAATGAACCCGAAAATATCCCCCATTGCAATCACAGGGCATGCTGCTAGAACAAACGCACCATATGTGTCATAGACGAGCCGGCCTTTTTCCTCTGCCTGCTTGAGCAGAGAAGAGGTTTCAATCGGTTCGTCATCTGTTAGAAAGCCAAAAGCAGGGGAATAGGTCACTTCGTCTGTTTCGAGATGAGTGGCTGTTTGGTGCAAAAACACATCCAGTACGACGATATTTGCCGCTGTGAGATGTGCCAGTTCATCCGTAATTTGCGTGACATTTTTATTGCTCACATTTAAATGGGTCAGTCTTTGATGAATCGCGGAAGAATATTTGAGCTGATGGAGCTGACTGCTGACGATTTGTTCTAGAACGGCTTTTGTGATGTCTGAAAAATTGACATGAGGCGGAATCTCGATGAGCGGAATACCGCTATTTTCGGCGGCTTCAATGAGTGATGCGGGAATTTCCGTTAAGTACACGCCTTTATAAATGGCAATGGCTGAAAGACGATGAGATTGAATCAATTTTTCAAGCCGGATGCGTCTTTCTTTATTTTCTGTCAGTCCAAATCCAGTTGTAACAAGTAATTCTCCTTCTGAAAGTCTAGACGTGTCCTCAATAATTTCCACAATGGTCACCCACTGGATAAGACGATCCAGTCCATTTTCTCCAGCAAGCAGTTTGGTTTCTTTCATCATATCGAGCGAGAGTGCATCTTTGACGAGAATCGCCATAGACTCATGACCTCCTTTTGAACACTCTTATACACCATGTATAAAAAACACGCGTGAAATTCGGGCATATGGCGAATGGAGGATGACTGCCCTCTTGATTAAGCTAATCTTATACCAAGTATACAAAATTTTCTTGCGATTCATGTAAAAAGAAAAGTGCAGCTGCTGACAAGAGAGGGAGGAATGACAAAGTGGAGACCCGGGATTACTTAATCAAACCGATGTTAAATCAGCAATATCCTGTGGCTGTGAGAGGAGAGGGGATTTATTTATATGATCGGGACGGACAAAAATATATAGATGGCTCATCAGGGGCAGTCACGGCAAGTATTGGACATGGCATACAAGAGATTATTGATGCGATGACGGAGCAAGCGAAAAAGGTGAGCTTTACGTACAGGTCACAATTTACGAATGAACCAGCGGAAGAACTAGCGTATGAATTGAGTACACTTTGCCCAGGTGATCTGAACTGGTCTTTTTTTGTAGGGAGCGGTTCAGAGGCAACGGAAACCGCTATGAAAATGGCGATTCAGCATTGGCAAGAGCAGGGGAAGACGGAAAAAAATCATATCATCTCAAGATGGATGAGTTACCACGGTATTACATTAGGGGCGCTGTCAATGTCAGGTCATATTGCAAGGAGAGAGCGCTTTGAACCACTGCTTGAAAAGCACCCAGTGCTGTCACCGCCCTATAGCTACCGGTCATGGCTGCCAAAGGAAGACAGCAAGCAGGTCGAGTGGTATGTTCAGGAATTTAAGACCGTCATCCAGCGTATAGGAAAAGAGAGGATCGCCGCATTGATTGCTGAACCGATTGTTGGCGCAGCGGGAGCGGCGCTCCTGCCGCCAGACGGATATTTCGAAGCGATGAAGCGTGTCTGTGTAGAAAACGACATTTTAATGATCGCAGATGAAGTCATGACGGGCTTTGGACGAACTGGGAAAATGTTTGCGATGGAACACTGGAGCACGGTACCAGATATCATGGTTCTTGGAAAGGGCATGAGCGCAGGTTATTCTCCAATCGCAGCAGTTGTCTCAACGGATCGTGTGATGGCACCGATTATCAGCGGCTCCGGCTCTGTCATGGCAGGGCACACATATAGTGCCAATCCGCTTTCAGCAGCCGTTTCATTAGCGGTCATTCGATATATGAAAAAGCATCAGCTTCCCGAACGGGCTGAACTTTCCGGGCGATACATGATGAATGCTTTAAAAGATCTGCAAGTAGCCCATTCCATCATAGGGGATGTAAGAGGGAAGGGATTGCTTATTGGCATTGAATTTGTCGCAGATCGTTTATCCAAAACACCATTTCCTGCACATGCTCAGATAACCAATCTCGTCGTTGAAACGGCAAAACAAAATGGACTGCTGGTGTATCCAGCAAGCGCTGGAGAGGATGGAGTCGGAGGCGCAGCGGTTATGATCGCACCGCCGCTTTCCATCACACAGCAGGAAATGGATGAACTCATTGATTTATTCGGGCAGACCATCACACTAGTCGAACAAGAAGTGATCAATCGAGGCTTTTTCCCATCTGCTATGTAAGGAGGAACGAACATGAACAAAACTGTGGGTTTGGATGACGTGATGACGCGATTAAAAGATGGCATGACCATCATGTTTGGCGGATTTGGCGGCGTGGGTTCACCACCATCGTTGATTGATGCCATTTTGGAAGCAAATATTCAAGATCTGACATTGATCGGAAATGATGCAGGTTTCCCGCAAATTGGTGTGGGCAGGCTCATCACAGAAGGAAGAGTGAAAAAAATCATCGCCTCTCATATCGGCTCAAATCCCATTGCCGGACAGAAAATGCAGGCTGGTACATTAGACGTTCATTTTTACCCGCAGGGCATTCTTGCAGAAAAAATCAGAGCAGGCGGAATGGGGCTGGCGGGCATTGTGACAGATGTTGGGATGGATAGCCTGAATCTCGATGAGAAACAATTGGTTGAGCTGAATGGGAAGAATTATATGTTAGAGCCTGCGCTCACAGCGGATATTGCCATCGTCAATGCCTACAAAGCAGATGAAGTGGGAAACCTGATTTTTGATAAAAGCGCACGGAATACAAACCCGATTGTGGCGATGGCAGGAGACTGGACCATAGCGGAGGCAGAAGAAATTGTGGCAGCGGGGCAGCTCAATCCAGAAGAAATCGTGACGCCAGGCGTATTTGTGAATCAAATCGTGCAATCAAAAGGAGTGAACTGGACATGGGCATGGGAGACATCGATTTAAGACACCGCATTGCCAAAAGAGCAGCACAAGAAATTGAAGATGGCATGATTGTGAATCTTGGGATCGGCATTCCGACCCTAGCAGCAGATTACATTCCATCACATTATGAGGTGTGGCTGCATGCAGAAAACGGCATTATGGGGGCAGGAGCCTCGCCTCTGCAAGGGGAAGAAGATCCGAATTTGTGCAATGCCGGTGGTTTTCCCATTACGTTGACAAAGGGCGGCTCGTACATGGACAGTACGACTGCTTTTGGCATCATCCGAAAAGGCATGCTGGATATGACGATTTTGGGTGCACTTGAAGTAAGCAGCCAAGGGGATCTTGCCAATTGGATTGTACCGGGGAAAAGAGTACCGGGTATGGGCGGAGCGATTGAGCTGGCGCAAAAAGCGAAAAAAGTGGTAGTGGTGATGAGCCATCTGGATAAACACGGTCGATCTAAAGTGAAAACGGCTTGTTCATTGCCATTAACCGCTAAAGCGTGTGTCGATTTGATTATTACGGATATGGCGGTCATTGAGGTCAAGTCTCAGCTGCTCATTTTACGTGAAGTCATGCCGCCATTTCAGCCGGAAGATGTCATAAGGGCGACTGAAGCGCCATTAATTTTAGCGCCTGATGTCAAATCTGTTGTGTAGAAAGGATGAACGACTTGCAGCCAATGACACGTATTAGAAACTGGATGAAAGAGCATCAGGATGAAGCCATTACGCTTCTTCAGCAAATGGTGCAATGTGACAGCACCCAAGGAAATGAAGAAGAGGTTCAGCAGATCGTGGCCAATAAACTGTCCGCCATTGGCTTTGATGTAGACGTTTGGGAAATTGGCGGCGATGAATTACTAGAGCATCCTTATTTTTATTCCCCGCGCCGATCTTTTCAAGGGAGTCCAAACGTTGCTGGGCGATTGAAAGGAAAAGGTGGCGGCAAATCGATTTTATTAAACGGGCACGTAGATGTGGTTCCGGCAGGATATACGAATCAATGGACATATCCGCCTTACAGCGGGCATATCATAAACGGGAGACTTTATGGACGCGGGGCAACAGATATGAAAGGTGGAAACGTTTCTTTACTCTTTGCGCTTGAGGCACTGCATGCGCTTCAGATTCCCCTGAAAGGAGATGTGGTGTTTCATAGTGTCGTCGAAGAGGAAAGCGGCGGAGCAGGCACACTTGCAGCAATATTGAAAGGGTACACAGCGGATGCTGCCATCATTCCAGAGCCAAGTCATATGAACATTTTTCCGATTCAGCAAGGATCAAAGTGGTTCAGGCTGCATATTAAAGGAAGGGCAGCTCATGGCGGAACAAGGTATCACGGTGTTTCTGCTATTGAAAAGAGCACGGTGGTCCTTTCTCATATAGCGGCACTAGAAAAAGAAAGAAATCAGCGAGTGACGGAGACGCTGTTTCAGCATATCCCGATTCCAATTCCAATCAACATTGGGAAAATTCAAGGCGGTGATTGGCCGTCCTCTGTCGCAGATCTTGTCACAATGGAAGGCAGGCTTGGTGTGATGCCAGGTGAGACAGTTGAGCAGGCAGAGAAGGAATTAGAAAATTGGATGACTGGACTCGCTGAAAAAGATGATTGGTTTCAAGAACATCCTGTGGAGGTGGAGTGGTTTGGTGCTAGGTGGCTTCCAGGGTCAATCGACTCTGATCACCCGCTTTTAGGTCTATTGAAGGAACAATATGAAGAGGTCATGCAGCACCCGCCAAAGGTAGAAGCCGCCCCTTGGGGGACAGACGGCGGATTACTGTCACAAGCAGCGGATATCCCAATCATTGTGTTTGGACCTGGAACGACAGAGCTTGCCCATTTCCCGAATGAATCTATTGAGATCAAACATGTCATTGAAGCAGCAGAAATCATTGCTGGTACGTTGGTCAAATGGTGCGAAGTAGCGGAGTGATTCACACACAAAAAAGGAGGCTGTCTACTCAGCCTTCTCCAGCGTGCAGATAAACCCTCGCATTCGCCTGCTGGTCTGTGCGCCGTTGCTCGCCCTTCCTAGACTTCAAAGGTTTTCATGTCACGCTGAAAGGAAGACAAAGAGCTAAAATAAAATTCATTTTAGCTCTTTGTCAACAATCTGAAGAAGGCTGTCTACTCAGCCTTCTCTTTATGTGTATTCTGCTGTTCACACATATAGGTCACTGGACAAAAACGAAGAATACCAGAGCCCAATTTTAATCCGCCGAGCATGATGCCAAAAAGCAGCATTTTACTCCATGGTTTTCGAGCATATAAGGATCCAGCTACAGTACATATCGTCATTCCGCAGGCAATTCTCATGAGCGCTTCCATTAAGCCAAGATTAGGTTTCATTGCAAGTGATTCTCCTTTTTTAAATTATTTTAAGTGTGATTTCAAGAAATTGTAACGTTTCATTAATGCGTAACGTGGTTCGTTATGTTACGATAGGGCTAATACAAATGAAGGAGAGTATGTGAATGTCCGAACGTACTTTTAATTGGAGAAACAATGACATCCGCACACAAATCGATGTAGTCGACTCAAAAATAGTTCCAACACTCCTTTTAACGAATGGACTCGTGCTAAACCCGTTTTTGAAGCAATGGGTGAAGGCAAATATTTGGATACATGATGATCGAATTGTTTATGTCGGAGCAGAGCTTCCTCAAAATAAATCAGCTAAACGTGTGATTGATTGTGAAGGTAAATACATTGTGCCGGGGTATATTGAACCTCACGCGCATCCGTTCCATATTTATAATCCCCAATCACTTGCAGAATATGTGTCTCAATTTGGCACAACAACGATGGTCAGCGATAACTTATTTCTTCTTTTGCAAAGCAATGAAAAGAAAGCGCTTTCCACTCTATGCGAATTAAAAAAGCAGCCATTTCAGTATTTCTGGTGGTCCAGATACGATCTTCAAACCGAGGTCAGGTATGAAGATGAGATGCTTCCTATTAACTATCGGAAAGAATGGATTGATCATCCCGACGTCCTACAAGGCGGCGAATTAACGAGCTGGCCAAGATTAATGGACGGTGATGATCTCATTTTATATTGCATGCAAGAAACGAAGAAGCAGAGAAAACGAATTGAAGGGCATTTCCCTGGGGCTTCTGAGAAAACGCTAACAAAAATGAAGCTGTTTGGAGCGGACAGTGATCATGAAGCAATGAATGCAGACGATGTGCTCAAACGCTTGTCTCTTGGCTATCATGTGTCCTTGCGTCATTCTTCCATCCGCCCAGATTTAGTGAACATTTTAAGAGAGTTGCATGAGCGTGACTTTAGGCACTACGATCACTTTTTCTATACAACAGATGGATCAGCACCTCATTTTTATGAAGAAGGCATGATCAATCGTCTCATTTCCATTGCCCTTGAAGAAGGCGTGCCTACTATTGATGCGTACAATATGGCAACCTTTAACATTGCGAAATACTATCAAATTGATGACTTATTAGGCGTGGTCGGTCCTGGCCGATTGGCTTCTTTGAATATTTTAGATGATCCGATGAATCCAAATCCAGAAACGGTGATTTCTAAAGGGGTGATCCTGAAATTAGAGGGGGAGAACCAGCATCAATTCCAAGAGACAAAATGGGAAAATGGCGGGCTCGAACCATTAGATTTAAGCTATGACCTGACGATGAGTGACTTGCAATTCTCAATGCCGCTCGGTGTCAAAATGCGAAATGCTGTCATTATGGAGCCTTATACAGTGGAGATTGATAACTCTGTCAATCAGCTGTCCTGTGACCATGATCAAAGCTTCTTCAGTCTGATTGATCGAAAAGGCGAGTGGCGCGTGAACACAATGTTAAAAGGATTTGCAAACAAGGTGCAAGGGTTTGTCAGCTCATTTTCAACCACTGGTGACATTTTAGTGATTGGGAAAAATAAAGATGATATGATGCTTGCTCATAAGCGAATGAAAGAAATTGGCGGGGGAATTGTGCTCACAGAAAACGGAAAGATTTTGCATGAAATCCCGCTGCAATTATCAGGCTGTGCATCAGCTGAATCGTTTGAAACGGTTCTTCAGCAGGAGCAAACGTTACGCGAGCTACTCATTGAGCGCGGGTATCCATTTGACTGCCCGATTGATACACTTGTCTTTTTCCAAAGCACACACTTGCCGTATATTCGGGTGACACCAAGAGGAATATTTGATGTCATGAAAAAAACTGTACTCTTTCCGTCTATAATGCGTTAAAATATAACAGAGTGGAGCTGTATCATATTTGCTAGATTTCTGACCGCTGTTATAGGGCAGGAGTGAGCAAAAGATCTCTTCGCTGCTAGATATGGTGACAAAGCATAGGGCTTTGACATGACGAATGAAGTGCCCAATTGTAAAATGAATCTGTCGGTTACGCTGGCCGACCAACATATTTTGAATAATCAAGCAAGGCGGGGCGCAGGTTTGTCGTCTCGCCAAGCTTTCTACACATACTGTTTTTTAGGGAAAGACCTAACAGAGCAGAAGTGTTCTAGATATCGGAGGCAAACAAGTTTGTCAGATTGTCGCACAAGGAATATGACAAAACTTGTCGAATTTGTTTACGATAAAGAAGCTTCGGCTTACGAAAGAACCTGATGGCATTTTCAGCGTAGAACCAAACCTGTCATGATTCGTTCAAAGCTCATTGCTGAGGTTGAAAAAAATGAGTCAGGAAAGATACCGCTTTCTCGGAAAAGTCAGTGCGGAGCGGTGTGCCAATAGTAAAGGAGAAGATGTATAAAGATGCAAATTGATAAATTAAGGGGCAAAAGCTTAGATCAGCTATTCAACTCCATCTTATCCCTTAAAGACCTGGAAGAATGTTATCGATTTTTTGATGATTTGTGCACCATCAATGAAATCCAATCTTTATCACAGCGTCTTGAAGTAGCGCGTATGCTTCGCGAGGGAAATACGTATCACAAAATTGAAACGGAAACAGGTGCAAGTACAGCCACTATCTCACGTGTCAAACGCTGCTTGAACTACGGAAATGATGCCTATACGATGGCACTTGACCGCGTAGCAGAGCAACAAGCAACGGACGAAACAAAATAAAGCAGCTTTCACTGCAAACATTCTTTATGATTTGTCGTTTTGAAGTTGAACAAATAGAGCCATTTCATTTGAAATGGCTCTATTTGATATCATCAAGTTCCCCCATAAACCATCGTTCACCTTCATAGGACACTTCATCGTCATCAGTGATTACTTCCTTAAAACCGATGGTTCGCATATTTTGCGCAACAGATAAATCCCATTCTTTTTGAATATTTCTCTGATCAGAAAGGGGAAGCCATGTCTGATACTCATCTTGTCTGTTGAAGAAATCTTTCACATAAGAATCCCCTTTAAACACAATGATTTGTGAATGCCATAATCCAGGCAGATCGACTGCGACCACGACACGATATATGTCCCCGTCGTTTGGTTTCAAATCAATGAGATGCTCAGCTCTATTCAATAGAGTTTGAATGCATAGACGTTTGATCTTTTTCGGTGTTCTGTTGGACGTCATAAAATCATAAGCCGCTGGTAAAGGCAGGTGCCAGTAGTCAGAAATATTCGCCGGAAACGACTGCGTATTTGCGTTCATTTCTTTTATGATCTGTTGAGTCTTTCGTTTCATACCGCGGATCTTTTTTTCACGCATACTCTTTCTCCTTATCAAAGATCTATTAAGTCTTTTATACGTGATTGCGCAAGAATGTCAACGAAAAAAGGTGCGGAAACGCACCTTTTTAAGCTAGACAGACTGCTCTGTGCCTGAGAACATAGGGACTTCACTTGTCTGACCGTTTTCTTGTCTAAAAATAATATGTTTTTCGTTAAAATGAATAGGTGATTCAATTCCAGCTGCTGCGCATAAATTAAACAAACCTTCTCTAAGGGACAGGATATAATTGCAGACTCGGTATTTCTTTTCTTCAATGGATAAACCTTTTTGCAGCTTTGGATCTGTCGTGGCAACCCCAACAGGGCATTTATTTGTGTGGCATACTTGCGCCCGAATACAGCCAACCGAGAACATCAATCCTCGTGCGATATTCACAAAATCTGCTCCCATGGAAAGGGCAATGGCAATTTTATCAGGGGAGAGAAGTTTACCAGACGCAAACAGCTTGAGTTGATCTCGAACCGCATATTTTTTCAAAATTTGATGGACCATCGGTAGTGCGGTGAAAATGGGCAGGCCTGCGGAATCAGCCAGTTCATGAAAGGAAGCACCTGTGCCACCTTCTCCGCCATCCACTGTAATGAAATCAGGATGTTTTCCGCTTTTTTTCATATAGAGAGCAAGCTCCTCGATATCTTCTTTATGTCCAACAACTAGCTTGATTCCAACTGGTTTTCCACCGATGTTTCGCAGTTGTTCAATAAAATCAAGCATGTCAGGAATGGAGTCAAACATCTCGAACCGGTTCGGACTGTCAATGGATTGGTGTGGCGGCAGTTTACGGATTTGGGCAATTTCCTCTGTGACTTTTTCACCATCAATGTGTCCCCCGCGTGTTTTCGCCCCTTGTGCCAGCTTGAGTTCAAAGGCTTTTACCTCATCATGCTCACTTTTTTTCTTAAACTCTTCAAATGAAAATGCGCCATCCTCTGTTCGAACCCCAAATAAACCAGGCCCAATCTGGCAAATGATATCGGCGCCCCCTTTGAGATGGTAAGGCGAAAGTCCGCCTTCACCTGTGTTCATCCATGTGCCGCCAGCCATTTTTAAGCCGGAGGATAATGCTGTAATGGCCCTGTCGCCTAAAGATCCGTAGCTCATGGCTGACTGACCTATCAGGCCTTTTACACGGAAAGGCTTTTGACATGTGTGCTCGCCTATCACTTGTACATCGTCTTGATGGAGATAGTAAGGTTTTGCTTCGACCTCTTTGGAATGTTCACTTCTTCTCAGTAAATTGTCTTGATCGATCTGATACACTTTTGTTTGGATTTTTTCAGATTGATCGATGCGTAACTCATCTCGCTGCTTTGGAAATAGGACGTTGCGAATATAGTAACCAGGCTTGTCAAAATCACGTTTTGATCCAAAGCCCATTGTCCGGCTTTTGTACTTCCCAGACATGACAGCTTGCTCGTATTCTCTTCTTGAGAAAGGAAGCTCCTCTCGATCATTTAGAAACAGATATTGACGAAGCTCAGGTCCTATTTTTTCAAAAATAAACCGTAGCTTTCCAATGACCGGATAATTTCGTAGGACAGAATGCTCTTCCTGTTTTTCATCTCGCATCCAAATCCAGATGAATAAAATGATTGGTATGATGAAAAAAATCACTAATAATGCGCCAATGACAATGAAAGTTGTTGTCACGAAAATCCCCTCTTTTCTCTATCATTACTGTTGTTATTCCACTTTTCATTGAAAGAGAAACCACTTCAACAGATTGTGACGTTTAGAAATGAAAAGGCGGGGTAACTTACAAATAAGATCATAAGGGGAGGGAACATACATGAATAAGCGTCCGAATGCGTATGTACTTGCAGGATTAGGGGTTGGTGGTGCAGTGTTATTAGCAGTGAAAAATAAACAGCATCTCAAAAAATGGGCAAGCATGTTCCGATCAGATGAAAAGGTTCCTGAAAAAGCTGGACACCCTGATCCATTAGATATTCAAGACAACAAGATGGTCGATGAAGGGGCCATGACATCTGTTCATTATTTTAATGAAGTGAGACAATAGCTTTAAAAAACCGTTTTGAATCAATCAAAACGGTTTTTTTTGTCTTTCTTTTGACATGATATTTAAGAGGATCGACAATGGTAAAACCAATCAGTCCATTGTGATCAGGCGTTGAGAATTGAAATTCAATGCCCGATAAATGATAGGTTGAGAGAACTTCCTGATCCGTAAAACGTAACGAAAGCTCGTCCTCATAAACGGGTGTGTGTTTCAACACCTCTGCTTCTTCTGCAAATAACTCCAGCCCAGCCACTCGGTCCTCTTTGTCGATGTCTACGTTCACACATTCATTCACGTCTAATTCAATGGTTTCTTTAATTGTCCCGATTCGAGGCGGGATGAGATAGATGTATCCGATGTTGATCGTTTGATCATATGTGATGGTTCTTTTCAAATCATTCACCTGCTTGGTCGATAGTAAAATGTTCCTTTCATGTATAATATCATGTGATGAGATGAAGTAGCTCTCATTTCAGTTCAGCATCGATCTATTTATCTCCCTCGCCTCTTGAATCATTCACCTCGCCTAAAGTGAAAATCGACTATTTTCAAAAGAATGAAACTTTTAGCTGAAGGAGGTTACCCATTTTTTGCGGTGTCTGATTTTGTTATAATATTTAAATGGAATGAAACGAATGGAGGAACGTTTTTCATGTATGATGTTACCGAGTGGAAGCATGTCTTTAAACTCGATCCAAATAAAGAGATTTCCGATGAACAACTTGAAGCGATTTGTGAATCTGGTACGGATGCCATTTTAATTGGTGGCAGTGACAACGTGACAGAAGACAACGTGCTGCAACTGATGTCAAAGGTGCGCCGCTTTCTTGTGCCATGTGTCCTTGAAATCTCGACACATGAGATGATTGTGCCTGGCTTTGACCTGTATTTTATCCCCACTGTGTTAAACAGCGCTCATCCTGATTGGATTGTTGGTCTGCATAAGGATGCGATGAAGGAATACGGTGATTTGATGTCAATGGAAGAGATTGTGCCGGAAGGATATGTCATCTTAAACGAAGAGTGTAAAGCGGCTAAGCTGACAGAGGCAAATACGGCACTGGATATAGATGACGTAAGGGCATATGCGAGAGTGGCAGAGCACTTGATGAAACTGCCCATCTTTTACTTAGAATACAGCGGAACGCTTGGAGATATAGAGCTTGTGAAAGAAACCAAAGCAGTGCTACATGAAACGGTTCTATTTTATGGCGGCGGTATTGAAAGCGAAGAGCAGGCGAAAGACTTTGCACAGCATGCAGACGTTGTCGTCGTGGGAAACGTCATTTATGACAATTTTAAAGAAGCGTTAAAGACAGTCGACGCAGTGAAAAAGTCATCATAGTCAAACAAGACGAAACGGGTTAAAATAGAACATAAGTTCGAATTGGCGGTGAATGAAATGAATGAAATATCGAATCATCTATTAAAAGGGCTGAATGACGCGCAGAAAGAAGCGGTCAAAGCAACAGACGGACCGCTGCTACTGATGGCAGGAGCAGGTAGTGGAAAAACACGAGTGCTCACGCATCGAATTGCGTATTTAATGGCAGAAAAGCATGTGGCACCGTGGAATATTTTAGCGATTACCTTTACAAATAAAGCAGCAAGAGAAATGCGTGAGCGTGTACAAGCCATTTTAGGGCCTGGTGCGGATGACATTTGGATCTCTACGTTCCACAGCATGTGTGTGCGCATTTTACGACGCGATATTGACCGTATTGGTGTGAACCGCAACTTTTCTATATTAGACACATCTGATCAGCTTTCAGTCATTAAAAACATTTTAAAAGAACGAAATATCGATCCTAAAAAGTTTGATCCACGTAGCATTTTAGGTTCAATCAGCAGTGCAAAAAACGAACTCATTGACGCAGAGGAATACGCAAAAACAGCCGGTGACTTTTACGATCAAGTGGTCAGCGACGTCTACACAGATTATCAAAAACGATTACTCAAAAACCAATCACTCGATTTTGATGATCTTATTATGATGACGATTCGTCTGTTTGAGCGGATCCCTGAAGTATTAGAACACTATCAGCGAAAATTTCAATACATTCATGTCGATGAGTATCAGGATACAAACAGAGCGCAGTACATGCTTGTGAAATTGCTCGCGCAGCGTTTTCAAAATATATGTGTGGTCGGTGACTCGGATCAGTCCATCTACCGCTGGCGTGGAGCGGATATTACAAACATTCTTTCCTTTGAAAAAGATTATCCGTCCAGTGAAGTGATTTTGCTTGAGCAAAATTACAGATCGACTAAACGTATTCTGAATGCCGCAAACACGGTCATTCAAAACAATTCAAACCGCAAGCCAAAAAACCTTTGGACAGAAAATGACGAAGGAGCGAAGATTGCCTATTACCGTGCGGATAATGAATTCGGTGAAGGTCAATTTGTCGCTGGAAAGATTCGTCAGCTTCATCAGAGCGGCAAGCGTAAATTATCTGATTTTGCGATCCTCTATCGAACGAACGCTCAGTCACGTGTCATAGAGGAAACGTTAATGAAGGCGAACATTCAATACAACATCGTCGGTGGCACGAAGTTCTATGACAGAAAAGAGATCAAGGACATTTTGGCATACTTACGCCTTGTGGCAAATCCAGATGACGATATTAGTTTTGCACGCATTGTCAACGTACCAAAACGAGGAATTGGGGCGACTTCTGTTGATAAAATTGCCGCATACGCAGAAATGAATGATCTCTCTATGTTTGAAGCACTTGGTCAGGTGGATTTCATTGGACTCAGTGCAAGAGCAGCCAATGCACTTGATGAGTTCAAACAGCTCATTGATCAAATGACAAATATGCAGGATTATTTATCTGTCACAGAATTAACGGAAGAGATCCTAGAGAAAACAGGCTATCGTGAAGCACTGAAGATCGAAAAAACGATTGAAGCACAAAGCCGTTTAGAAAATATTGACGAGTTTCTATCGGTCACTAAAAACTTTGAAGAACAAAATGAAGATAAATCACTTGTCACCTTCCTGACAGACCTCGCCCTCGTCGCAGACATTGATAAGCTGGATGAGGCTGAGGAAGAAGATCAGGATGCGGTCATTTTAATGACGCTTCACGCCGCAAAAGGGCTGGAATTCCCCGTTGTGTTCTTAATGGGCATGGAGGAAGGCGTCTTCCCGCACAGCCGTTCATTAATGGAAGATGCCGAGATGGAAGAAGAGCGCCGTCTTGCTTATGTAGGGATCACACGGGCCGAAGAAGAGCTTTATTTATCAAGTGCGAAGATGAGAACGTTATTCGGCCGGACGAACATGAATCTGGAATCACGATTTATCAGAGAAATACCAGCTGATTTATTGGACAACCTAAATGAGAAAAAAGAAACGAAAACACCGTTTGGCCAAACGAGAGAAAGACCGCAAAGACGAGGGCCTGTCTCACGTCCCCAAACGCAAACCATTCAAAACACAGGCGGCGGCAGCATTGGCTGGGCTGTCGGTGATAAAGCCGCTCATAAAAAATGGGGCGTTGGCACGGTTGTGAGTGTAAAAGGTAGTGGAGATAGTACAGAGCTTGATATTGCCTTCCCAAGCCCTACAGGCATTAAGCGTCTCCTTGCCGCCTTTGCGCCAATCGAAAAGCAATAAACTGATAGGACTGACAAAACGGATGAAGTGAAAGGAAGAAGCAGATGGATAAAGAAGCAGCGAAACGCCGGATCGAGGAACTACACCAGATTTTGAATCAATACAACTACGAATATCACACACTGGATCGTCCAAGTGTTCCTGACGCTGAATATGATGCGCGGATGCGTGAGCTGATCTCTCTGGAGGAAGAATACCCTGATTTAAAAGCAGCGGATTCACCCTCGCAAAGAGTAGGAGGTGCTGTTTTAGACGCCTTCCAAAAAGTACGTCACGGCACACCGATGCTCAGTCTCGGCAATGCGTTTCATGAACAGGACCTTCTTGATTTTGACCGCCGGGTTCGTCAAGCAGTCGGTGACGACGTCGCTTACAATGTCGAGCTGAAAATTGACGGACTCGCTGTTTCTCTCCGTTATGAAAATGGCGTGTTTGTCCGGGGTGCCACGCGGGGTGATGGGACAACAGGTGAGGATATAACCGAGAACCTCAAAACCATTCGTTCCATCCCGCTCAAAATCAATCGGCCTCTGTCGATTGAAGTGAGAGGCGAGGCATTTATGCCAAAACCTTCTTTTGAAGCCCTTAACGAAAAAAGATTACAAAACGAAGAAGAGCCGTTTGCGAACCCGCGTAATGCGGCTGCTGGCTCACTTCGTCAGCTCGATACGAAAATTGCAGCGAAACGAAACCTTGATATCTTCGTCTACAGTATAGCGGAGCTTGATGAAATTGGTGTTAATACGCAAAGCGCAGGACTTGATCTTCTCGATGAGCTTGGCTTTAAAACGAACAAAGAAAGACGGATGTGCCAAACCATTGAAGAAGTGATCGACCTCATTGAAACACTGAAAACAAAGCGTGCTGATTTCTCATACGAAATCGATGGCATTGTCATTAAAGTCAATTCATTGGCACAGCAAGAAGAACTAGGCTTCACAGCAAAAAGTCCACGCTGGGCTGTTGCGTACAAATTTCCGGCCGAAGAAGTCGTGACGAAGCTGATTGATATTGAACTAAGTGTGGGACGTACTGGCGTCATCACACCAACAGCGATTCTTGAGCCTGTAAAAGTCGCAGGAACGACAGTGCAGCGTGCTTCTCTTCATAATGAAGATTTGATCAAAGAGAAGGATATCCGCCTTTTTGATCAAGTGATTGTCAAAAAAGCGGGCGATATTATCCCAGAGGTTGCAGGGGTCCTTGTTGATCAGCGAACAGGAGAAGAAAAGCCGTTTCACATGCCGACTGAATGTCCAGAGTGTCAAAGTGAGCTGGTCAGAATTGAAGGAGAAGTGGCGCTTCGGTGCATCAATCCACAATGCCCCGCTCAAATACGTGAAGGACTCATTCACTTTGTGTCTCGTAATGCGATGAATATTGATGGGCTAGGCGAGCGAGTCATTACACAACTTTTCAAAGAACAGCTTGTCTCTCGTGTATCAGACCTTTACCGTTTAACAAAAGAAGAGTTGATTCAGCTAGAACGAATGGGCGAGAAATCAGTCGATAACTTACTGCGTTCGATCGAGCAATCGAAAGAAAACTCTCTTGAACGTTTATTGTTTGGACTTGGTATTCGATTTATTGGTTCTAAAGCAGCGAAGACATTGGCCATGCACTTTGAGGATATCGATCAGTTAAAACAAGCAACGAAAGAACAATTACTTGAAGTAGATGAAATTGGTGAAAAAATGGCCGATGCAGTCGTCACGTACTTTGAGAAAGAAGAAATACTAGATCTGCTAAATGAACTAAAAGAACTTGGGGTCAATATGACCTACACAGGGCCAAAACCGGTGAAAGTAGAAGAAAGTGATTCCTACTTTGCAGGAAAAACGATTGTGCTGACGGGGAAATTAGAAGAAATGTCTCGTAATGATGCAAAGGCAGCGATCGAAGCATTAGGCGGCAAGTTAGCAGGTAGCGTAAGTAAAAAAACAGACTTAGTCATTGCCGGCGAAGCAGCTGGAAGTAAGCTGACAAAGGCAGAAGAACTCAATATTGAAATTTGGGACGAAGCCAAAATGCTCGAGGAGCTAAAGAAATAAGAGGAGTGTTTTCTATTGAAAAAGTTGCTATTGCTGCTGACAATGCTCACACTGGTATTGTCAGCGTGTGCACCTTTTGGGGGAAAGGATGAGGAAGAGGTCACACAAAAAACGGATGAAACGAAAGAAACAGCGATCATCCCAATGTACAACATCTCTGATTCCTATTACAAAATGGTGCTGCCGTTTAAACAAGGAGCGGCAAGAGGACTAACTGCAGAGCGTCTCAATACACGCTTAGACATTGATGAATTTGAAACAGGACTCATGCGCCTGGCAACAGAATCATTCAATACAAACGATTATCTGTTCCAAGAAGGACAGCATTTAGATGAAGATACTGTTCTCAGCTGGCTTGCCCGCAAAAAAACAGGCAGTGATCTGAAAAAAGCTGAAAAAGAAGACAAAGACTTTAAGAACTTAGGCTTAAACCCTGCTCTTCCAAACTCAGGTTCAACAAAGTCAAAAAATGAAAGTAGTCCAATCTACTTAGCTTCCATGTTAGAGCATAATTACTTAATCAGAAAAGATAAAAATAGCTTACAGCTTGGCGGGGTTGTCATCGGTCTTGCGCTTAACTCTGTCTATTATTATCGCGAAAATATCGGAGATCCTCAGCAAGAGGTGACCATCGATTCATCGAAGAATTCAAAGAAACTTTTAGCAGAGGGCGAAAAAATTGCGGAACAAGTCATTAAACGACTTCGTCAAATGGACGGACTGCAAAAAGTCCCAGTCATGATTGCTCTTTATAAACAAGCACCAAAATCATCTATTGTTCCAGGAAACTTCATCGCTAAAACTGATGTAAAAGCAGGATCAGCTGATATTGGCAGTTGGGATACGATTAAAGAAGAGAATGTCTTCTTCCCTTCAGATAATGCCAAGAGCAGCTACAAAGATGATTCAGAGCGATTTGACCGCTTCAAGACAAAGGTAGAAGACTACTTCCCGAATTACACAGGTGTGGTAGGCAAAGGTTTCTATAAAAACGGGAACTTGCAAAAAATGAAAGTAGAAATTCCAATGCAATTCTACGGAAAAACAGAAGTCGTGGCATTCACGCAATACTTAACAGGTGAAGTCATGGATTACTATAAGAGCACCAATATAGAAATCAACATCACCTCTTCTGATCAGCAAGAAGCCCTCATCACAAAAAATGCTGAAGATAAAGAACCAACGGTCCATATATATGACTAAATAAAAACCGCCTTTTGGCGGTTTTTAGCGTGTAGACAAACCATCGCATTCTTTGTCAGTCCTGCGTGCTGGTGCTCACGAATGTGACATTCGCTCCGCGCCAGTACTCGTCCTTCCTAGACTTCAAAGGTTTTCTATCACGCTGAAAAGAAGACAAAGGGCTAAAATCAAGTTCATTTTTGCCCTTTGTCAACCATCTGAAAACCGCCTTTTGGCGGTTTTTTATTTCTAATTAGAGGAATTTTTCAACTTTTGTCAAAGTATGTGAAGAAACCAAAAGGAAAGGCAGGTATGTTGATGCTCGTATAAATGCTGATTACCGTCATGTATAAGTAAAAAGACGATAAAAGGAGAATCAGCATGCATAAAGAAGTAAAAGCACGATACGATGAACAAATGGTCTTAAAGAAAGCGGCTCTACTCTATCATTTTCAGCCAGAACAGGTCACATTTCTAGCCGATGCAGAAAATTATGTGTATGAATATACGGATGAAAAAGGGTCGAGTTATATATTGAAAATCACCCATACCATTCGCCGCTCCCGCACATATATTCTAGGAGAAATGGACTGGATTCGGTATTTATCTCAACATGGAATCTCAGTAGCTAAACCGGTTTTATCCGCAAGAGGAAAAGATGTTGAAGCGATTCCCGATCAAGCAGGAGGCGCTTTTTTGCTGAGAGTGTACGAAAAGGCGCCCGGCAGAAAAGTGACCGAAGCAGATTGGAATGGACAGTTGTTTCAAGCGTTAGGAGCCTATACTGGGCGTATGCATCAAACGACTAAACAATATCAAGTGAAAGATCCTCGCTATAAGCGTCAAGAGTGGTATGAGGAGGAGCAATTAAAGCTTGAAACGTATATTCCTTCTGATCAAACGGTTGTGTTGCAGAGAAAAGATGAACTGATGCAAAAGCTTCACCAGCTCCGAATATCCAAGGATGTCTATGGACTGGTGCATGCGGATTTACATCACGGGAACTTCCATTATCATCAGGGAGAAATCATTGCATTTGATTTTGATGATTGTGGGTATCACTGGTTTATCAATGATATAAGCATTTTGCTATACAACGTTCTTTGGTATCCGGTGATTCCGTATGAGGATAAAGCTGAATTTACGGGTGAATTTATGAGCCATTTTCTCAAAGGCTATCGACAGGAGAATGAGCTTGATGACGCATGGCTGGCGACAATACCAGATTTCCTTATGCTGCGTCATATGCTTATTTATGGGCTTTTACATCAAGCATTTGATCTCCGAACACTAAGCGCTGACGAAAGTGCCATGCTGGCGCGTTTTCGAAAGGAGATTGAGGACAAAACCCCAATTACGCCTTTTGACTTTCATCAGCTAACAACATAAATAGAAAGCCCCTTGCTGTTTCATATAGCAAGGGGCTTTTTATCCTAAACCGTATCACACTTCACACCAACAACGCCTTCTAAATCTTTAATATCAAAGTACACATCGGTTGTATAGCGGTCTTTATGTACGCGAACACGTACTTCCATGATCGGATAGTCCTTTTCCTTTAAATCATCAATACGTACAGAATGAATACGAATATTGAGTGCTTTCATTTCTTTTAAAATCTCTGTCATGCGGTTTCGATCAGAAAGTGACATTCTGATGCGGATTTCTTTTTCCTGTAAGCGAATGGGTCCAATTCGCTGGAAGAGCCAAGGTAAAAATTCCACACTGACGAGAATAAAGAAAAGACTGAGGAAGGCTTCTTTATAAAAACCTGCACCTGTTGCAACCCCAAGTCCTGCTGCTCCCCAAATCATCGCAGATGTCGTAAGACCTGAGATGACGTCATTGCTTTTGCGAAGAATCACACCTGCTCCAATAAAACCAACACCAGATATAATTTGCGCCGGTAACCTGAGTGGGTCCATTTGAAGCTTAGAGACTCGAGGGAAATTGTAGGCTGCATCAATGCTGATGATGGTTAATACGCAGGAGCTGACAGCAATGACAATACACGTTTTCAGCCCAAGCGGCTTTTTCTTAAGTTCGCGTTCAAGACCGATGATCAAACCGATTAAGGTGGCAACGGCTAATTTTAAGACCGTATCCCATTCAATTGTCCAAAACATGCGTATCGCTCCTTTCACTTCATGTACGTTTCACATCATGTATATGATCTTCTCACAGCCCATATGGCTGCACAACTTCTATTTTATTCAGAAACGGGAGAAAGAAAAGCATTTTATTTAAAAATAAAGAGAGTCATCCGCATAATGCAGATGACTCCTCATGTCTAGTTATTTTGTTTCTTCTTCGAGATGGTCTTCCATTTTGCTAAATAGCTTTTTAGAAGCTTTAGACGGTTTATTTGTTAAGAGGCTGACAATAATAGCAGTCAAACCACTTAAAATAAATCCAGGAACCATTTCGTACAATCCAGTCGTGTTGTTTAAGCCTGTTGAAATCCAAACGAGAACGACAACAGCCCCAACAATCATTCCGGCTAAAGCGCCATGATGAGTCATTCGTTTCCAGTATAGACATAACAAGATGACTGGACCGAATGAAGATCCAAATCCAGCCCAAGCATAACCGACAAGGTCAAGAATAGTATCACTTGGGTTTAGAGAGAGACAAATGGCAACAATCGCTACGACTAGTACAGAGATACGTCCAATCATCACAAGTTCTTTGTCAGAGGCTTTTCTTCTAAAGAATGTACGGTATAAATCCTCTGTCATCGCACTTGCAGTGACAAGCAGCTGAGAAGAAATTGAACTCATAATTGCAGCTAAAATGGCAGAAAGTAAAAATCCAGTAATATATGGATGGAATAACACTTTAGAAAACACAATAAAGATGGTTTCTGGGTCTGCCAAAGTGGTGCTTGTTTCATGAACATACGCCACGCCGACTAAACCGACAGATAGTGAACCAATGACAGACACAATCATCCAGCTCATACCGATACGACGTGCTGGCTTTAAATCTTTTACAGTCGTAATCGCCATAAAGCGAACAATAATGTGCGGCTGTCCAAAGTAACCGAGTCCCCAAGCGAGGAAGGAAATAATGCCAATGACGCTCGTTCCTCTAAAAATATCAAGCAATTTAGGGTCAATCTGTTGAATATCATTGAATGTGGCAACAGGTCCACCTAATTGAGTAAAGGCAACGATCGGCACGAGCACTAATGCTAAAAACATAATAGCTCCTTGAACAAAATCAGTTAAACTAACTGCCAAAAAGCCGCCGAATAGTGTGTACAAAATGACAATACTAGAAGTTAAGATTAAGCCAAACATATAATGAGCACCAAACGCTGATTCAAATAAGCGTCCGCCTGATACCATACCTGATGAGGTGTAAAGCGTAAAGAAAATCATAATGATGACAGCTGAGACAGCTTTCAATAAAGTAGATGAGTCTTTAAACCGTTTGTCAAAAAAGTCTGGAATGGTAATCGCATCATCAGCAACTTCTGTATACGATCTCAATCGTGGCGCTAGGAATAGATAGTTTAAGTAAGCCCCACTAATTAACCCAACAGCAAGCCATCCAGATGAAAGACCAGTTGTATACATAGCGCCTGGAAGCCCCATCAGCATCCACCCACTCATATCAGCTGCACCAGCAGATAGAGCCGTTACATAAGGACCTAACCCGCGTCCGCCTAACATATAATCATTCAAGTCGTTTGTTTTTCTGAATGCATACCAGCCAATAGCAAGCATTCCAATAAAATAAATAGATAGAGAAATTACAATCTCAATACTCATGTTTCCATATCACCTTTTTCGTATTAATTTGACATCACCTCAATCAAAATATACAAAGAACAGCCTATTGAACTGTCTGCTCACTGCTATGGTTACTTAACCTATCAGAGTATTCCCAAGTGATCAACCTTCTTAAACATCCTCATCAGACAAAAAAATACGTGTATGCGTGATAAGCGTCTATATGTAAGCGCTTACCCAATTAAATAAAAGAAAAAATTTTCTGAAAAATAAAAGTCACCTTGATGAATATTTTAGACAATGGCTGCACCACAATGACATATTAGTGGACAAAGCCTTTCTGGGCGACCTCGTAAAGTTGCTTTAGAACAGTAAAATTTGATATGATAAAGTGTATATGACTTATGATCATGACCACGAACACGTATCATTTTTGGAGGTGAACCTGCATGTCAAGAATTTCAATAGAAGAAGTAAAGCATGTTGCGCATTTGGCACGGCTTGCGATTACAGAAGAAGAAGCTGAGATGTTTACAGAACAGCTTGATAGCATCATTTCATTTGCAGAGCAGTTAAACGAGGTAGATACGGAAAACGTTGAACCAACAACACACGTATTAAAAATGAAAAACGTCATGAGAGAAGATGTTCCGAATAAAGGTCTTTCCATTGAGGCAGTCATCAAAAACGCGCCTGATCATAAAGACGGCTATATTCGTGTGCCATCAATTTTGGACTAAAGGAGGCCTGAGGCATGTCACTGTTTGACCACAAAATTTCTGAATTAAAAGAGCTTTTACATAAAAAGGAACTGTCTGTTTCTGATTTAGTGGACGAGTCTTATAAACGAATCCATGAAGTAGACGGGAAAGTACAAGCATTCCTAGCGCTGGACGAAGAGAAAGCACGCGCGTACGCAAAGGAATTGGACGAGGCCGTTGGTGAAAAGGACGAGCTTGGTCTATTGTTCGGTATGCCGATCGGTGTCAAAGATAACATCGTGACGAAAGATTTACGTACAACGGCATCAAGTAAAATCTTGCAAAACTTCGATCCTATTTACGATGCAACCGTTGTGAACCGCTTAAGAGAAGCGGAAGCTGTCACAATCGGTAAATTAAACATGGACGAATTTGCGATGGGATCTTCTACGGAGAACTCTGGCTTCAAAGCAACGAAAAACCCGTGGAATTTAAACACAGTTCCAGGTGGGTCAAGTGGTGGCTCAGCAGCATCTGTTGCAGCTGGAGAAGTACCATTCTCTCTTGGATCAGATACAGGCGGCTCCATTCGCCAGCCGGCATCATTCTGTGGTGTTGTTGGTCTTAAACCAACGTATGGCCGTGTATCTAGATACGGTTTAATCGCATTTGCTTCATCATTAGATCAAATTGGGCCGATTACGCGTAATGTTGAGGACAACGCATATATTCTTCAAGCGATTTCTGGTGTTGATCAAATGGACGCAACGAGTGCAAATGTCGATGTCCCAGATTTTCTTTCTTCATTAACTGGCGACATCAAAGGCTTGAAAATCGCTGTGCCAAAAGAATATCTTGGCGAAGGTGTTGGCGAAGAAGCAAAAGAGTCTGTTCTTCAAGCGTTGAAAGTATTAGAAGGACTTGGTGCCACATGGGAAGAAGTGTCTCTTCCGCATTCTAAATATGCGCTTGCGACTTACTACTTGCTTTCATCTTCAGAAGCATCTGCAAACCTTGCGCGTTTTGACGGTATTCGCTATGGCTACCGTACAGACAATGCAGACAACCTGATTGATTTATATAAAAATACCCGTTCTGAAGGCTTTGGAGACGAAGTCAAACGCCGCATCATGCTAGGCACATTCGCTCTAAGCTCAGGGTATTACGATGCATACTATAAAAAGGCACAAAAAGTCCGTACGCTGATCAAAAAAGACTTTGAAGATGTTTTTGAAAAGTATGATGTCATTGTAGGACCAACAACACCAACTCCGGCATTTAACATTGGTGAAAAGACAAGCGATCCACTCACGATGTATGCAAACGACATTTTAACGATCCCTGTTAACCTTGCAGGCGTTCCAGGAATCAGTGTGCCTTGTGGATTTGCAAATGGTCTTCCGTTAGGACTGCAAATCATCGGTAAACACTTTGATGAAGGAACCGTTTACCGCGTGGCTCACGCTTTCGAACAAGCAACAGATCATCATAAAGCAAAACCTGAACTGTAAGGGGTGAATCAGAATGAACTTTGAAACGGTAATTGGACTTGAAGTCCACGTAGAGCTCAAAACACAATCAAAAATTTTCTCAAGCTCACCGACGCCTTTTGGTGCGGCTGCCAATACGCAAACAAGTGTCATCGATCTTGGTTATCCAGGCGTACTACCTGTGCTGAACAAAGAAGCGGTGAACTTTGCGATGAAAGCAGCAATGGCACTGAACTGTGAGATTGCAACTGATACAAAATTTGACCGTAAAAACTATTTCTATCCTGATAACCCAAAGGCGTATCAAATTTCTCAATTTGATAAACCGATCGGTGAAAACGGCTGGATTGAAATTGAAGTAGACGGCAAAACAAAACGAATTGGTATTACACGTCTTCATTTGGAAGAGGATGCAGGAAAACTGACGCACACAGGCGACGGTTATTCACTCGTCGATTTCAACCGTCAAGGAACACCACTTGTTGAAATCGTATCTGAGCCAGACATTCGTACGCCAGAAGAAGCGTATGCTTACTTAGAAAAATTAAAATCCATTATTCAATATACAGGCGTCTCTGACTGTAAGATGGAAGAAGGCTCACTGCGCTGTGATGCCAACATTTCTCTTCGTCCAATCGGCCGTGAAGAGTTTGGAACGAAAACAGAGCTGAAGAACTTAAACTCATTTGCTTTCGTCCAAAAAGGTCTTGAGTTCGAAGAAAAACGCCAAGAGCAAGTATTGCTTTCTGGCGGATTGATCGAACAAGAAACTCGCCGCTATGACGAAGCGTCTAAAAAGACGATCCTCATGCGTGTCAAAGAAGGCTCTGATGATTACCGCTACTTCCCGGAACCAGATTTGGTGGAGCTGTATATTGATGACGAGTGGAAAGAACGCGTAAGAGCATCCATTCCAGAGCTTCCAGACGAGCGCCGCAAACGCTACATTGATGAACTTGGACTTCCTGCATATGATGCAATGGTACTGACGCTGACAAAAGAAATGTCTGATTTCTTTGAAGCGACCATTTCAGAGGGTGCTGAAGCGAAGCAAGCATCAAACTGGCTCATGGGTGAAGTATCTGCCTACTTGAACTCGGCTCAAAAAGAGCTGGAAGATACGAAGCTAACGCCGCAAGGACTGGCTGGTATGATCAAGCTTATCGAAAAAGGAACGATTTCTTCTAAGATTGCCAAAAAGGTATTCAAAGAACTTATCGAAAATGGGGGCGACGCAGAAACAATCGTCAAAGAAAAAGGACTTGTCCAAATTTCTGACGAAGGTGCACTGCTCAAACTTGTCACAGAAGCTCTTGATAACAACCCGCAATCCATTGAAGACTTCAAAAATGGAAAAGACCGCGCAATTGGTTTCTTAGTCGGACAAATCATGAAAGCATCGAAGGGCCAAGCAAACCCGCCGATGGTCAACAAGATTCTTCTTGAAGAAATCAAAAAACGATAAATTGCAAAAACCGCCTCATGGAAGAGGCGGTTTTTTTGTTGATGGATATGACAGGGTCTTATCACAGATTCAGACCACCGCCGTATATCAATTCATTGGTTCTTTTTTTATAATGAAGCATAAGCTTTAGCACATATTCGAAGGGGATAAAAGTGAACTAAAGTGAACATCGCCACGTATTGTCATTGGAGGAATAGCTTCAATTGTTCCACAGCTCTTTGGACAGCGGAGTCCTCACACGTTTCTAAATTTGTCAGCATCCCTTGAATGACCGGCTTGCGAGGCTCAGCTTTGGCCAATTCTTCTTCAATAACTTCAATGGATACAAGGGTATCATCCGAAAGCAGATGCTCAGATTTTAACAATCGAAGCTCTTCTTGAAGAGTAGCGGCATTTGGCGCTTCATCATCCCAAATGTTTTGCTTTAGAATCGGCTTCGCATGAGAACGAAGAAGCCCATGCACCAAATCATCAAATCGGTCAAGAATAAAGGATGAGAGCTCATCACATGATAATTGCATCTGATCTTGCAAAAGCAGTACTTGCACATAAGATTGGATGATTCCTTGAATCATGACTGACAGGTCAGTTATATATGGTTCGATCTCCTGTCCATACGTGGTCAAAATAGAAATTTGGATTTCATCATTCATCTGTTTTTTAACCGTTTTGGAATACTTTTTAATTTGCTGGTTTTCCGGAATAATGTTCTCGCTGAGGATCAAAATGATAAAATCCTTGTTCTCAGCAAAGTGCTGGAACTGTTCAGCGATTTGTTTCTGAAAGATATCTCTAGGCGCAAGATGTTGATTTTCTTTTCGAATCTTTTCAATACTTTGCATAGACGTGTCGATATAATATTCAAACGCTCTGTTGAAAAGCTGTTCTTTTGATTTGAAATGCAAATAAAATGCACCTTTAGAAATTCCGCATTCATCTGCAATTTCCTGAATGGTCGTAGAAGAAAAACCTTTTTTCGCAAACAACTGAATGCTTGCTTTAATGATTTTTTCTTTTTTTTCGTTCATGAAATAAGGCCCCTTCAGCTTTAGAATGTTACGTCAAACGCAAGTGAAATGGTTGACGGCATTGTATATCACCGTTTATTATGATATAGAATGACCAGTCAGTCAATACATAAAGGAAAATGGAGGACATAATGAATTCGATCATCAATTTTGTATTAAAGAACAAGTTCGCTGTATGGCTCATGACGATTATCGTAACAGTTGCTGGTCTATATGCCGGATTGAATATGAAACAAGAATCAATCCCGAATATCAACACTCCAGTCATTACGGTTTCTACAACGTATCCTGGCGCAACGCCGGACGAAGTATCAGATAAGGTGACAGATCCAATTGAGAAGTCGATACAAAATCTCAATGGGGTGAATGTGGTCACTTCTAATTCTTTTGAAAATGCCTCATCGATTCAAATCGAGTACGATTACAATAAAGATATGGATGAAGCAAAGAAGGAAATTGAAGATGCCATTAGCAATATCAATTTTCCAGAAAATGCAGAAAAACCAAAAATCGCACGCTTTAGCATCAACGCGATTCCAATCTTAGCTCTTAGTGTCTCTGGTGACAAAGAATCTTTACAAGACCTGACACAAAAAGTGGAAAATGATCTTATTCCTTCTCTTCAAGGCTTAGATGGTGTCTCTTCTGTCGAAGCTTCTGGACAACAAATCAAAGAAGTAGAATTTTCTTTTAAACAAAAGAAATTAAAGGAATATGGTTTAGATGAAGAAACTGTCCAAAACATGATCAAAGGCTCTGATGTCAATGTACCTTTAGGGTTATACACATTTGGCAACAAGCAAAAATCAGTCGTAGTGGATGGCAATATTCTAAGTGTTAAAGATTTGAAAAACATGCGAATTCCTGTTACACCAAGTGCAAGCGGCGGTGCGGGAAGCGCAGGAGCTGGGGCGTCTTCTAGCGGCTCAGGAAATGCAGGAGCTCAAGGTGCTGATCAACAGGCTGGAAGTGCAAGTCAGCAGCAGGCAGCAGCAGCTCAGCAGCAAACTGGTACAGGTGCAGCAAGCGGTCAATCGGTAGAGCTGCCGACGATCAAACTTTCTGAGATTGCAGATATTAAAGTCGTAAAAGATGCAGAATCGATTTCTAGAACGAACGGAAAAGACAGTATCGGTCTGCAAATTGTCAAAGGCTCTGATGCCAACACAGTGAGTGTAGCAGAAGCAGTCACAAAAGAACTTGAAACATTCAAAAAAGACAATAAAGGAATCAAAGTCAGCACGACATATGATCAAGCAGAGCCGATTAAAGAATCTGTCAGCACAATGCTGAACAAGGCGATCATCGGAGCAATCTTTGCGATCATTATCATCATGTTGTTCCTTCGAGATATCAAATCAACATTAATTTCGGTCATCTCCATTCCGTTATCCCTGTTGATTGCTGTTTTATTATTAAATCAGCTAGATATCACATTAAATATCATGACACTTGGTGCCATGACAGTCGCCATTGGACGTGTTGTCGATGACTCGATTGTCGTCATAGAAAACATCTATCGAAGAATGGCGTTAAAAGATGAACCGTTAAAAGGCAAAGCACTCGTTAGAGAAGCAACAAAAGAAATGTTTATTCCGATTATGTCTTCGACGATTGTCACAATTGCGGTATTCTTGCCATTAGCGCTAGTGGGTGGAATGATTGGTGAACTATTCATCCCATTTGCATTAACCATTGTGTTTGCTCTAATGGCTTCACTACTTGTCGCCATTACAATCGTTCCAATGATGGCTCACAGCCTATTTAAAAAGAACCTGTACGGCAAAGCGAAAAAGGTAAAAGAACACAAACCAAGCAAACTTGCTGGTGGTTATAGACGTGTACTCAATTGGACATTGAACCATAAATGGATCACGTCAGGAATTGCGATTCTGATGCTGATCGGAAGCTTATTCCTCGCACCACTTGTCGGTGTCAGCTTCTTACCACAGGAAGCAGAAAAAACGGCAATGGTGACATACACGCCAGAGCCTGGACAAACAAGAGAACAAGCCATTGCTGAAACGAAAAAGGCAGAAGATTACTTAATGAAACGTGATCATGTCAATACGGTTCAATATTCATTAGGCTCTTCAAATGCACTGACAGCAAGTGTTGGTGGAAACTCTAACGGTGCATTATTCTTCGTACAATACGACGATGACACACCGAACTTTGATAAAGAAAAAGATCGTGTGGTTAAAGCCCTTCAAGACAAAACGTCTAAAGGGGAATGGAAATCACAAGACTTCTCATCTGCTGGCGCAAGCAATACAGTGACGTACTATGTGTACAGTGACAAAGCAAGTGATATTGAAGGCACAGTCAAAGATGTCGAGAACATTTTAAAAGATGAGAAGAACTTGAAAAACGTCAGCACAAGCTTATCTGAGAAGTATGACGAATATACGTTTAATGCAGATCAAGAAAAACTGGCGAAACTAGGCTTGACCGCTTCACAAATCGCACAGGCGATCGCTCCTCAAAGTAATGAAACAACGTTGACGAAAGTAACAGAGGACGGCAAAGAACTAGATGTGAAGCTTCAAACGGAAAAAGATGAATACAAGAGTAAAAAAGATCTAGAGAATAAAAAGATCACAACACCAACAGGACAACAAGTCCGAATTGGCGATGTGGTGAAAGTGAAAGATGGCACAACAGCAAACACTGTGACAAAGCGTGATGGGAAGATTTACGCTGAAGTATCTGGTGACATGACAACAGACGACGTATCAAGTGTGACACAAGATGTCCAGAAGAAAGTTGACAAGCTTGATTTAAAATCTGGCGTTACGATTGATACAGGCGGTGTAAGTGCGGATATTGAGGAATCCTTTACACAGCTAGGACTCGCAATGCTTGCAGCGATTGCTATTGTATACCTCGTTCTCGTCATTACATTTGGCGGAGGTCTTGCACCATTTGCGATTCTGTTCTCACTTCCATTTACGATTATTGGGGCACTCGTTGGATTGTTTGTAGCGAAAGAAACCATCAGTTTAAATGCCATGATTGGATTGCTGATGCTGATCGGAATCGTTGTAACAAATGCCATTGTCTTGATTGACCGAGTGATTCATAAAGAAAAAGAAGGTCTTTCAACAAGAGAAGCCTTACTTGAAGCAGGTACAACAAGATTACGCCCAATCTTAATGACGGCACTTGCGACAATTGGTGCATTGTTGCCACTCGCATTAGGTTTTGAAGGCGGAAGTCAGATCGTATCAAAAGGACTTGGCGTCACCGTTATTGGCGGTTTAACAAGTTCTACACTTCTCACATTGGTCATCGTGCCAATCGTGTATGAAATCTTAAGCAAGTTTAGACGTAAGAAAAAATACGCTGAAGAAGAGTAAGAGGAAGCCCCGCTAATAAGCGGGGCTTTTTTATGATGAAATCTGACAAACCGCTTTTCTCATAAGCTCTTCAAAGGCCTCGAAAAAGGCATCTCGATCAACGTGGTCAATGACTTGAATCGATTTTCCATCTGGATGTTCTTCAGTACGTCCTTGTCTTGGCGATTCGGTATAAACAATTGCATTCATTTCTTTTGAACGGGTAAATGAGGTGGATGCAAGAGTGATCGTTGTCAGCACATCCCATAAGTAGTAAGTCGAGTTCGTTTCGTGATGAATGAGAGGCGGACAAAAGGCATAACATTGTCCAATAAAGTCAATCCCGATGTGAGAGCGAAGGGAAGCCCATCGTTGACGGACATCGAGTGTGAGCGGGACTTGATTCGTGCTTTCCAGTGCGACCATTTCAATTGGAAAACGCTCTTGAAATACGGTGCTCACAGCATAAGGGTCCCAAAAAGCATTCCATTCTGCTGTTCCATCATGTTCGGGTTCTTCGACATTGCCTTTTTCAAGGAATGTGCCGCCCATCCACACCAGTTTCTCAATTTTATTTGAGATGGAAGGATCTTCTTCTAAGGCGCGTGCAAGGTCTGTAAGCGGTCCTGTAAAGAGCAGCGTAACAGGTTCGGTTGACTTTTTCACCGTTTCAATCAGATGAAGATGTGCAGGAAGCTTAGATATTTTTGTATCAATAGCGCCTTTTTCATTTAAAATTGGCAGGGCATCTACATAAAAAGCATGCATGCGCCATTCCTTTGGAAAGGGATTCACTCCTCTAGAATTGGAAGCGGCTACTTCAATCTCATATGGGCTAAATCGATCAATAATTTTCTGAGAGGCGCTCAGCGCAGGCTCTAAATAACAATCAGCAGGAATCACAGACGTCCCGATCACTTTCAGGTGTTCCATTTGAAGAAGCAGAAATAAGGACACGAGATCATCAACACCGCCGTCATGATTGAAATAGACAGGTTTTTTCATGGCATACCATCCTTTTCATCGTTTTCTTTTATCTTATCAGAATGCTGATCTGCTGAGGGAAACGTACCGTGAGATTTCAAATATTAGGGGGGTGTTCTGTTGCCATTTTCAAATCTCATAGTATAATTAAAGGTTGTTAGTGGTGAAAAATAGATTGCATAATGATAATAGGATGATGATGAATGAAACGTGCTCGAATTATTTACAATCCGACATCTGGACGTGAACTCTTTAAGAAGAATTTACCGCAGGTTTTGCAAAAATTTGAACAGGCTGGCTATGAAACATCTTGTCATGCAACGACATGTGCAGGAGATGCAACACAAGCAGCCGAAAAAGCCGCACAGAGAGATTTTGATTTAATTGTAGCAGCTGGTGGAGACGGCACGATTAATGAAGTCGTCAATGGATTAGCACCGCTTGAAAAAAGACCAAAATTAGGAATCATTCCAGTTGGAACGACCAATGACTTCGCAAGAGCACTTGGCATTCCAAGAGAAGATATTTTAAAAGCGACAGATGCCATCATTGATGGTGTAGCAAAGCCGCTTGATATTGGTAAAGTGAATGGACAGTATTTCATTAATATTGCGGGAGGCGGCCGATTAACAGAGCTGACCTATGAAGTGCCTAGTAAGCTGAAAACCATGCTAGGACAACTTGCGTATTATTTGAAAGGCATGGAGATGCTTCCTTCCATTCGTCCGACAGAAGTCGAAATTGAATATGACGGCAAATTGTTTCATGGAGAAATCATGCTGTTTCTTGTTTCACTAACAAACTCAGTAGGCGGCTTTGAAAAGCTCGCACCAGATTCCATTCTAGATGATGGGATGTTTGACCTGATCATTCTAAAGAAGGTCAATCTAGCAGAAGCCATTCGAGTGGTCAGCCTTGCACTCAGAGGCGAGCATATTCATGATAACAATGTCATCTACGCAAAAGCGAATCGCGTGAAGGTAGATGTAAAAGATAAAATGCAATTGAATTTAGATGGTGAATACGGCGGCATGCTGCCAGGTGAATTTGAAAACCTGTATCGCCATATTGAATTTATTGTGCCAAAAGCAACAGCTGAAAAAATAGGGTGAAGACTGAACTTGGTTCCTTATGGCGACCAAGTTTTTCTTTGCAAATGAGGTGATAAAATTGGTGAAAATGAAACCGCCTGTTGAAAAGAATGAATACTACAATGTAACCTTCGAAGATTTAACGCACGAAGGTGCAGGAGTAGCGAAAATTGAGGGTTTCCCTGTGTTTGTACCGAATGCCCTTCCTGACGAACAAGGGAAAATCAAAGTCACACGTGTCAAAAAAGGATTTGCTTTTGGACGACTCATGGAGCTGACAAAGGAAAGTCAGCACAGGCAAGATGCGCCATGTCCCATTTACAAGCAGTGCGGCGGCTGTCAAATCCAGCACATGAGCTATGAAGGTCAGCTGCAATTTAAACAGAAACAAGTAAAGGACGTATTGGAGCGGATCGGCAAGCTTGATATGAGCCGTGTAAAAGTTCATCCTGTACTCGGCATGGAAGACCCTTGGAACTACCGAAACAAAGCACAAGTACCAGTTGGCGAACGGGAAGGCGGACTTGTTGCTGGATTTTATCAGCAGCGTACCCATGAAATCATTGATATGGAAAAATGCTTGATCCAGCAATCAGAAAATGACGAAGTGGTACAGGCAGTAAAAGACATCTGCAATGCGTTTGGCATCAAAGCATATAGCGAAGAACGTCATAAAGGCTGGCTTCGCCATGTCATGGTTCGTTACGGTATTGCAACAGGTGAAATGATGGTTGTGTTTGTCACAAGAACGGCTGATTTTCCGCAAAAGCAACAGGTGATTGAGCAGATTATAGCACGCTTCCCACATGTTCGGTCAATTGTGCAAAACGTGAATTCAAAGAAGACAAATGTCATTTTCGGAGACGAAACGACCGTTTTATGGGGAGAAGAATACATTTATGACACGATTGGCGACATCAAATTTGCTATTTCAGCCCGCTCATTTTATCAAGTGAACCCAGCTCAAACAAAGGTGCTTTACGATAAAGCCCTTGAATATGCCGAGCTGCAAGGAGAAGAAACCGTCATCGATGCATACTGTGGAATCGGTACGATTTCCTTATTTCTCGCACAAAAAGCAGGCAGAGTATATGGGGTTGAAATTGTCCCAGAAGCAATTGAAGATGCAAAACGCAACGCTGCCTTAAACGGAATCAATAATGTTGAATTCGCAGTCGGCGAAGCAGAAACTGTCATCCCAAACTGGTACAAAGAAGGCATTAAAGCAGATACGCTAGTGGTCGATCCGCCAAGAAAAGGCTGTGATGAAGCACTGCTTGATACGATTTTAAAGATGAAACCAAACCGTGTTGTGTATGTGTCCTGTAATCCTGGGACGCTAGCTCGTGATTTGCGTATTCTTGAAGATGGTGGGTATGTGACGGAGGAAGTGCAGCCTGTGGATATGTTTCCGCATACGAGTCATGTGGAGTGCGTGGCGCAACTTATTTTAAAAGAAGGCAACTAACCTGTATGGTGGTTGTCTTTTTTTTATAGTAGGGGGATTAAAAAAGTTTTAGTTGAAGTTCCCTCAAACTCTTTGTTGGTAACTACTGGTACTTAATCAGCCAATTCACAGAAAATTATTTTAACTTTTTGATATAATAGGAATATGAATAAAATGTAAAATTGGTAATTAAAAGGATGATGAGAAGGTTTGTTATTAGAATATAAGAAAAATCATGGTCGTCGATTAGGGGGGAATAATAGTGAGCATTTTAGCATATATAGCTGGAACTTTGATAGCCCCAAACTTTGCCGGTTATCTTTTGTCAAAGGGTTTAACAAATCGAGATGAAAAGAGATTAATTAAAGACATAGAAGATACAGTTACTGAATTTAATCGTAAGTTTGATAATACTGAGGTTGATAGTAACTATTTTATAGAATTTCTTGAACAGAGTAAGACTGTTGAAACAATAATACAAAGAGTATTTTATGCATATAACACTACAAAGGAAGATTACCAAGATATATTTAAGAAACTAGCACAAGAAGCGGTCGAATTTGTCAATCTTAAAAAAGATGAATTTAAGCATACGCCTATTAAGAAACCGAGCGATTTTGAAGAGTACTTCTCTGAGTTATTTGAAATACTAGTAAATTTTCGAGAATCGTTATTAGATATTAAAGACAAGGCAATTGTATCAATGGTTGTTGAGTCAATTGGTAAATCAGAATGGGAAATTATCAGAACAATTGAGGAGCAAAGGGACGATTATTTGTTAGGAGGGAATAGACACCTTTCGTCTAATGAACAAATCAAGCCTAGGATAGAGGATTTGAATCGCGAATATAAATCAGCTTTTATTCCGTTGGGCAATAGTCTTATAAAGAGAAAAGAATTTTCTATATGTAGGGAAGCATTAGATTCAGAGAAATCTATAATAATACATGGAAAGGCTGGAAGAGGGAAAAGTGGATGTACAGAAGATGTTATCAATTATTGTGAAGAAAATCATATACCATATTTGGCAATTAAATTAGATAAACGAGTTCCCGGTATGACTGCCGAGAAATGGGGAGAAGATTTAGGATTACCTGCATCAATCACTCATTGTATTCACAGTGTTTCTAAAAATAAAAGGGCAGTAATTATTTTGGATCAGTTAGATGCCCTGCGTTGGACTCTGGCGCATTCTAGAGATGCTTTATTAGTATGCTCTCAGATTATTAATCAAATAGAGGTATTGAATAATGATAGAGCAAACAAGATATCTGTTGTTTTTGTGTGTCGAACTCATGATTTGGAAAACGATAATAATATTAGATCATTATTTAAAAAAGATGATTCAAAAGAGGACGTTATTCAATGGAATAGGGTTCAGGTTAATGAGTTGGACGAGGAATTAGTTGAGGGTATTGTTGGAAAGCGTTATGAGCAACTAACAAGTAAACTGAAAGAGATACTAAGAATTCCAAGCAATTTATATATTTGGAAACAGCTAGACCCTGGCAAAGTATATGCAGAATGTTCTACCGCAAGCCATTTGATATCAGAATGGTGGGGACAGCTTTCCGAAAAATGTTTTGAGTTTGGATTGAGAGAAGACAATCTAAATCAGATTAAAGATAAGATGGTAACTTTTTTAGAGAAGTCTAGTAGAATATTTATTCCTTTAAGTATATTAAACGAAAATAAATCAACCTTAGAATTTTTATCTTCAAATGCTTTCTTAATAATTCAAGATAGAAAAGTTTCATTTGCTCATCAGTCTATATTAGACTGTTTTTTAGCAGATAAGATGCTTCATAGATATTATGATGGTGAAGATATCGTAGATATTATTGGTACTAAAGATAAACAAACACCTGGTAAAAGATATCAAGTGCAAATGTTTATGCAAAATTTATTTGAAATTGATAGCCATGATTTTATTACTGTTGGACAAAAAATGTTTGAAGCAAAACAAATCAGGTATTTTGTCAAATTTGTTTTCTTCGAGGTGCTAAATCAGATAGATAAAATAGATGAAAATATACAAAACTTTATAGTGAATAACTGTGAAAATGAAAGATACAGTAATCACATTATTAATAACGTCATATTTTCTAAGACCAATTATATTAAGTTGCTTAGGCAAAATGGTATTTTAGAGAAATGGTTTAACACCCCATCTAAGAAAGATATGGTTATCAATTTGTTCGTAAGTATAAGCCCGAATTTAGAGGCTGATGATATTATGTTCATTGAAAAATATGCATTTAATTCTCAGGAAGACGATAATAAATTTTCTAAATGTTTTTTTCACGATATAAATGATGATACGGATGAGTTATTTGAATTAAGACTGAAATTTTATAAACGTTATCCGTCAATGGCTGATGACTATCTCGATTTTAAGGCGATGCTCAAAAATGATGAAATAAGAACAATACGGCTAGTGTCTTTTTTGTTGGAAAATAAAATTAAAAGTAAGGGGGAACAAATTTATACTTACGAAGATGAAATACTTTATGATGACTCTGAAATTTTAAAAAATAATGGAGAAGAGGTTCTTAATTTATTATTACCATTCGTTCCAATAGAAAAAGACACAAGCTTTATTTATAGTGAGTGGTCTGGATATTATATTCATAAAAGAGGCCTAGAAAGGGCTGCTATCCAAATTATAAAAAAAGCGAATGCAGCAATAATTTCTCAACAACCAAAAAAATTCTTTGATCGCTATAAAGAATTCATGGGAAAAGGTAATGATTTATTTAATGAAATTATATTGGATGGATTATTCAGAGTGTCAGAAAGTTATAGCGATGTTGTAATTAACTATTTATGCAGTGATTTTAACAGTAACATATTCGATAATACAAGTGGTAATGGTGATAAATTACTTTTTGCCAAACAAATATTAAAAAAGCATGCGAGATACTGCAGTGAAGCTACTTTTAATGTATTGGAAAACCGAATTCTAAGTTATCTATCTCCACAAGCTAAAGATGTATATCGAAGAAGAATTGATTATAATAAAGAAAAAAATAGTTATACAGTTTATTGGAGTTTTTGGGGTGATTTCCAAAAAGAAATTCTAGAAATTCTTCCCTATAATCGTTTAAGTATTCAAGCCAAGGATTTGCTACGTATTTTAAGACGTAAATTCCCTAAAGGGTCAACTTCATATAGATATTCGGATGGGCACAGCGGATGGATAAGCTCACCCATAGCGGGGAAAAAATTAAATAACAAAAAGTGGATAGAGATTTTAACTAATAAAAAACTTATTCAAAAAGATTCATCCAGATGGATAGAGGTTCCAGAAGGTTTTATTAGTTCTTCTATTGAAGAATTTGCAAATAGTTTTAGTAAAGCTGTTTCCGAGGAACCTGAAAGAATGATAAATCTAGTTCTTTCAAATAAAGAGAAAGTTCTGGAATCATTCGTAGATTCCTTATTTACTGGCGTTGCATCTAGTAAGGTATTGAGTAATGTGCCGGTAGAGTTATTGGAAAAAGTGATTTTGACCTATCCATATGATTATACCTCATATCGGGCGAACGACATTTGCTCAATCATTAGAGACAGGAAAAATGTAAAATGGCCTCAAGGGATTTTAGACATTCTAAAGGATATTGCGATCAACCACAAAAATCCTGAATTAGGAGAACCGAATATAACTAATAATGAGGATAAAGAAATGCGTAGCTTTAGTATGCTACAAAGTAATGCATTAAACTGTGTAAGAGGCAACTCAGCTCAAGCTATAGCTGAGTTATTATGGTATGAAAGAACTTTGTTTAAACAGTTTAAAGATACAATTGAAAAGTTGGCATTGGATGAAAATCCGGCAGTTAAATTTGCTAGTTTACTCGCATTATGGCCTTCATATAACATTGAAAGGGATTGGGCATCAGAATTAATTTTACTTCAATATGAACAAGATTATAGGCTAGCGGGCTTCTTTGGTACGAAAAAAATGCTCTTTTTACTATATCCGAAGTATCGCGAACGAGTATTAGAAGTTATTAAAAAATGCTATAAATCTGAAGATGAAAAATTAGTTGTAATGGGTGGACATTGTCTTTCGGAGATGTTTATTCTAAAAAAAGAATTTACACAAGTAATGAATGATGTGGATAAAATGAGTGAAGTACAAGCAAAAGCAATTCTCCATATGACAACTAATTATTTCAATAAAGATGAATTTAATTCATCCGCAAAAAATATAATGCTTAAATTTAAGGCGAGTAAATTAGATTTGGAGATTCCGATTTCAAGATTATTTTATGATGATCTTATTGATTTAAATAGAGATAAGGATTTTTTGATTGAAATAATGAATTCTAGTTTAAACCGTAGAATGGTACATGCATTTGTTCGTTATCTTGAAGAAAAATCAAAATCAATAGTTGATTACAAAGATATTATATTTTCAATGAGTTACCACTTACTTGGAAACGAAGTTGGTAAGTTTGAAGATATTTGGGGGATAGAAGATGAAATTTCTAAATTAATCATTGGATTATATGACGAAACCTCTAATTCAACTATCCCTGAGATAAAAGATATTGCAAATGAATGTCTTAATATATGGGATTTGATGTTCGAAAATCAATGTGGTCAAATTAGATCCTTGAGCCAAAAACTAATGGAAAGGTAAGAAGATGTTGTATAACTCCTATGTATATCAGTTTTACACCTTTTGACCTTTTAAGTACTTCATTTTTTTCACGTAATTCAAAAGAAAAAATTCAGATATCTTGAGTAATCTATATTCGTCCCTTATGTTAATTAGATAAATTCTATATATCAATAAACCCCCTTCTCCATTATAGGATAGGGGGTTCTTCTTCTATATTCTGATTTTTTTGATCTAGTGCGGAGGATATGATATCAAGTCCGATGTATAAAAAGCTAACAAAGAAAGATAAAATTAATACACCATTCCCCCATATAGAAACTTCAATTATCTTTAAATTGAGTACATATTTAATCGTGAAGTAAATAAGAGCCCACGAAGCAAAAAATTCTAAAATATAAGTTATCCATTTTGGGACCTTCAACAAAAAAATAATTCCTTTCCCTATAAATAAAACTATAAATGACCAAAAAATTACGATGATGCTAACTAACAAAGAAAAGGTCACCAAAGAGAAAAATGAATCATAAATTATGTATTCGCCGAAAAGAAAATTTACTCCCAATGATACTAGGTAAAGCATGAAAGTCGGAATAGCAATAACGAAACCAAGGGAAAAACATATTAGTAAAATAAGAAGAACGGCAGCAATAGCACCTGGGGGTTCATCTACAACATTTTTTTTCCTTAAAAAAGTATAAAATATGATAGAAACTAAAAGGAGTATTAAAAAAGTCAATGAAATCACATAAGAGAAAGACAATATATACCCTCCATAAAAAGCGCTATTAGAAAACTAATAGCACTTATTGTTTATTTAAATAAGAGTAATGATGAATTTTGCCAAAGTTTTAGCAACATCTTTAGGTGCACCCATTTTAACAAAAGCTTTTACAAACTGTTTTTCTGTCCACTTTTCCCCTTTATCCATTACCTTTGCGATCTTAGCAGATTTCTTTCTGATCCAAGCAGCAACCTTTGGATTAAAGGGTTTCAATGCTTTTGATAGTAACCATCCACCAGAACGTAAAGCACCTCGGAATGCTTTATATGACCATGAAACAGCCCCTTGAGTAGAAACTTCCCCGTTTGCGGCTGTTTGAGTTGTTAAAGCATTTGACTGAATAGGGCCAGTGCTGTTATTTGTTGCGGCTTGTTGTAAAGATGTTTTATATACCTTTGTATGTACTGGTGCTATTGATTTAGTTGGCTCCGCTGCAAACGCAGTAGTCGCACCAAGACCGGAAGTTAATAAAGTTGCGCTTAATAGTACAGGAACAAACTTCTTTCTAAAAGTCATAGTAATTTCGCCTCCGAAAATTTAATGAAGAGGCTGTTTATAGTGCTAAAAAAATCTTGTTGTTCGAGCCTCAATTATAAAATACATCTTGAGAAAAAACAGTGGCATATGTCTTAAATTCTTATAGGACTTTGATATAAGATAATCACTCCTTTTTTGATTTACGTAAAAATTGTAACAACAACCAAATTAAGGGTAAATGGTATTTCAATACTGTATTTTTTCAATATTATACATTTGTGTATCTATATAATTGTATTTTATTTTATGGAGAAATTGCGGTTTCTTTTCGGTGTGGAATTATTTTGAAAATGATAATATATGTAATTATAGGGAATAGCAAGAAAGGGGATGGTAGGAGTGGAGAAAATTCTTTCTTCTCAAGTTGGTATATTAATAAATGATTGGTATAGATTTATAAGGACATTCAGCGTGCCGGATGCAGAGATTTTAAAAGAACAGGTTGAAAGAGAAATAGAGCACATGGAAGAGGATCAAGATTTACTGCTATATTATCAATTAATGGAGTTTAGGCATCGACTCATGCTTGAAAGTCTTGTGCCTATTGAAATGAATCAACAACGCCCCACTTTACCCGATTTACTCAGAGAAATAGAGAACAAACAGCCCCACGTCAAAGGAACGCTTGACTACTATTCAAACTTCTTTAGAGGTATGCACGAATTCCACCAAAAAAATTATGTTGCTGCTATAAATTTTTACAAGGCTGCTGAAGAACATTTAAAGAATGTTCCCGATGATATAGAAAGAGCCGAATTTCATTACAAACTAGCTGATGCATATTATCGCATTGATCAACATTTCGTATCGTTAAACCATTTGGAAAAAGCAAAAGAAATGTATTCAACAAGCGAGTTTTACAAAGCGAAAGTAGTCGGTTGTAATATCAAATTTGGAGCGAATATGTACGACTTATACCGCTTAGATGAGGCAGAATCTTATTATAGGGAAGCCTTGAGCTTGGCTCAAGAGCTTAATGAGGAAACAGCCCAACGGATTATTGGTGTAATACATCATAATTTAGGTTTAGTGAAAAAAAGAGCCGGAGAAATTGAAACCGCAGAAAATGAATTTCTAAATTCAATTCAAATAAAAGAACATGCCGAAACGATCTCGGGAATTAGAACACTTTATATGTTGTCCTGGGTATTCTACGAACAAGATAAAAAAGATAGAGGAAACCAATATTTCACCATTGGCTTAAATAGAGCTAACTTTGCAGACGACCAAGAATATATAGCTAAATTAAAAATCATTTATGCGCTTTTTGAAGAATATAATGAATCGGAGGTAAATGAAAGCCTCAGTTATTTAGAAAGCAAAAGTTTGTGGCAAGATGTAGCGGAGTTATCAGAAAAACTCGCAGATTATCATTATCAAAAAGGGAATTTTGAATTGAATAGAGAATATCTAAAAAAGACCATTAAAGCACAACAACAAATACTAAAAATGGCGGAGGCGTTATGATGAAAAAGTTATTTATCAGTTTAACAATTTTTTCTGTGTTATTCGCTGCCGGTTGGTCACTTGATAAAATCATTACTTCTAACACTTATCATGTAACAGAAAAGGCAATTACAATTTAAAAAGCCCCTGCATAGGGCTTTTTTATTTGAATATCTTTTCATTAGTTTGCCGGATGCTGTTCCTGCTGCCCGTCGCGTGACACGTTTCCCAGAAGTAGCTTTTGAACGGCGTTTACGTCTCCTCAAATTTTTGATATTTTATAAAGTGCTGATAGTATTTTGTTCATTTTATACTCCTTTTGCGTTGAATCCTTACAAAAGTATATAATGATAAAAATTGCTGAAAGAATTTACAGAAGGACATGCCCCATAAGGCGCTATGTCATGAGAGGAATTGGATGAAAGATGAGTAAAAATTTCTGGCGTGATTTACCACGGCCATTTTTTATATTAGCACCAATGGAAGAAGTGACAGATGTTGTGTTTCGTCATGTTGTGAGTGAGGCGGCGAGACCGGATGTGTTTTTTACAGAGTTTACGAACAGTGAGAGCTACTGTCACCCTGATGGCATTCAAAGTGTGAAAGGCCGTTTAACATTTACAGAGGATGAGCAACCGATTGTTGCTCATATTTGGGGAGACAAGCCTGAGAACTTCAGACAAATGAGTATTGGAATGGCGGAGTTAGGATTTCAGGGGCTCGATATTAATATGGGTTGTCCTGTCCCTAATGTTACGCAAAACGGAAAGGGCAGTGGATTGATTCTTCGTCCAGACGTTGCTGCAGAGCTGATTCAAGCGGCAAAAGCAGGGGGATTACCTGTTAGTGTGAAAACAAGACTAGGGTTTACAGAGGTCGATGAATGGCGTAGTTGGCTCAGACATATTTTGGAGCAAGACATTGTGAATTTATCGATTCATCTTCGTACAAGAAAGGAAATGAGCCAAGTAGATGCGCATTGGGAGCTCATTCCTGAAATTAAAAAACTACGTGATGAAATAGCACCTGATACGCTTTTGACAATCAATGGTGATATTCCTGATCGTCAAACGGGCTTAAAGCTCGCTGAGCAATATGGAATAGATGGAGTGATGATTGGGCGTGGGATTTTCCATAACCCATTTGCTTTTGAAAAAGAGCCGAAAGAGCATACGAGTGACGAACTGTTAGGTCTTTTAAGGTTGCATCTTGATCTTCATGATCAATATTCCTCATTAGGCTTGCGTCCATTCAAGGCACTGCATCGTTTCTTTAAGATTTATGTAAAAGGATTCAGAGGAGCGAGCTTCCTAAGAAACCAATTAATGAACACATCATCAACAGATGAAGTGCGTGCAATGCTAGATGAATTTGAAGCGAGAAATCAGGAACAATCATAATCAACAAGAGGAGTGGGAACCCTTCTCTTTTTTTATGAATAGGACTATTAAACTAGTTCTCTCAAATGGTAAAATGAGATAGAAATAACAATTGGAGGTATTTTTATTTGAAACCATTCTGGGATACAGACAGAGAAAGTGAAGAGACATTTAAGAAAATCAATGAAAAAGGTATTGCAAAAGCAGAAAAGAAACTAGGCATCACCTTGCCTGATACATATAAGAAGCTTATCCTCGAACAAAATGGCGGTTATACCTTGCATAATGCTTTTCCAACAGATCAGCCGAATGGATGGGCAGAGGATCATGTGTCATTTGATCATTTAAGAGGAATTGCCAAAGGCGAAGGCATCATGGATAGTAATTATTTAATAGAAGAATGGGAATTGCCTGAGGGACTTGTGCTCATTTGTGGTGATGGTCATACATGGATTGCATTGGATTACAGAGAAACAAAGGAGCATCCGCCGATTCATTACTTTGATCTAGAATATGAGACGGATTTCAAATTAGCGGATTCGTTTGATGAACTGATTGCAGGGCATTATATCGCAGAAGATAGCGAAGAAGATGGGATGTCAGATGAAGAATGGCTGGCTGAATATGAAAAACAGAATAAACCATTATCAAAAGAAGAAGTGAAAGATATCTTTTTAACCAAAGACCCTGAGCAACTTTCAAAAATCGCGAATTTCCAAGTGGAACAAATTGATGATATCAAGTGGATTTTTTCTGAAGTAGAAACATATATGGATACCCTTCAGGACGAAGAAATGTTAACGACTGTTGGCTGGGCAATCAATACGATCTTTATAATGAATGACGAAATGATTAAGCAGCATGTTGATGTTGTCGAGCATGCACGTCGTTTTGCGAAGCGTTTGAATCAATCAGAATTAGATGAAATGCCCCAAATTGCCTTTAATATATCAATCGCATTGGAATTTGATTTAGAGGAATAAGATCTATCAATTTTAAAATAGACCCCCTTATCAAAAAGGGGGTCACCACTTCCTTTACTCTGCACTCTCCTCAACATCACGGCTATCTTCTGTTTCACCAATATAAATAGGGCCGTTTGCATGGTCGATTCGGATTGGCCATTCGTATGGGACTTGCAGGCGTCGTGCGATGGCTCTCCAAAATTTTGCAGAATCAAATTCTAGTTCTTGAAAGTCTTTAAGCAATTCTTTATAAGAAGATCCATCAAATTGAATGTACGAGTCTTGCAGACGCATAAAGGCGTAATGTCTCACTTCTAATGCTGCCGCAGCTTCCATTTCTTCTTCTGTTGCTTCGCCAATGATTGTTCCTGCGGGTGGAAGCATGTCGTATACGTTAAATTCCTCTTCTTCTTCGTGTGCTGCATTGTGCTGTTGATCTGACATTTTTTTCACTCCTTCTAGTCTTCATCAAGCTTTTATTCGTGCTTACTTCTATTATCGGAAGGAAATGCGAAATGTGGAATGAAAAAAGAAGCAGATCCACAATACTTGCTTTTTCTTCTTGAATCTTTTATGATCAATTACAGACATAAAAGGTCTACAATAGATAGAAAGGAATGTTTCTATGAAATATTCTAAAGCGACCAACTATGCGCTGCATACGATGGTCTTTTTAACCCTTGCACCAAAGGGGAAAGCAATAGGCGTTGAGCCTCTCGCCAAGATGCAAGATCTTTCGCCTACCTATTTATCTAAAATTTTAACAAAGCTTGTGAAGGCAGGATTGATTGAATCAACATCTGGCGCAAAAGGTGGTTACACCATTCTGAAAAAGAAAGAGGACATTTCGTTTCTAGACGTCATTCAGGCGGTAGAAGGACAAACCAATTTATTTCGTTGTTCTTTAGAACATGATTCTTTCATGCCTCATGATGACTGTTTGATTGAACAAGTCATGCAGGATGTTGAAACGAAAATGCAGGAGACGTTAAGTCAAAAGCGGTTAGTTGATATTGCAAGCCAAATAGAGCAGACAGAAAAAAATCCATTTTTCAACATGTGATTTTTTTGAACAAATTATAGATATTAAGAGTCTTTAAAGTCTTGAATGAAAAGGAGCAGTTTATATGATATTAGATTGTGCCATTATCGGAGGCGGGCCAGCCGGATTAAATGCAGCTCTTGTTGTGGGGCGGGGCAGAAAACAGGTCATGATATTCGATGACGAGATGCCAAGAAATCGAGTGACTCAGGAATCACATGGATTTATTACAAACGATGGAATGACACCGTTTGAGATCAGACAAGCGGGAGAAGCGGATCTTCAAAACTACCCCAATATCCAAATCAAACGAAGCAGAATTGTGGAGATACAAAATCATGAGGACAACTTCGCGTTAATGACACAAGAAGGAGAAAGATTCGAAGCGAAAAAAATCATTTTGGCCACAGGACTTCAGGACATATTGCCAAAGATCAACGGGATTCATGATGTGTATGGAAAGACGTTGTTTAGCTGTCCTTTCTGCGATGGCTGGGAGCTGAAGGACAAGCCACTTGCCCTGATTGCAGAGAACCAGCGCGCTTTGCATATGGCGAAACTTCTTTCCAATTGGACAAAGGATTTGATTGTGTTTACAAATGGACAGCAAGTGTTAGCTGAAGAGGAGAAAGCACTGTTATCAACACATTCTATTCAAGTGATTGATGTGCCAATTGTAGCGATCCATCATGACAATGGACAGCTGCACTCTATTCACCTTGCGAATGGGGAAACAGTGAAACGAGAAGGTGGATTTGTCGCAAGTGATTTTAAGCAGTCAACCCCTTTTGCTGAAAAACTAGGCTGTCAAATGACGAAAAATGGGGGCATTGAAACAGATATTCTTGGGCGTACAACCGTCAGCGGTATTTTTGCATGTGGTGATAATTTAGGCGGGCCTGCTCAGCTTGTTCTTGCAGCAGCAGCTGGAAGTCAGGCAGGAATGGGCGTGATTCATGAACTTGTGCAGGAAGAGTTTCAACAAAAAACATCTCTGTAAAAAGAGATGTTCAGCGATGAGCGATTTTCCGTTTTGCTAAGACGTGAGCAGTCCATTCAAAAAGTGCGTAGATGACAAAGAAGATCAGGATCCAGCTGCTGACATCGACCCATACATTGTTGATTTGAATGATGTTCGCCTGATCAAGTCCAGTCTGTATCCACATCGTGATCAATGCGGTGAGGAATACCTGTAAAAACCATTTTTTCAATTGGTCACACCTCCATCTCTTTCTATCATATAAGAAATGACAGTTTATTTCCAATTGAATTTCCATCAGTTTCAACGGTAAAATGAGAAATAAAACCAATGGAAGGACATGAGATGAGCGATCAAACCAATCGTTTTTTTAAAAGTCATTTTCCTGAACTTGTCCTCGCGCCGCCTCTTTTTTATAAGTGGCCTTTTGGTCTTCGCTTTGAAGTGGCAGATTGGTCATTAGGAGAAGAATCGGTTGTATTAGAAAAAGCAGGCGATCGGGCTTTAAAAATTGTCAGATATGCTTTTGATCCAGAAGACGATATTCTACTTGTCACGGATGTTTACACGCAGCATGAACATGAATTAACGAAGCAAAAGCTCCTAGTTTATCAGAAATATGCCGACCGACAAGTGCGTCACCGATTGCGTCACGAGCGTTTGACCTATATACAACCAAAACAAGAAGAAACAATGAAAATAGAGAGATTTACACTCATGTGTCAGCTGCAAGATATTCGATTGCGCCCGCTATTACAAGCCATATGCCAAGAGGATTTCTACAAACCGAATCAAATCATGAAAGGAAAGCTTGGTTATGACATTTATCTCATCAATCTCTCAAAACAGATGATTTTCCACTTATATGATGATCGAGGTTGTGATCTTATTGCGGCAGATCCAGAACATCTGCGTCCAGTTTATGAAGGTTTACAGCACTGGCTCTTAGACTATGACCGTGCTCAGATGGATCAGTTGTTTGCCTGGAAATAAGAAAAACCGCACTTTTGACAAGTGCGGCTTCTTTTTATGCTTCTACTTTATTGAAAAACTGTGGTAAGTAGTCTTTGTGTGCTTCTAGCATTTCATCTAGGATGCTTTTTGCAATGGCATCTGATGGGACGAGCGGATTGATGGACATGGCGACAAGTGCTGTGTTGTAGTCGCCTGTCACGGCTGCTTCAGCGGCTACACGTTCAAAGGATTTAATTTGAGAAATAAGTCCTTTGACAGCGACCGGCATTTCACCAACAGCGATTGGTTTTGGGCCGTCTTTTGTGATGACACAGTTCAGTTCAACGGCAGAATCATTTGGAATGTCACTGATGGCGCCATTGTTGATCGTGTTTACAGGCTGAATGTCATGCTTGTCGTTATAAATGGATGCGATCAAGTTACATGCTGCATCACTGTAGTAAGCACCGCCTCGTTTTTCAAGCTGTGGCGGCTTAATATCAAGATCAGGATCTTTGTAAAGCTCGAACAGGTCATTTTCTAGTGCACGGACGACTTCTGCACGAGTTCCTTCATTCTCTGCTGCTTTCTTTTCTTCAGCCAGCATATCACTTGTTTTGTAGTAGTAGCGGTGGTACGGACAAGGGATTACGCCAAGCCCTTTTAAGAAATCTGCATCCCACGGAATGGCTTGAATGTTGTTCATGGACATGGTGGAGTTTGGATCTGCCATGTCTTCGATCACTTGATCCATGATGCTTTTGCCGTCTAAGAACACGTTCAGTCCAAAGACCATATGGTTTAATCCAGCAAAGCTGACTTCGACTCTGCTTGCGTCGACATCAAGTCCTTTGGCGATGCCCATGCGAATGCCGATTGGTACGTTACATAGTCCAACGACTTTGCGATGGTTTGAATAGCGAAGTACGGCTTCTGTGACCATACCAGCTGGATTTGTGAAATTCACAAGCCAAGCATCCGGGCATAATTCTTCAATATCTTTCACAATCTCAAGAATGACAGGGATGGTGCGCAGCCCCTTGAATAGACCGCCTGGACCGTTTGTTTCTTGACCAATGACATCATATTTTAAAGGAATGCGTTCATCCTTCATACGTGCTTCCAGTAATCCGACGCGGAATTGTGTTGTGACGAAATCAGCGTCTACCAGTGCTTTCCGGCGATCTAAAGTTAAATGAACCTCGATTGGAAGTCCCGCTTTTTTCACCATGCGTTTTGCAAGATTTCCGACGATCTCAAGCTTTTCTTTACCTGCTTCGATATCGACGAGCCAAAGTTCGCTAATTGGAAATTCCTCGTACCGTTTAATGAATCCTTCGACAAGTTCTGGTGTATAGCTTGATCCTCCGCCGATTGTGACAACCTTTAATCCTTTTGCCATGTTCTGCACCTCCGAATAATGTAACGCACAATGTTATAATAGAGTGAATCAATCTTTTATCATTTGTTTGTACATCTATAGCTTATCGTGAGAGTACCTTATGCGTAAACGGTTTCAGCGTCTTTAGGCAAGGGTGCCCTATTTAGAGATTTGTTACATAAAAGAAACGTGTTGTGTCATGTTGTTGGAGAAAGGGGAAGTCAGATGTTTTCAAGTGAGGTCATTTCCAGCTTTAATGAACTAGAAAGCGCTTTATACCGATACATTATGGAAAACAGTGAAAAAGTCGTCTATATGAGAATTCGTGATTTGGCAGATGCCGCACATATATCGACCTCATCTGTCCTTCGCTTTTGTCGAAAAGTGAATTGTGAAGGCTTTTCCGAATTTAAGGTGAAGCTCAAAATGTATTTAGAAGCAGAACAAACACCTTCTTTGAAAAGCACGCAGCATTTCCTGTATGAATTTATCGAACGGACACTTAAAGGAGATTTTGAGGAGAAGATTAAAGAGGCAGCGAAGCTCATTGCGGATGCAAAGAATGTGCTGTTTATTGGGACGGGCAGTTCTGGTATTTTGGCGCAGTATGGGGCAAGGTACTTTTCAAGTCTGGAGAAATTTTCGTTTTACATCAACGATCCGTTTTTCCCGATGAATATGCAGTATTTAGACAATAGTGTCACCATTGTGCTGTCGGTATCAGGAGAGAACAGTATTACGATTGATCATATTTCGAAACTTAAAAGAGAAGGCAGCACGATCATTAGTATTACAAACAATCAGCACTGTACAATTTCTCGTATTTCTGACTTAAATATTGCTTATTACGTTACAGACGAACGAGTCCATAGAGCCAACATTACTACACAGACACCCGTTGTGTATATCCTAGAAGCAATGGCGCGTGACATGTTTGCGATGTTAAAAGAAAAGTAAAAGAGCCGCTGCCTTAAACAGCCGCTCTTTTTTTCTGCATCATGAAAGTGGTGATGGCAATGCTTGAGCAGATGAGTACAAACAGTCCGCCTAACAAATACACAAATCTCGCTCCGAATGTATCCGCAATTAATCCAACAAAGAAAATAGATAAACTGACAGACATAGAAGAGAGAACGTATTGAGCCGAATACACCTTTGATAACTCATGGACTGGCGTTTCCGTTTGGAGGATGGTTTGCTGCGAAACATCCCGAATTTGATAGGCAGGCCCCATTAAAATACAAAGCAGCAATGCAAGCCATGGCAGGCTGTTTAGTGAAAATAGGATCGTCAGCACTGCATAAATAAAAGAGCCCGCTGCCATAAAGAGGAGAAGTTGTTTTTGAATAAACTGACTTAGCCATGCAGCCATGAGTCCGCCTATAATGGCACCTATATAATATGCGGCATTGATATATCCCCACCATTCCGCACCTTCATTTAAAACAAGTGTGACAAAGGCAAGCGTAACCGGTCCGACCCACAAAGCACCTGCAATATTTTCACTAACATCCATGAAAGTCAGGATGCGAACCGTTTTGTTTGTCCAAATGATCTTCCAGCCATCCTTGAACCCGTTCATCTTATTTTCTTTTTGAACCGTGTCTTCTTGCTTGAGTAGAGGAAAAACAGGGATGATCAATAGATAGGACAACACAATCATGAAACAAGAGGCCCACATTAAATAAAATGGACCAATCAACAGGACGAGCATTCCAGTAAACGAATAGCCGGCGATTTGAACAGATTGATAAAAAACGGAGGCTGTACTGTTCGCTTTCACAAGCTGATTTGCTGATACAAGCATCGGCATGATGGCCTGTAATAAAGGGCTGATGAACCCGCCTGTGATGGAAATCAATACGAACGCACTAAACAGCCAGATCAGGTGCTGCTGAAAGAAATCAAATTGGGTCGTGAATACGACGAGCATTCCAATACGTAAAAGAGGGACCCATTTCAATAGACGCTTGGCTTGAAAGAGTTCTGTCAAAACAGGAGAGAGGAGCCCAGCCAATAGCTGACATAGTGTTCTTATGAGCGGAAATACAGCCGCATACGCGACAGATTGTGTATCTTGATAAATAACCAATGTGACTGTCATCAAAAATAGAATATCACTTAGCATGAGAAGGCTTTTACTGCCTGTATAAAACCAAAACTTATTTCCCATATCCAACCGACTCCTTTTCAAAAACAAGTTCAGTATAGCATGTTGGCGAAGTGTGCAGAGGTTTTCCATTGAAAAATACATCTTAAGGATGAGAGGATTGTGATAAGCTAAATGAAAGAACATCGTAAGGAAAGGGGTTCAATTCATTGAAAAAATTACCAGCGCATGACTTTTTGGACAAGCATGGCATCTCGTATGACATCAAAACATTTTCTGCCGACACAGAGAAGGGCGCAGCGAATGTAGCTGCAGCACTTGGTTTTAGAGAAAGACAAATGATCAAGACATTGATCTTTGAAACAGGGGAAGGGGAGCAGCTGCTTGTAATGGTTGGTGCTGACCAGCACATCAAATCAGGGAAACTAAAGAAAGCCGCAGGCTCTCGCAATATCAAAATGGCTTCACCAGACACGGTGCTTGAAGTGACAGGCTATCGGATTGGCTCTATTCCGCCATTTTGTTGGCAGCCTGAAGGGTTCCGCACGATTATCGAAGCATCGCTATTAGAAGAAGAGAGATTAGGCGTTGGAGCGGGAGAATGGGGAAATGAAATACTCATCACACCAGAACAATTAGTGATAGCCTCAAAAGCGGTCCCATTTGATCTTGTTCAGCCATCCGAATAGAAAAAGTGCCTGTTGCTGAAGCAGGCACTTTTTTAATTGGAGTTAGGTGCTATAAAGGGTCCGATGTCTTTCATTTGCAGAAAAGTATTCACCGTCCTATTTTCCTCAAGGTCATTCGCCCGTTTGCAGACCACAACAGGTCTGATAATGTCAATTCCTTCGATATACACGCGCCCAATCTCTTCACGTTCTAAGCTTCGCTGAACAGCGTCACGAGGAACAAGGGTAATGCCATAGCCAGCTTTGATCATTTGAATGGCTTCGTGGACACCACTGAATTGTAAATCAACGGTCGGTTTTTTAATTCCTTTAGCGGTAAAAAGGGAAAAAAGTTTGTCTCTCGTCGAACTGCCTTCTTCTCGCATTAAAAAGGGTTCGTGGCTTAGGCGTTCTAGGGGGACAGTTTGTCCATTTAACGGGTGATCCACAGGCACGATAAAGTCATAACTTAAATCAGTTAAGTGAGAGGTGTGAAGATCTTCGTGGTGCAGATCCTCTATTACGGCGATCGCCACATCTGATTGATATTGAAGCAGGCTTTCGATCACTTGAGCGGAGTTTCCGCTTTTTAATTCAATGTCTGTCTGTGGCGATGCTGTTTTAAAAGAGGCAAGCCAATCAGGCAGTAAAAAGTTAAGTGGTACGTAGGTAGAAGCAATTCTGAGTCTTCCTTTTTTTCCGTTTTGCAGAAGGGTGATCTGATATTCTACTTCTTTTTCCGCCTCGAATACTTGCCGGGCATATGGATACAGGATCTTCCCCATCTCCGTCAGGGTAATCCCCCGGCCGTTTCGTTTGAAAAGACGAAAGCCGATCTCTCGTTCAATGCTTCGTAATTGTGCTGTCACAGCCGGCTGTGTCAAAGACAGCACGTCTGCCGTTTGTGTGACACTTTTTGTTTCGGCTACCTTTGCAAAAATACGGAGGGCATGTAAATTCATCTTTGCACCGCCTATCAATTATTTTGATGATTCAATCAAAAACATTCATTAGATTTATTATAAGGTATCCCTTATCGTAAAGGTAGCGAAGGGGGAAGAAAAAATGGATCGTCGTCAAAAGCAAGTGGTGTCAATTTCGCTCATCACAGCATTTGCCCTTATTGGGGATTCAATGCTCTATATTGTTATCCCGGTCTATTGGAAAGAGATTGGTTTATCATCCATTTGGGAGGTGGGGTTACTGCTGTCTATCAACCGATTCATTCGTATCCCGCTAGCACCTGTCGTATGGTGGCTTTATCGATATATCCCAATGAAGACCGGTGTACTGATCGCAATTTTGATCGCGTCAGTGACCACGATATTATATGGTATGAGTGGATTTTGGCTGCTATTGATTTGCCGTTGTGCATGGGGTCTCGCTTGGACGTTACTCCGTATGAGTGGGATGAGGGTCTTGGCTGAAATGGACGAAGGCTCACAAGGACATTTGACGGGTCTTTATAATGGGCTTTACCGGCTTGGCAGTTTATTTGGCATGTTATTTGGTGGAATCCTTGCCAGCTTGATCGGTTTTCAGTCCATGACGCTTGTCTTTGGCTTACTCACATTAATGGGCTGCATTTTTTATGTATCGTTGAATGAAATTGAAAAGAGAGAAGGCACGCAGGTGTATCATGGCATCAAACAGAAGTGGTTTACACGAGATGTGGTAAAAGTACTGATAACAGGCATGCTGATCGCACTGATCATCCAAGGTTTATTCGCATCCACGCTGAGTCATGTCATTGAAGCAAAGATTGACCAAGATGAATTGACTCTGTTTGGCTTTGTCATCGGAGCTTCGGCTTTAAGCGGTGTTATTCAAGCACTCAGGTGGGGATGGGAACCATTTCTCGCACCGAGAACGGGCAAATGGTTTGATCGTCTTGTGATGAAGGAACGAATGTTATGCTGGATGTTTCTTTCATTTGGAGGGCTCAGTTTTCTTGTGATCATGCTGAAGGTAAGCGGCTGGTTCCTATTGATGCTGCTTTTGATGCAACTGATGGCAACAATTGTCACAACGTTCACCGATACACTTGCCTTTCAAAAAGCTTCTGCTCAAACAGATAAGAACCGCTTTCTCGCCAGTTATTCTTTTGTTCAAGATATGGGGGCAGCTTTAGGACCTTTGTGTGGGTATACGTTGATCCAGTTTTTCGGAACAAACAGCGTCTTTTGGCTGATGCTTATCATAAGTTTAATGCTCGTCAGCATGTGGATAAGAAGCGGGCAGCATGTTTCTTCTAGTGCAGTGTAAGAAATAAAGCGTTATATAAAAAACTGCCTCATGCAGCTAATCGCAGGAGGCAGTCATATTCTCTTATTCTAAGTCTGAATCATAGGCTTTTTGCGTGAGTTGGCTGACGACCTCTTTCAAGCCATTGGGTTTATGGAATTCAACAGGTGTGCTTCCTTTTTCAAATACAATTTGATCTGCTTCAACGAGCACGACATATCGATTGTTGACCTTTGCAATATGAATCGAGTGACCGAAGTCGGCTAAAAGTCCTTTAATTTCTGTTTCGCCTAGACGCATCTTCATCGTGATATCAGGGGTTTGTTCAACAATGTGTGAAGCCGCTAGCGTGACCTGTTCTGTATCGAGTGTTTCCCGAATCTCCCGTTTTTCACTTGCTTCCCATATTTCAAGGTCCTCTTCAAATTGTTTTAATTCTTCACTTTCATCCTGAAATGTTTCAAATACATGTTCCTGCACCATATTCATGACCTGTGATTTCATGATTTCAGGCATCGATTCTCCGTATTCGACGAATTTCAGAAAGTCTTCAAAATAACGAGCGTGTGAGGATTGGTGAATTTTCACTTCGGCTTCCTCTGTCATGCCCTCTTCTGGCATAAACGGGTATTGAATCGATTTCATGTTTTTTGTTGTAATCGCCATTTCTACTTTTTTGATCAAGGTAGATGTATCAGCAATAGAAGCGACTTTCTGTTCAAAATCGCATTTCATGATAAAGACAAAAGAGTCATCGAAATACTTTTTAGGAACCGCAGATGCAACCAAAAACACGCCGCCTCTGACAGCACTTGTATCTAAATAGGTGCGAACAAATTGTTCACTGCATTCGTTAAATACTTCTTTTGTATCTGCAAATCTCGTCTGATGAAATAAATTGTAGTTTGGATTTGAATCGAGTTCATGCCCAGGTTCAACAATAAATCGGCCAATTTTAGTCGGTACTTGCTCAGACTTAGGGTGTCTGTCCACTTTTCGTTTGACGATTTTTTTAAGCTCACCGTCTAGAAAGTCCTTCAGTTCACTTTGTTCAAATTCTTCTTGGTCTAATGTTTGGTAATGTTTAAACCGTTTATTTGCTTGTTCCTCTTTGCCTTCTATTTCAACCACATAGAATGATAGAAAACGTATCGTAAAATCCACTGATTGGTCACCACTTTTTCTTCTTTGGATATGTTGAGTATAGAAAAAGGAGTGAAAATCGTCAACGAATGGAGAAATATCGTGTCATTATTTCCCGAGAAATGTTTCGTGAAAAACGCTTGATAATAATTATCATTCTTGATAGAATGATAAAAGAAAAGAAGGAACCTGCCAGTTCCTTCATCTCAGAAAATCATGTATTATTTTGTTTCAAATGTTTCGCAATCCGTTTCAGCATTGCGAGTCACGTCAGTCATTGTGCTTTTACCAATTTTAATTGTAGAGGCTGTACAGCTGTTGTCAGCCCAAAAACGGCAAGAGTTCACTTCACAAAGTACATTTTGTGCCATGGGAATTCACCTCCGTGATTCATATTCAGAATGAAGCAAGCTGCCACTTGAGTTCATTCAATCTAGTAGTCTCTTTATTGAAAGAGGCTGTTTGTGCTGTATATGCACATGTTTATCATACCATCTACCCTGAAAATATACAATTTAAACTTTGAGTAAGAATACAAAAAATCCATCTATTTTTAAGATGGATTTTTTGTATTCTATCACTTAGATGATTCATATAAAAGTTCAATATCATCAAAAAAATGAATTGGTCTTTTTTCATGATTTAGAATGTAAAAGCTGTAACCTTCTTTATTTGTCTTAATCTCTTGTTGTTCTTTAATTGATAACATACGAGATGTTTGCAAATTAAAGGTGATGTTATAATTTAATTGATTAAAACTAAAAGTCCTCTGTCCTGGAATCAAATCTGTTTCTTGCTCTTTAATAATAGCAGATATTTTTTCAGGTATGTTTATTAAAAAGTAATATTCGCTATTGTGCACATTTAGAACAAAATGCAATTTGCTTCGTAAAGTATAGTCAATTGAATATTCTACTCCTAATGGACTTGTTTTAATTTTGAATTTATTTATTTCAAAATTGGGAGGTGTAAAGTTTTCTTCTAAAGGAAGTGCAATTGCATCACTATCTTCTTTTTGAGTTTTCATATTATGACAACCTGATAGACTAACTATCAACATCAAAAGAAAAAAAGTGATCCATTTTTTTTCTAAATTCATTTTTTAACTTTCTTACTCCATGTTCCATAAGACCACTTCGCTGATACCGATTTAGAGCTTAAAATTTTTCCTGCATTCCATTTTCTTATGACGCCTGATTCTTTTACAAACTTAGTGCCAGCAGTCAGTTTATATGTGCTTTTAGGTGGTATGGACCAAGTCATTGTGATTTTTTCTGTTTTTGATAGTCCTAAGCCGATTTGGGTTTTTATTCCGACCTCGTGAACCATAAGCTTTAAAGTATAAGAAGCACTGAAGTCAGCATTCGTAGATTTTGTAGTACTTACCGAATAACTAACTCTATCAGTTTTATTACTTGGATTTGTGGCAGTATGTGTAAAAGAAGTCTTTTTGCTTTTAGTAGTGGTCACATGCACATACTCTGTACCAGTCATATCACTTGCAGCATAAGTCTTTGTTCCTAATCCTAATGTGAAAACTAGTATTACAATACTTGATAAAATAATTTTTTTCAAAAAAATCCCTCCTATAGTTAAATTAAACCACTCATGTTAAATTAAATCAATATAAAAATAGGTAAATAACCTTAAAATAACCTTAAAAATCAAATATTAAAATATTTGTGAAAAATAGTTAAATGCTAGGTGGCACCCTCTCTTATTCCGACATATGAATAGAGTAGATTCAAAACCTGATGTCGGACAAAGTATAAGGGTACATGTACTGATTTTCCGCATGAAGATAGGGTTTTCAATCAAAAATTTTCATAGAGAGATGAGGGGAGAAGATGAAAGCAGTCATTCTCTGCGGAGGAAAGGGAACGAGAATGAGTGAGGTCACACAAGCGCTTCCTAAACCACTTGCTATGATCGGAGATCGGCCTATTCTATGGCATATTATGAAAATCTATCAGTATTACGGTGTAGACGAGTTTATCTTATTGCTTGGATATAAAGGAGAGAAAATCAAAGAGTATTTTCTCAACTACGACTGGCGGCATCACAGCATGCAGCTGGATATGTCGACAGGAGAAATGAAGCTTTTAGGGAATTCGGAGAACTGGAAAATCACTTTTTTAGATACGGGTGAGAATACGATGACAGGCGGGCGGTTAAAGCAGGTACAGGATTATATTGGTGATGAGACATTTATGATGACGTACGGGGACGGACTTGCCAATATCAATATGTTTCATTTGCTCAAGCGCCATCAAGAGCTTGGAGCAGCTGCCACTGTCACAGGAATTGAAAAGAAATCACAGTACGGCACGCTGAAGGTGTATAACGGGATGGCACAATCCTTCTCTGAGAAGACAGACAGTATCGGGATGATCAATGGAGGATTTTTTGTGTTGTCTCCAAAGGTTTTTGATTATTTAACAGATGATGATCAATGTGTGTTCGAAGCAGAGCCTCTTCAAAACTTGGCGAATAATGGAGAGCTTGCAGTCTATGAGCACCACGGATTTTGGACAGCAATTGATACGTATAAAAACTTGAAAGAAATCAACGGCATGTGGGCAGATGGAAAACAACCATGGAAGGTTTGGTGACAGCATGAGCGGATTTTGGAATGGGAAAAACGTATTTGTGACCGGGTGTACGGGATTGTTAGGGAGTTACCTCGTCAAGGAATTGATTGATCAAGGAGCAAACGTAACAGGGCTTGTACGTGATCAGGTGCCAAGATCGAACTTATATCAAGGCAGTCAATTTGAAAAGATGAATGTCGTCCAAGGCGCACTTGAGGACATGCAAACGATAGAACGTGCGTTAGGAGAATATGAGATTGATACAGTCTTTCATTTGGCCGCCCAAGCGATTGTTGGGGTCGCAAATCGTCACCCGGTCTCTACATTTGAAGCCAATATTTTAGGAACATGGAATGTGCTGGAGGCGTGCAGAAGGCAGCCGCTTATCAAACGAGTGATCGTGGCATCAAGTGATAAAGCATACGGAGATCAAGAGCAGCTTCCTTATGATGAAGACATGCCGCTTAACGGTAAGCACCCATATGATGTGTCAAAAAGCTGTGCAGATTTAATTTCTCACACGTACTACAACACATATGGTCTTCCGGTTTGTATTACGCGCTGCGGTAATTTATATGGAGGCGGGGATTTGAATTTTAACCGAATCATTCCGCAAACCATCCAGCTGGTGTTAGAGGGAAAGGCGCCAGAAATTAGAAGTGACGGAACCTTTATCCGTGATTATTTCTATATTGAAGATGCGGTCAAGGCTTATTTACTGCTAGCTGAAAAAATGGAGGAAAAAGGGCTTGCAGGAGAAGCATTTAACTTTAGTAATGAAATTCAGCTGACTGTGCTTGAGCTCGTTGATAAAATCTTAAAGGCGATGGGCAGTGAACTAAAACCTCGTATTTTGAATCAAGGAACGCATGAGATTAAGCATCAATATTTATCAGCAGAAAAGGCGAGAAAGCTGCTTGATTGGAAGCCTGATTACTCCATTGATGAAGGGTTAGAAAAGACAATTGAATGGTATCGCGAATTCTTTCAAAAATAGAGGTGTATACAGATGAACAGCATATATTGTACGGTTCTATCAAGTGGAAGACTTTATCAAGCCATTGCGTTTTTCTTATCGTTGAAGCAAGTAGAAGATGATGCTGTCATCAAGACGTTATGTATGGATGATGCTGCATTTGATTTGCTTCATCAAATGAATTTCCCGCATGTCGATCTTGTTCATGTGCGTGAGCTTGAAACGCCTGAGCTTCTAGAGATCAAAAAGGAACGAAATGATTCGGAATATTGCTGGACATTAAAACCGATTTGGATTGAGTGGCTATTTAAGCAGGACCAGGCGGAGGAAGTGACGTATCTTGATGCGGATTTGTTCTTTTATGAGAGTCCACAAGTGATTTTTCAAAACCAGCCTGATGCGTCTGTGCTTCTATCAAGAGGGGATATTGTCATTCCAAGCTTTGATCCAGAAGAAGTGAAGATGCTTCAGAAACTTTTAGGGCGCTACAATTCAGGATTCCTCCATTTTAAAGGAGATGAAGCCGGCCGGAAGTGCCTGAGCTGGTGGAAAGAAGAATGTCTAAAGGAATGCAAAAATGCGCCTGGAGAAGGAAAATTTGGCGATCAAGGGTATTTGGATCATATGCCGATGCTGTTTGAAAGAGTAGAAGATATTCAAACAAAGGGTGTGAATATTGGTCACTGGAATTATGGCCAGCATTCTTATCAGGAAGAGAATGGACGTATTTTGCTTGAGGATGGAAGCCCACTCATTTGCTATCATTTTAGTGGTTTTCGGATCTTAAGCAAAGATGATATGCAGCAAATCCATGAAAAAGGAAGAGATGACTTGCCATTTTTCCAAGAAGCCTATCGGGAAGTGCTGCGTCATGTGATTGAATCGGTAGAACAAGTCAATCCGATGTTTAACGGCTATGCCAAACTGGAGGAGGATGGCGCATGAATGAAAAGCCGAAGGTCAGCGTCATTATTCCGAGTTATAATGCGAAAGAGCGTTTAGAAGGGAGCCTCTTTTCCTTAACGCTTCAGGAAACCGATATTCCATTTGAGGTCATTGTTGCTGATAATGGGTCAACGGACGGCACGATGGAAATGCTCGAAAACATTGAGGTGAACTTTCCATTCAAAAAGGTGCGTATTCCTGTCAATCAAGGAATTGCCAAGGGGCGCAATCATGCCATTCGTGAGGCAGAGGGAGATCTCTTAATATTTCATGACAGCGATATGTTGGCAGAGCCCCAATTTATTCAAAAGCACGCAGAGGCACATGCTGATCATGAGGACCGTGTCATTTGCGGTGTATGCTGGAAGCGAATCTACCGTTATTTTTACACCGGTTTTGATCAAGATCATGTGAAACGATTAAAAAAACAAGGGCTGTATCAGCGGAAAATGAAAGACAAAACGTCTCTTGTGTCGATGGAGGAAGTGAAAAGCGGCGCATTTCTAGAGAGAAGCTTCGACTTGCAGTCCGAATTTATTGATATCCTGAAAGACATTTTAAACACGTACGACTATGATTTAAGTTCTTATCAATTGCCGTGGCGATTTTTTATCACAAATAACTCTTCCGTCAAGCGAAAGCATGTTATGGAACTAGGGATGTTTGATGAAAAAATCGTTCGATACGGGTTTGAGGATTATGATTTAGGCATTCGTCTGCATCAGCTTGGCCTCTCATTTGAGCTGCGTGAGGATATTTTAAGTGTGCATCAGGAACATCCAAGTAATTTAACGTCATTCGATGACATCAAATATAACATTTTGTATATGTGCGAGAAGTACAACAATATTGATTCGATTGATGTTCATTTGGCTTTCTCTGGACCATTTTCTCATACCGTGACAAATGATATCGTGAAAGACATTCGCCAGCTGCGTAAGAATGAAGCATATGATGATCTGCTCGCTTATTTTTTGGAGCTGCTTCATATGATCACAGAGCGGAATGTGGGCATTAAACGTGATCAAAAGGACGTGCTGACGGCAAAGCATTTCCCTTTGAAAAAGCTGTCAGAGGCGGTCCAGCTTGCCAAGCAGGAACATGGATGCACGGTGCTGGCAGAGGCCATTCAAGGGCTCACAAAAGAGCTGCTGCATGTTGACTTGTTCCAAGTGGATGTGTTGTAGATGGCATCCTATCATTTCACAACCATTGTGTCGAATACCCATGTATTTAAGCTGCTGGCACTGATTCATTCACTTGAGCAGACGGCTCAATCATACAAACTTTCTGTCTTATGTGCTGATCCTTTGGCTTACAAGGTGTTAAGTCAGTTTCCTCATCCACATGTCCAATATGAACAGCTTGAAGATGTGGAAGATGATTCGCTGCGAAAAGCAAAGGCGGATCGTACGTTCCACGAGTATTGCTGGACGCTTAAGCCTGCGTTTCTACTCAAAATTCTTGAGTCCTCTGATGCAGATTATCTCGCTCATTTGGATACGGATTTATATTTTTATCATGATCCAGAGGCGATATTTGCAGAAAATCCACTCGCTCATGTATTTTTGACAGATCATATGAATTCCAAGCGATTCTATCACTTTTATGAATTATCCGGCCGTTTTAATACGGGGTTTGTAGGTTGCCGAAACACAGATGTGGCCAAACGGGCTGTGACGCAGTGGAAAGAGAACTGTATTGCGCACTGTACAGTAGAAATGGATACGGAAAAAAAGACATATGGTGATCAGCGGTATGTTGAAAGATGGGTCGATGATTTTGAGGGTGTCCATGTGGTGGCATCTAAAGGTGCCAATGCAGCGATTTGGAATATTGAAAACTATAAGCTTTCCGTTGTGGAAGGAGATATGTACCTCGATGAATGTCCACTGCTGTTCTATCATTTTTCTGCCTTTACGATCATTGATGAAAAGAACTTTAATCTGAATTGGTATTACTATATGACAGAACAAAAGCTGGTGGATCATTTGTATATTCCGTATGCGGATTTGATTCATCTGAAAATTAAACAGGTGCAAAAGGTCTTTCCAGACTTTCAGCAGGGGTTTATTGCAAAGAAGCATGTTCCGGACACGCATTTTTATGAGATATGAAAAAACCGCTCATTTATTGAGCGGTTTTTACCTTTTATGATTCATTCCATTTCGCTATGGTCTGATCGCTTGGCAGTAAGAAGGCTAGGATGCCTAATATCGGTAAAAAGGCGACACCGATCATGGTAGGCGTTAAACCGACTGCATCAATTAATGAGCCGAGGGCAACGGATCCAATCGCTCCCATACCAAACGCAAGCCCAACAGTTAAACCAGACATTGTGCCAATTTTCCCGGGAAATAGTTCTTGGGCATAGACCACGGTGACAGAGAAGCTTGAGGTCAGAATGATCCCAATGAGTCCAAGTAAAACATAAGCAAAAACTGGTCCGGCAAATGGGAGAAGCAGGGCAAGCGGAAAGGATGCTAATAAGGAAATTAAAATGACGGTTTTCTTGCCGAAGCGGTCTGCAAGCGGCCCGCCTAAAAATGTCCCAATCGCACCCAATATCAGAAATAAGAAAATATAAGTTTGTGATTCTTTAATCGTCAAACCATATTGCTCAATCGCATAAAACGCATAGAAATTCGAGATCGCATTTCCATACCAAGAACGTGCGAAAATAAGAAAGACGATAATGCCAAGTGCTGTGAGCGCTGATTTGCGGTGAAGTTCAGATCTTGCTGCTTTTGCAGGCGCTTTTTTCGCTTGTGCTCGAATGGTTTGAAGCTTTCTTGCGTACCATCTCGAAATATAGAGAAGGAAACCGACAGCAATCATTCCAACAATCGTAAACCAAGCCACACCTGGCTGACCGAGAGGAACGAGCATTAATGCAGCGATTAGCGGAGCAAAGGCTTGACCTGTATTTCCACCGACTTGATAGATAGATTGAGCAAGACCACGTCTAGGACCAGCTGCCATGTTGGCAACCCGTGAGCCCTCTGGATGGAAAATCGCAGAGCCGAGTCCAATAAAGACGACGCACAGTAGGATGGTCGCAAATGATGGCGCAAACGCAAGGCCGAAAATGCCGACAGCACTTGAAAATAATGCGATAGGCAGTGCATAGGGCATCGGCCGTTTATCTGTGTACCACCCGATCGCAGGCTGCATGACAGAGGAGACCATATTTAATGTAAAGGCGATTAGCCCTAATTGAGTAAAGGTCAGCCCCATTGAGCGTTCTAAAATAGGGAACATGGCAGGAATCACGGCTTGCAATGTGTCGTTGAGCATATGGCAAATACCAATAATCAATAAAATAGGATAAACCGTTGAACCGGTGACCGTTTTTTGAGGTTTATTCTTTGTTTGAGCAGCAATAGCCAATGAGACTTCCTCCTTTCATTCAACTTGTTTCTTTTTTCATTCTTCTCATTTTATTCATAAGGTGAACTATAAAACAATAGCAAATTGTCATGATTTAGAAAAAAAGAGACACATGCGCTTGATGGAGCGTGTGTCTCTTAAGGGTTATTTATAGAAAGAAGCGATGACAGGCTTCATTTTTTGAATGACAAGTCCACTGCCTCCACGGTTTTTCACACCTTCAATCATGCCGACGAGGACGTAATCTTCTTTTTTAGGATTAAACGCAAGTAAAAATCCATTTTCAGTACCGTCTGTCGCACCTTGTTTGCTCTTTAGTTCCGCTGTTCCCGTTTTAGCGGCTATATCAGCCCCTTTTATTTGCAACGAGTGAGCGGTTCCGTTTGAATTGGTGACGACTTGAGTTAGTGCGTCCTTCACCGTATTTGCTGTATCTTCTTTGATGATCTGTTTTGGTGATGCTGTTTTTTCATTCTGAATGACTCGAGGGTACACAAGCTTTCCTCCTGTTGCAAATGGAGAATAGGCATGTACTTGTTCAATTGGAGACATGAGTAATTCTCCTTGGCCATATGCAGAGTCAGCGAGTAAGATGTCTGATTGAATCCCGTCGTTAGACACTTGTGCCGGTTTCATTGTGAACGGCATGTTTAAATCATCGCCAAACCCAAATGTTTTCACTTTTTTCTCGTAAGTATCTTTGCCGATTTCAAGGGCTTCCTGTCCAAAATAAATATTATCTGAGTACACGAGGGCATCGACCATATTGACTTGTTCTTTGTCATGAACCCGTGTAATGCGATAATTTCCCCATGATTGATCCTTTTGCCATTTCAGTCCATGAATGGTGCGCACTTTATTAGGTTTTGTGACACCTGTTTCCAGTCCAATCGCTGCTGTAATGGTTTTGAATGTAGATCCTGGTGCATATCTGCTCGCATACCGAGCTTGGAATGGGAGATCAGGATTTTCACTGTATGCTTGGTATTGTTTAGGCGTGATCCCGTTGGTCATTAAATTGACATCGTAAGAAGGGGTGCTAACAAGCGCTAATAAATCACCTGATGATGGATTCATAATGGTGACAGCCCCTTTTTCACCTTTCAGCTGTTGATAGGCTTTTTTCTGTAAAGATGCATCAATGGTCAGTTTGACTGTTTTTCCGTCTTTTCGGTCTGTTTTTTGTAATGTTTCTTCAATACCTGTTTCATCATGGATAATGAGGATGCTTCCGCCATCTTGTCCTCTTAAGTTCTTGTCAAATGTGAATTCAAGGCCGGTTTTGCCGATGATTTGATCCGCCTTTAAAGCTGGATTTCTTTTGATATCATCCGCATTTGCTTTTCCCACATAGCCTGTCAGATGAGCAGCGGCTTCGTTATATGGATAGTAGCGCATTTCCTTCGTTTGATAGGTGACGCCATTTATGTCCTTTGGAATCGGCTTTTGCTCTAACATAGACTTTAGCGGGACAAATGTGTCATCTGTGACCCATGCTTGTTTCAACTGATTTTGAATCAGCTCTTCATCTATATCAAAAGCGCTGCTGATTTTTTTGATGTTGCTTTCTTTTTCCGTACCTGTCCCGAGCTTTCCAGGGATGATGCCAAGTGCGTGTCCACCAGTTGTTTCTGCTAACGTGCGCCCTTTTCGATCTACAATATTTCCGCGTACCGCAGGATCCGTTGTCACTTTGATGGTGTCACCCTTTTCCATTTGCGGGAAGATGAGATTTGGTTTCCAGTCTACTTTCCACTCGTTATCCTCTTCGGAGAGAACACCTTTGTAAGAGAGTTTGTTCAGTTTTCCAAGTGACGTTTTCATCGTGACTTCATAGGTGAATTGATACCCATTTCCTTTGTCCTGTTTTTCTACGTTGACGTTTGAGACGTTTAGATCATTCGCACCGATGCCGCTAAAGATATGATCGTATTTTACGGCAAGTTGTTTTTTAGAAAAGTCATTGGCTTTCAGAGAGCCGCTTGTGACCTCATCTGCCAATTTTGTGAATTCTTTTTTCTCCAGATGTTTCGTAAAGGATTCAGCGGCTTTCAGCGCCTCTTTTTCTTTGGAGAAAAGCGTATCTTTTAAGAAAAAGAGAGCAGCAGCAATCGCGATGATGCTAAGAAGGGGAATGATGACTTTTTTCTGTTTCCAAAATGATTTTCGTTGATCTGTATACAATGAAAACACCTCAATTTTTGATTAGATCCTCTATAGTTTACAGTTACTGTGTAGGATTTGTATAGTTTCTCCTATGAAAATAGACCAAGACATGAAGTGGAAATATGAATCAAGACACAGCTGCTGCTTAAGGATCTCTTCATTTTTTCTTATGATTTAAAGGATTTTTTATGTGATCATCGAATGTGAAAAATTAGAAAAAATTAAAAGCGTTTTCATGGAGGAGGAATTGTGATCGTTTATAAAAAAGTGAATCTGACTGGACTTGTTCTTGGACCGATCTTCTTTTTGCTTATTTTTTTGCTCATTCCAGAAAGTGAATTGACCTATGCAGCAAGAGTGGTACTGGGCGTTACGGCTTGGACTGCGACATGGTGGGTCACAGAAGCTTTGCCTATACCGGCTACTTCTTTATTGCCCATCATCCTTTTGCCAACACTTGGCGGGCTATCGATGGAGCAAACATCAAGAGCTTATGGAGACCCGATTGTTTTTATGTACATGGGCGGATTTATGATTGCCATCGCCATTGAAAAATGGAATTTACATAGAAGAATGGCCTTACATATTTTAAACATCATTGGCACAAGAAGTGACCGCATTGTATTAGGGGTTATGATGGCAACAGCTTTTTTATCTATGTGGATTTCAAATGCAGCCACAGCACTGATGATGCTGCCGGTGGCACTGGCTGTGATTAAAGAGGTGAAGGCGAACGATATTTTGTCTGGTGCATCTCTTGACCGATTCAGTAAAAGCATCCTATTATCGGTCGCTTATTCAGCCTCTATTGGCGGACTGGCGACACTCGTTGGGTCTGTGCCAAATGCTGTTTTTGCAGCGATGTCAAAAAAGCTGTTAGATCGAGAAATTATGTTTTTTGAATGGTTTTTGTTTGGTTTTCCGGTGGCGGCTGTTCTGCTCATTCTCTTATTTCTGTATTTGACCAAGATACAGTTCAAGGTAGAGCACACAGGGGAAATGGGAGCAGCGTTTATACGGAAGGGTTTAGAGGATTTAGGCAAAATGAAACAAGAAGAAAAATGGGTTTTTGCTATTTTTCTTATGACGGCTTTTTTATGGATTTTTAAAATCTTTTTGTTTGGCGGGCTTCCTGTCTCGGATACGTCGATCGCAATCTTTGGGGCGATGCTGTTATTTCTCATTCCAGCGACAAATGGAGAGAGAATACTAGAATGGCAGGATATGAAGCAGTTGCCATGGGGGCTTTTGCTTTTGTTTGGAGGCGGGCTTTCGCTCGCTACAGGATTTGCGGAAACGAATCTAACAGGATGGATCGGGGAAAATTTACAGCATTTAAATGGGCTGTCTTACCTCATGCTGCTAATTATTTTAACGGCTTCTATTTTATTTATGACCGAAATTATGTCTAATACAGCAGTTGCGAACATGATCATTCCGATTACAGTAGGGCTTGGACTTGCAATTGGCATGGAGCCGTACGGCTTAATGGCTGCGGCTGCGTTAGCTTCCTCATGTGCGTTTATGTTGCCAATTTCCACACCGCCAAATGCGGCTGTCTTTAGTGCGGACGTGCTGAAAATATCTGATATGGTCAAGGCTGGCTTTTGGCTAAATGTGATCAGTATTGTAGCGATTGTGCTTGCGGTTTATTTCTGGCTTCCGGTCGTGCTGAGATGAAGACTTTGATCGAATGGAGACTTTTGGTGTTTTTGTTTCTTTTGGCTTCGGTACTGAAGCTGCCTTTTTGAGGTGCGGGTCCTTTGGCGTGTAATAGGTGGCTCCAATGTTGAGTCTACCTTTAAGCTGATCAATGGAAAGCTCACCAAACTCTAAATGGTAGTCAATTTTGTCCACATGCAGTGATTCAATGTGAATGTGCGTATCCTCCGAGACAGGCGGAGCAGGTGCAGACATTTTCTGCTCAAGAGCGGTGAGTCTTTTTTCCAGCTCGACGACAGATGGGGATGGACTGGCTTCGGTTTTTTTAAAGAGTGATTGAATGAAATGTTTCAAGTGGACCACAACCTTTTCTTTCGCCTTGCTCTAGTCTATGGAAAAGCTGCCCGGTATATACTTATAGAGATACATGAAAGGGGAGAAGTGCATGCTGCCTACACGCATTCAGATTACACATATGAAGACGAATACGATTGGTACAGGGTCCACGATGACATTCGGTTCGACGATCGTACGAAATCACTGCTCGACGATCAAAAGAAACAATGGTTTTGGTGAACAAAATGCCGATGGCGTGATCACGATCTTGCCGATTGAAACGATTGATGATCGTGATCTAATAGACGCAGTCAGTATCAATATTCGTCATCTATGATTATCGCAGTTGCTTTTCCTTCATCCTTTTGCAGGCGAATGTATAGCACGCCGTCTTTAAAGGCCGCATTCATTTGACCAAGAATCATATCTGGGAGCCGAATTTTTCTTTCAAACGGACCATACTTCCCTTGTTTTTGGCGAAAATCCTGTTCGTTAAAAAAGGAAAAACGCTGTCCTTTTACAACTAAATATTCACCATATGACAGCACCTGAACATCTTCCTTCCGGTAGCCAGGCAGATAAATTAAGTACTGAAATTCAGTAGGGGTTTCCACAATGTCGACTGGTGGAAACGATGCATCTGTTCCTCGCTGATCTTGCTGCGAGAATGTAAAGGGAGACGGACCATTTGCCATAAAGGGAGATCTTTGCTCATCATCGAATATCATTTTCCAAAAATCATCTCCATGCATTTGCTGGGCAATGTCCATCCACTGCTTCATTTTTTCGAAGTCCATGTGAAGACCTCCTGTTAACATACTTGATGGGTGCTCGCATATACCTATAAAAAGGAGGTTTATCTGTGGTTCAACCAACTCCGTATATCAATATTAATATTTTCATGTTAAAAATTAATTCCTTTGAAAATGCGTCGGCGGTGAATGTCGGACAAAATTTGTTAGCAGAGTGGCAAAACTCAGATAAAAAAAATCAGGGGTACGGACAGAATTTTGGAGATGCCAGCGGTTTTGTCGGAACAAAGAGCCATGTAGATGATCGAGATCAAGTGGACTCACCTGCCTCTTTTTCGCCAGCAGCTAAACCTATTCCAAGGAAGTGATGTGTGATGTTATTCTCACCCTCAGTCGTCAATGTCGGTGCTTTTAAAATCAATGCAATGGATCGGGGGGCATCACTGACGCTAGGACCTTATCAGCAGATCGATTATTTTCTCTCGATGAAATTGAACCAGGGTTTTGGTGAGGACAATGGAGATTGTTCACCGCTTGTCATTCCGATTTCAAGCGTACTCGATCCAGATATGGTGGATTCGAATTCAGTGAAAAACAGTGTGATTTAAACAAAAAAGAGACCGGGATACCCCGTGTCTCTTTTCTATTGTGTTTGATTCAGATGGCTTTTGCGTCTTGCATAGGTGAAGTACACAACGACACCTATGGCTACCCAGATGAGGAAGGCTCGCCATGTCTCCCATTTCAGTGTGGCAGCCAAGATCATACAAATGACCGCACTAATGATGGGAAGGACAGGAACAAAGGGTACTTTAAACGCTGTTTTCATATTCGGATGTTTTTTCCGGAGTATGATCACAGCGATCGAGATCACCGTAAAGGCCGCAAGTGTACCGATGCTGACTAAATTAGCAAGTGTTGATAAGTTGACGAATCCAACGATACATGCCGCAACAGCGCCTGTCAGCCAAGTGTTGGCAACCGGTGTCTTCGATTTTGGATGAACGTTTGAAAAGATTTTCGGCATGAGTCCATCTCGGCTCATGGCAAAGGTTAAACGAACCTGAGCGTAGACAAGTGCAATTAACACTGTCGTAATCCCGATAATAGCACCTGCCGATATAATACCAGCGACACTGTTCAAGCCAACCACTTGTAAAGCAAAAGCGACAGGGTCACTGACATTCAGCTTCGTGTAGTGAACCATGCCTGTTAAGACAAATGAAACCCCGATGTATAAAATCGTACAAACGCCGAGCGCACCGATGATTCCGATCGGCATCGCTTTTTGTGGGTTTTTAACTTCTTCAGATGCATTAGCGATTGCATCAAATCCAAGGTAAGCAAAAAAGACAGTGGCCGCTCCAGCAATCACGCCATGGAAGCCCATTGGCATAAAAGGTGTCCAATTTTCAGGTTTAACGTAAGCAAAGCCTGAAATGATAAAGAGGAGGACAATGGCAATTTTGATGAGCACAATGATGTTATTCAGCTTTGTGCTCTCTTTTACGCCTCTTGAGACAATAAAGGTAATGAGTAAAATAATGAGTGCGCCTGGCAGGTTAAAGATGGCCCCATCAGCGGCTCCGGGTGCAGCCGATAAAGCCTTCGGTATGTGCAGACCAAATCCACTGAGCAGTGATTGAAAATAGGATGACCATCCGCTTGCCACAGCAGAGAGCGCAACAACATATTCAAGCATTAAATCCCAGCCCATTAAAAAGGCGAGGAATTCTCCAAGTGTTGCGTAAGAATACGTATAGACACTTCCTGACACTGGAATGGACGAGGAAAATTCAGCGTAGCAAAAAGCAGCAAGGGCGCATGCGATCGCAGCCAAAATAAAAGATATAATAATCGCAGGTCCCGCATCTTTCGCAGCCGCAACCCCCGTTATCACAAAAATTCCAGTCCCGACCACACAGCCAATGCCAAGCAAGATTAAATCAAATGTATTCAAAGAACGGCTCAGCCGCTTCGTTTGACTTTCAAGCATGAGCTGGTCGAGAGACTTTTTTCTAAATAAAGAACTCATGTCGACCTCCTAATGGATAAATCTTTTCGTAAGACGAATGTTAGTATATGCGTAAATGACAATTTAGTCAATTGGTTGAAAAACGCTTTAAATCACTAAAGTGTTAAATGTCACAAAAGGCTAATGTGTATCAAAAGACATCCGCCGGCATGTGACAGGCGGATGTGATAACAGGAGATTTACGTTTGTTCTGCAAATATTTTTTCATTGTACAGCACACTCGGATGGGTTGGGTAATGGGCTGAGGATGCAAGATGATGGGTTTTGGCTTGAGCCAAATCACCAAGCTGATAATAACAATAGCAAAGCTGAAGGTGAGGATACCATGTTTTATATTGTGTTAGTGTAAAGGCTGTTTCAATTTCAGGCGCTTTCAGTGCCTGCTCATACCAATAGATGGCCGCTTTGTATTTATTTTGTGCTTTGAAATGATCCCCAATCCGGCAGCAAAATTCTGGACGGGGCTGATCATATAAGAAGGATCGCAATAAGGAGGATAAGGCGGCTTCCTCAAAACCGACTGCATAATAGCAGTCAGCTAAATTTTGGCATGTGCGAATTTCATCTTCAATCCAGCATTGTTTTGTGGCTAAAAATTTGTGATAAAAGCGAATCGCCTTCACATGCTGCTTGTTATCTCGCAATTCATTGGCGAAGTAAAAGAGATCACGAGGCGTCATCTCTTCGCCTTTTGCAAGCATGTTTTCATAAATGCGCAGATTGCGTCCAGGCTCTCCAGCGGTTGTTTTCTTACGCTTTTGATGGGTGACGGCGATATCAGCCGGTAAGATGTTTCCATACACCTGAAGAAACTCATGAACGGCCCCATACCACTGAAAGTTCAAGGCACGCTTGACGAGCCGATTTCTTCTATATTTAAAATTCACCTGACCGTCCTCACTAAATCCAACGTGGTAAAACATCGAGACGGCATCTACTGCGGGATCAAGCGTCTGTTTGAGCTGAAGCAGTTTTTGCTGGTCCTCTTCAAGTAGGACATCGTCGGCATCCAGCCATAGGATATACTCTTTTATCGCATGGGAAAAAGCGAAATTGCGTGCTTTTGCAAAATGCTGGACCCATTCAAAGTCGAGTACCTTTGCTGAAAAGGAGTGAGCAATGTTCTTCGTTTGATCCGTTGATCCTGTATCAACAATGATCATCTCATCTACAATGTCTTGAACAGAAGACAGGCAGTCAGCCAAAACCTCCTCTTCATTTTTCACAATCATACATAAACTAATGGTTATCATCTTTAGATCACCTCTTCATAGTGTATCGAGCATCAAAAGGAAACATTCTTTTCAGCAGCGGGTTTTTTTAAAACTAGTTTTCTGCTACTGGCTGATTTAAAATAAAGGAAGAATCTATGTAAGGGCTGATAAAATGAGTTTATTGAATGTAGAAGGATTATATAAAACCTATGGCGAAAAAACGCTGTTTGACCATATTTCTTTTCATATAGAACCAAAGGAACGCATCGGGTTAATTGGACCGAATGGAACAGGGAAGTCAACGCTTTTAAAAGTCATTGCAGGACTTGAATCATTTGAGGAAGGCGACATCACAAAGGCAGGGACACTTGATATCGAATTTCTCGAGCAAGATCCTGAAATGAGCGGGGATGAAACGATTCTCGACTATATTTTTTCAGGAACAGCACCAATGATTCAAACAATGAAAGCCTATGAAAAGGCGCTGGCTGATTTAGAGCATGATCCACAAAACGAGGCAAAACAAGAAGCGCTTATGCGTATGCAAAATAAAATGGATCAGGACGACGCATGGGATGCGAACCTTTCTGCGAAAACGATTTTGACAAAGCTTGGCGTTAAAGATGTGAGCCGATCTGTTCATGCGTTATCAGGCGGACAGAAAAAGCGTGTGGCGATCGCCAAAAATTTAATTCAGCCTGCGGGTTTGCTGATTTTAGATGAGCCGACAAACCATCTAGACAACGCAACCATTGAATGGCTTGAAGGGTATTTGAGTCAATACAGCGGGGCTGTCATTCTTGTCACCCATGATCGTTATTTCTTAAACCGTGTCGCCAATCGGATTTATGAATTAAATCAGGGGCAGCTTTACACATATAAAGGAAATTATGAAGTCTTTTTAGAAAAAAGAGCGGAACGAGAAGCAGAAGCTCAAGTAAAAGAAACGAAACGTCAAAACCTGCTTAGACGTGAGCTTGCATGGCTCAGAAGAGGGGCAAAGGCTCGAACGACAAAGCAAAAAGCACGTATCGGCAGAGTGGAAGAGCTGAAGGATCAAAAGGGACCTGATGCAAAGGGAGAGCTTGATTTTGCGATCGGTTCTCACCGGCTTGGAAAACAAGTGATTGAGGCAGAAGAGATCAGCATCACATTTGCTGGTCAAACCCTTGTGGACCAGTTCAGCGATTTAGTCGTGCCAGGGGATCGCATCGGATTTATCGGACCGAATGGAGTGGGCAAAACGACTTTACTCAATTGCCTGGCGGGTAAAATCGAACCGACGAATGGACAATTGACCATTGGACAAACAGTTCGCATTGGCTATTACACGCAGGACCATAACGAAATGAATGAAGAGCTGAATATCATTGATTACATCAAAGAAACAGCTGAAATTGTCAAAACGGCAGATGGCGTCATTGTGACAGCAGAGCAGATGTTGGAGAGATTTTTATTCCCTAGATCCATGCAGCGCACGTTTATCCGCAAGCTGTCAGGGGGAGAGCGCCGCAGATTGTATTTATTGAAGGTATTGATGGAAGAGCCGAATGTTCTCTTTTTAGATGAGCCGACGAATGATCTTGATACAGAGACGCTCAGCATTTTAGAGGATTATTTGGAGCAGTTCCCAGGCGTAGTCATCACCGTGTCGCATGATCGTTATTTCTTAGACCGAGTCGTCCATCGTCTGCTTGTGTTTGAAGGAAATGGACGCATTTCACACTTCCAGGGTGCTTACAGCGATTACATGGAGCAAGAAAAAGAACAGAAGCGGACAGAGACAAAACCAGCTGAAAAACAAGTAGAAGCTGCACCGAAAAAGAGGAAAAAACTATCCTATAAGGACCAGCTTGAATGGGATGGGATTGAAGATCGGATACAAGCACTAGAGGACAAACACCAGCAGCTCGAAGCCAGCATTGCTGAGGCTGGCAGTGATTTTGGGAAAATTCAAGAGCTGATGGACAAGCAAAAAGCCGTCGCTGAAGAATTAGAACAAGCGATGGATCGCTGGACAGAACTGTCGATGATGATTGAGGAATTAGAAAGTAATGAAAAATAAAGGTTGGCAAAAAAACTGTAGAGACATTCTACAGTTCAGATTGTTGACAAAGGGCTAAAATGAACTTGATTTTAGCCCTTTGTCTTCTTTTCAGCGTGATAGAAAGCCTTTGCAGTCTAGGAAGGACGAGTACTGGCGCGGAGCGAATTTGGCATTCGTGAGCACCAGCACGCAGGACTGACAAAGAATGCGAGGGTTTGCCTACACGCTGAAACTGTAGAGACATTCTACAGTTTTTTTTGATAAGAACATTTGGCATAAGCATCGTGCTGATGAATGGATTCTTCATTTCGACACTCAATTTGAAACCCTTTGATCCAGTTTTGTTCGTACAACTCTGCCGCAATTAATCTCGCAACATCCTCTACAAAACGTGGATTTTCATAGGCCTCTTCTGTCACTTGTTTTTCATCTGGTCTTTTGAGTACAGGGTAAAGGGGCGCACTCGCATTAGACTCGATGATCTGCAGTAGATCTGCTTTCATGTCATCAGGGAGTTGACCTTGTTCAAACAGCTCTACCTGAATAGATACAGTGCCGCGCTGATTATGTGCACCGTATTCACTGATTTCTTTTGAACAAGGACATAACGTTGTCACTTGAGCAGTGCAGCCAATATGACAAATCCATCCGTTTTCTTCATGAAAGTGGATGTCGTATTGCACGTCTGCATGCATCAAACCGGACTTTCCGCTGTTGGGACTCTTTTTTTCCATGTACCACGGAAAGGAAACTTGAATCGAGGCAGATGGCTGATTCATATGCTTGGCAAGCTGTGCTGTCAATTCTTTTAAGGAATCCACATCAACCGGCTTTCCGCTCTCATAAAATGAGTGAAGCTGCTCGGTGAGACGGCTCATATGAATACCTTTTTGATGAGCTGGCAAATATGTACTCAGCGTAAAATCAGCGGAAGAGGTTTGGTGCTGTGGAGCCGTTTTAGACAAAATATGTACAGGGTACGACACACGGCAAATTCCGACCTGTTCCAGATCAAAATAAAAGTCTTGTTCGGTTTGTTGGATGTCTATCATGTCCTCTTTTTGACAAGATTTTGTTCTAGCGCTTGGCGGGACAGAACCGAATTGTGCGTGTCGTTCTTTTTTGGATGGAAATGAACGCATAGGGTACCTCCTTTAAAACGTAATGATTCCTATTTATTCTGCATCAAACCACAATAGAAATCAAGTGATCAAACATTAACGTTTACGTTAAGGTCACAAAGGTGTATAATAAAACATGAATTGATGAGCAGGAGGCACTGGTGATGGAATGGATGAAAATTGATCAAGTGGCGAAAAGAAGCGGTCTGACGAAACGGACCATTCGTTTCTATGAAGAGATTGGTTTATTATCAGCACCAAAGCGGACAGAGGGCGGTGTCAGACTTTACTCAGAGGATGACATGGAAGAACTGGAGAAAGTGATGCAGGCCAAAGAAGTACTTGGCTTTTCTTTACAAGAGCTTCAATCGTTTATGGAAATCGGAAAACAGCTTGAGCTGAATAAAGAAGGCTACTTGCTGTCACTTGACCCGAAGGAACGATTAGAGAAACTGTTAGATATTGATGCGCAGCTGACTGTGCAGCATCAATTGATTACAAAAAAGCTAGAAACGATTCAATCCTTTAAAAAGGATCTTGAAATGATGAAAGAAAGAGCGGCTCATGCCATTGAGCAATTACAAAAATAAACACCTCAGTGTGTTTATTTTATTTTGTTAAACAACTGTAGGAAAGGTTCTGATGGAATGAAGGAAGAAGAAGTTTTGAAACAGCGTACGAGTCTGCTTAGACAGCCGAAGGCCGTCTGGGCGGTGGCCTTTGCTTGTGTGATTTCATTTATGGGCATAGGGCTTGTAGACCCGATTTTGCCAGCCATTGCATCACAATTACATGCATCTCCAAGTCAGGTGTCTCTTTTATTTACGAGCTATTTGCTTGTCACCGGCTTTGTGATGTTTTTTACCGGTTTTATTTCTAGTCGTATTGGTGCCAAATGGACGTTATTATTAGGACTCATCTTTATTATTGTCTTTTCTGCTTTAGGTGGTACTTCTTCAACCATTAATGAATTAATTGGTTTTAGAGGCGGATGGGGCATTGGGAATGCCTTATTTATTTCAACGGCTCTCTCTGTCATTGTCGGCGTGTCTGTTGGAGGAAGTGCGAAGGCCATTATTTTATACGAGGCTGCACTAGGTCTTGGGATTTCGGTTGGACCGCTGCTTGGCGGAGAGCTTGGGACGATCTCTTGGCGCGGTCCATTCTTTGGCGTTGCGGTGTTAATGCTTGTTGCTCTTTTAGCCATTACGTTTATGCTTCCGCCGATGCAAAAACCCCAGAAAAAGGTGAAATTATTCGAGGCTGTCGGGGCGTTAAAATATAAAGGACTTTTAACGATGGCTTCTGCCGCTTTCTTATACAATTTCGGTTTCTTTGTGCTTTTAGCGTATTCGCCATTTGTGCTTCATCTGGATGAGCATGGTCTTGGTTATGTCTTTTTTGGATGGGGACTATTTTTAGCTGTGACTTCCGTCTTCTCAGCGCCGGTCATTCATCGCAAGCTTGGAACATTGACTTCTCTTGTGGTTCTGTTTGCTTCGTTTGCTGTGATTTTATTCGGTATTGGAATCTGGACTTCACATGTTGTAGTCGTCATCTGCGGAATTGTCATTGCTGGGGGTATTCTTGGTATGATCAATACTGTGCTTACGACCGCAGTGATGGGATCAGCACCGGTTGAGCGTTCCATTGCTTCATCCTCTTACAGTGCCGTGCGGTTTATTGGGGGCGCGATTGCTCCTTGGATTGCCGGCGTACTTGCTGAATCTTTTACTGCAAGCACCCCTTACTATGTTGGGGCGGCTGTCGTTCTGTTAGGCATGATCATCCTGCTAATTGGCCGGAAACATCTCATCAATATTCAAGCAGGTCATTAAATAGAAAAAGCCTTATATCTGCATGAGATATAAGGCTTTTTTGTGATTATAATACTTTGGTCGTCCAGGATTCACAATTCCAAGTTTCAGTGGCCACATCTTGATAAAATTCAGGTTCGTGAGAAATCAATAAGACGCTGCCTTTATATTCTTTTAACGCGCGTTTTAGTTCTTCTTTTGCATCGACATCCAAGTGGTTTGTCGGCTCATCGAGAACAAGCAAATTGGTTTCTTCGTTAATGAGCTTGCAAAGGCGGACCTTCGCTTTTTCACCACCACTTAAAACAGACACACGGCTTTCAATATGTTTTGTCGTTAAACCGCATTTGGCAAGGGCAGCTCTGACTTCATATTGTGTGTATGATGGGAAGGTGCTCCACACCTCTTCGATACAAGTGTTGCTGTTTTGTTCTTTTACTTCTTGTTCAAAGTACCCAATATGCAGGAATTCTCCGCGTTCCACCTCACCAGAAATGGGGGAGATTTCTCCAAGAAGACTTCGGAGCAGTGTCGTTTTTCCGATACCGTTGGCACCGTATAATGCAATTTTCTGCCCGCGTTCCATTTTTAAATTCAATGGACGAGAGAGCGGTTCGTCATACCCAATGACTAAATCCTTCGTTTCAAAAATCAATTTCCCTGATGTGCGTGCAGGTTTAAAGTGGAATTCTGGTTTTGGTTTTTCCGCTGCTAATTCAATCATGTCCATTTTATCGAGTTTCTTTTGACGAGACATCGCCATATTTCGAGTGCTGACACGTGCTTTGTTTCTCGCGACAAAATCCTTTAATTCAGCCACTTCTTGCTGCTGCCTTTTATACGCTGCCTCTAGCTGCTGCTTTTTCACTTCGTACACTTGTTTAAATTGATCATAATCACCAACGTATCGCGTGAGTTCTTGATTTTCGACATGATAAATCAAGTTAATGACACTGTTTAGGAACGGAATATCATGTGAAATGAGGATAAACGCATTTTCATATTCCTGCAAATAGCGCTTCAACCACTCAATATGCTGTTCATCTAAATAGTTGGTCGGCTCGTCAAGAAGAAGAATTTCAGGCTTCTCTAACAGCAATTTCGCAAGTAGTACTTTTGTCCGCTGTCCGCCGCTCAGCTCTGTCACATCACGATCGAGCCCGAGATCTGTTAACCCAAGACCTCTTGCAATTTCCTCTACCTTGGAATCAATGATATAAAAATCATTGTTCGTCAGGGCATCCTGAATGACGCCTACTTCTTCTAAAAGCTTTTCCAGCTCATCAGGATCTGCTTCACCCATTTTTTCGTAAATGTCATTCATTGCGGCTTCCATTGAGAATAAATAATGGAATGCATCTTGAAGGACTTCACGAATGGTTCTTCCTTTTTCAAGCACGGTATGCTGATCGAGGTAGCCGACACGGACATTTTTTGCCCATTCGACCTTTCCTGCATCTGGCTCAAGCTTGCCAGTAATAATATTCATAAACGTTGACTTTCCTTCACCGTTGGCGCCGATCAAGCCGACATGCTCGCCTTTTAATAACCGGAAGGAGACTTCGTGGAAAATGGCTCTGTCGCCAAAGCCATGACTTAAATCTTTAACAGATAATATCATTTTTTACACCTCAAATAGATTCAAAACGGCTAGTGCCTCTCATGATTATATCGAACTGTCCGGCTCGATAAAAGCATCAAAAGAAAAATTGCGTTTCAAAGCTGATTTTGAGATACTTAAGGATAGATTGAATGAGGATAAAGGAGATCAACATGACGGAAAATTGGGCATTTTTTAAAGAAGCAAAGCCATTTATTCAAAAGAACTTTGAAGCGGCTGGCTTTGAGAAGCCAACAGCGATACAAGAACAAACAGCAGAGTGGATTACGGAAAAACGCGATGTGATCGCAGAATCACCGACTGGAACAGGGAAGACACTTGCGTATGTTCTGCCGCTTTTAAATAAAATTGATGTGACTATCAAACACCCGCAAGTCTTAATCTTGGCACCTTCAAGAGAGCTTGTGATGCAAATTTTTGATGTCGTGCAAGAATTCAAACAAGGTTCAGACATCAAAGCTATTTCCTTAATAGGCGGGGCAAACATCAAGAAGCAGCAGGAAAAGCTAAAAAAACACCCGAATATCGTGGTGGCGACACCGGGTCGCGTACAAGAGTTAATCAAAATCAAGAAACTGAAAATGCATGAAGTGAAAACAATCGTGTTAGATGAGGCAGATCAACTTCTTGTCCCAGAGCATATGAAAACGATCCAAGCGATCATTAAATCCACATTAAAAGAAAGACAAATCCTTTGTTTTTCTGCGACGTTGAAAGAGGAAACCGTTCAACTGATCAAAGACATCGCATCTGAGCCAGAAGTATTGAAAATTAGCAGAAGCCAAGAAGAAGCGCAGAAGGTAGGGCATTATTACCTGTTATGTGATCAGCGCGACAAGGTGAAATTACTGCAAAAGCTATCACGGCTTGAGGACATGCAGGCACTTGTCTTTGTGCGAGATATTACGAATTTGAGCATTTATGCAGAAAAATTAGCGTATCACCATGTCGACCTTGGTGTGCTTCACAGTGAAGCGAAAAAAGCAGAGCGTGCTGTCATCTTAAAGGCATTTGAACAGCGTGAATTCCCGCTCCTCCTTGCAACAGATATTGCAGCAAGAGGAATCGATATTGATGATCTGCCATATGTGATTCATGCAGATATGCCAAATGAAGAGGGCTACATCCACCGTTCAGGTAGAACCGGACGCGCAGGAAAAGAAGGCGCAGTCATCAGTCTTGTCACACCTCAAGAGCAATCAATGCTGAAAAAAATGGCGAAAAAGCTGAATCTTTCGCTTGAAGAAATTGTGTATAAGCAAGGCCAGCTGCACCTTGCGCCCAAGCAGGCATAAGAAAAGGACCCTCCATAATTGGCAGGGTCCTTTTTTGTTATGAAATTTTGACAAGCTGTTTTCCGACATTTTCCCCTTTGAATAGTCCAAGGAATGCATCTGGAATATGGTCAAAACCTTCGATAATGGTTTCTTTGTAAGTCAGTTTGTCTTCTTTTACCCATTGTGCGAGATCTTTTGCCGCCTCTTCAAAACGATCAGAGTAGTTGGCAACAATGAAGCCCTGCATTAATGCACTTGTTTTTATGAGTTTTGTTTGCACACGAGGGCCAATGTCTTCGTTTGCACTAATGTTATAAGAAGAAATGGCGCCGCAGACTGGAATACGTGCAAAACGGTTCAAATGATTCATCACAGCATCAGAGATGTCGCCGCCCACATTGTCAAAATACACATCGACACCGTTTGGACAGGCTTTTGCAATGGCGTCATCTAAATCATTTGTTGTTTTATAATTAATGGTTTCATCAAAGCCGAGTTCTTTTAAATAAGCCAGCTTATCATCAGATCCGGCAATTCCAACGACGTGGGCACCTTTGATTTTAGCGATCTGTCCGACAACAGAACCAACGGCACCTGCGGCTCCAGAAATGACAACAGTTTCGCCTTCTTTTGGCTGACCAATCGCAAGAAGTCCAAAATAGGCGGTTTGTCCTGGCATGCCCAAAATCCCTAAGTAATAAGATAACGGCGCAATGGATGGATCAATTTTTGTCAGAGACTCTGCTTTGGCAGTAGAATATTCCTGCCAGCCAAGGAATCCAAGTACAAAATCACCTTTCTCAAATTGAGGAGATTTGGACTCGACGACTTCTCCGACCACACCACCCTGGATCACTTCATTGAGTTTAAACGGAGGTGTATAGGATTTTGTATCTTGCATTCGTCCTCTCATGTAAGGATCTACAGACACATATTTCGTTTGAATCAAGACTTCGCCATCTTGCGGCGTTGGTATATCAACTGTTTCAAAATGAAAAACATCTTTAGTAGGTAACCCTTTTGGACGTTTTGCTAATTGAATTTGTTTTTGTTGACTCATGTCAAATCCTCCCTTTCACTTGCAACCTAGATTTACATTAACATGATGCTTCTTTTCGTTCAAAACATACGGTCTTTTCCAAGCACATACAAAAAAGCAGCCACCATCTAAAAGAAGGGGACTACTTTTTTTGAAGAGAGACAGAAAGGAGCGGCGGGAGACAACCAAACAGTTGATATTCATCCGCATCACGTTCTTTTAACAAATATTCATTTGCATTTTGCATGGAGGCTTTCATCATATCGTGCGTCACAAAAGGAAAAAGGATATTTAAATATGAGGACAACAGGTCTTGTGGATCTTGTTCGATTGACTCGATATCTCCAATGTTAATAATAATAGAAAAGAGATAATCGATGCAGATGTGAAAGTGCTGTTCAGCAAACAAAGTAAGCGGCTTTGCTTTTGATTCTTCAGGATTCCATTTTTGAAAAAGCTGTTTCACCAAATCACTGACAACCCATGCATTAAACTGCTGCTCAGCTGAAAAATAATACATCAGCTCCACCCCATTTCTAGCCTCCAGTATAAGAATTGTACAACAAATGACAAGGAATGAATACGATTTTTCAGAAAATTTAGTCATTTTGCAGTCTTTTTGTCAAAAATAAGTCCATAGACGCATGAAGTTCACAGAGTAAAAATGGATGTGCTGGAGGAAGGTTTAATGACAAAAGTGACGGGTAAAAGATTCGTAAGACGTTAAAGGAGGAATAATAAATGAAACCTGTTGTAAGAGAGTATTCAAATGATGAAACACTTCAAAGAGATGTGGAGCAATTAAAACAACTCGGTGTTGCAAGAGAGGACATTTATGTTCTGTCCCATGACGATGATCGAACTGAGCGTATTGCAAGCAACGCAGATGCCAATACGATAGGTCCAAAAGAAGTTGGACTCAAGCATGCGGTTGGAAACATCTTTAGCAAAAAGGGCGATGAACTCCGCAATAAGATTCACGAAATTGGTTTCTCAAAAGAAGAAGCTGAGACATTTGAAGAACATTTAGACGAAGGAAAAGTTCTTCTCTTTGTGACTGACCATGAAAAAGTGAAAAATTGGGCATAAACGCCATCGTCAGATTGTTGACAAAGGGCTAAAATGAACTTTATTTTAGCCCTTTGTCTTCTTTTCAGCGTGATAGAAAACCTTTGCAGTCTAGGAAGGACGAGCACTGGCGCGGAGCGAATTTGTCATTCGTGAGTACCAGCGCGCAGGACTGACAAAGAATGCGAGGGTTTGTCTACACGCTGAAAGCCTCTTACTTTTGTAAGGGGCTTTTTTTCATGCTGCGATAATTAAAATCTACCATCTGTCTTTTTCACTATATTAAGGAAGGTTAAAAAATTGGGATAAACAGTAAAATGTCTAATTGAAAATATAGAAATATCAAAGGATACCATCAAAAAAATGAAAAAAGTAGTGAAAATATCACAAAAAACCATTCGGGAAATAATTATGATATCTTTATTTTTATCTCAAAATGAAATAAAAATCTTGTGTAATTTAGTAGATAAATTTCTTAGTTCTATTGGTTTAAGTTATATTTTTGTGTAGAAATAAGTGTTTTAAGGTCAAAAAACCACGAAATATACCTGTATTTTCAATTAGAAAATCATTCTAATGTTTAGGAAATAATTTGTTGACAAAATAATCTAAAAACAATATATTTGGCTTAATCAAGTCATTATGGAAGTAGTTGTTAAATTTTTGATAGGTGGATTTCAGGATCTATTCTGTAAATGATGATGCATTAAGACCTAAGGGAGAGCGCTTCTGAGGCAGAGCGATACTGAAGAAATATCTATTAGACAAAAAGAAATGGATGATAGATAGCTTAGAATGGTAGATTCGTTTTTCTACTATGCCTATTTCTCAATGATATGATTCAGGGTATTCAGAGGATCATCATAAAGAAAACGCTTTCTAAACGCTGTTAAGGAGGTGAACCCATATGAAGAAAATGTATAACAAACTAAGGCGCTGTAACAGTTGAATGGCTGGGGTTGTATGTGAAGATGAGTGCTGAAAAAGAAGAGTGACATGTGGGATGCTTCTCTCCTTTTTCAGAAAACAGATTTCCTAAAAAATCCATCTTTCATTTTATCATAAGGCTTTTTGCTTGAAAACCACCTTTGTTAGGAAAGGTGATTGTGAATTGAAGGAGGTCACGTGATGAAAAAGGCTTTGTATCATGAAGACAGCGGGTTGTATTTAGAGAAAATGCGCATGGCTTTTCAAGAACACTATGAGCAAAGAACAGATATGTGGTCCACTGATCCATCATTAACAGACGCTGCAGTGATGTCTCTCAAGGCATGGCGTTCCAGGGAAAAGGATGCACTTGCTTCTGTGCTGGATATCGGATGCGGGAATGGACGGGCTCTTGAACATTTACAAGGACTGTCGGCATATACCGGCATTGACCTTTATGAGCATGAGGAATGGCAAGGATTAAAGAAGAGAAAAGAGGTTCCTGTCCATTTTTATCATCAAGATTTTATGTCCTGGTCAATGAATCAAGGGCGCGAGCTGACGTTTGATCTGATTTTAGATCATGGCTGCTTTCACCATCAGCACCCTGATGACCACGAACGATACTTAAAGCAGATTTCCTCGCTGCTTCATGAAGGTGGTGTGTTTTCCCTTGTTGTATGGGGAGAAGAGTGGAAAACAGGCTTAATCGGAGAAGATGGACGCTTCCATTTTTCATTCTCAGATACTCAGCTTGGAGAAAAGATTTGTACATCAGGACTTGAGCTCGTTTCGATTACACCATTACAAGCGAAGGCTGGGATCAGCCAGCATCATGTCATTGCTGTCAAAATCTAGTGCAAAGGAGGATAAACGCGATGTTTGATGTGATGGTTCTTGGTGCATACCTAGGCGGGTGTCATGTTTCAATCAATGTAGCTGAATTGAAGTAAGGATTATTCATCCAATCAAAGGGCACAACCGGATGACGTGCATTTGAAGAACCAGAGCTTCTAGTAAAGGAGAAAGTAGCTTGAAGCTAGCAGAGATATTCTTTTAGAGAAAGAGCATGTCAGTTTCCATTCAAGAATCATCAAATGGTGTTGCTCTCTTACAGAGAATACAGCGTATGAAGCTCGATTTCTGCTCCTTTGTACTGGACAAGTGACAGTCTAAAAAGAGTCTTTATGAAAGGTACTGATGGATGATTGGCATCGCACATCTATTCAGCCAGTATGACAGGAAATTTCTCCTGAGCCATGATTCTAGCTGGAACCGGTGCTCAGGATGCAAAGGGAGTGCATACACATATTCATCACGCCATCACTGCGCTGAGAGAGTTCAATGGGGTGCAGTGATGAATAGGGGGAGACAAATGAACAAGTTTGTAGCTGAACTACAATCAATGATTCATCATTTTACATTTCAAGAAAAACACTATTTGCTCGTGGGGCCAGTGAACCTGCCGATCTCTATTGAACATGAAGAAGTGCAGTTTACATGGTATGCCTTTGCGTCTGTAGAAGCTGATACAACGCCAACGGTTGAGTCTATTGTACAAATGAGTACCGAGCAGCAAACATTTTCCTCTTGTCTCCTTTTTGGCGACTTTGAAAATGAAGTGCCGCCGCTTGTGCGAATTCATAGTGTCTGCCAAACAGGGGATGTGTTTGGGTCACTGAAATGTGATTGCGGTCCACAGCTTGCATCATCGCTAAAAAAAATCACCGATTACGGAAAAGGCATGCTTGTGTATATGGCCAATCAAGAAGGGCGCTCTATTGGGCTAATGGCCAAAGCCTTCACGTATAAATTACAGGAAATGAAACTGGATACATTTGAGGCGAACAGGTTGATCGGCTGCGGAGATGATGATCGGCATTACGAGGAAGCAGCGGCTGTCTTGCACTATTTAAACAAAGATAAACCATTGCATCTCTTAACCAATAATCCAGATAAAGTCGATTCCATTGCTGCTTACGGTCTTCCGGTTTTACGGTTTGATCATACGGTAGAAGCCTCTCTCTATAATGAGGCGTATTTAAAGGCAAAAGCAGCATCAGGGCATATGGTCGATGAGAAGAAATTAATTAATCAGTAGATGAGTTTATTTAAAGAAGGCGGGAGAAAAGCGTGAAACCTGATATCAATTGGATTCAAATCCCAAGCGGCTATGCGACGATTGGAAGTAATGAAGAAGATATGAAAAAGGCATCAGAATTTTGGAAGGACAAACTTCTGAATCCAGCCTATGGCCGTGAGAAAAAATTTCAAAAATGGCTGTACAAAGAATTTCCATCTTATCAGCCGTATATAAACGAATTTTTCATCTCAGATACGGTCGTCACCAATGAATGGTATCAAAGCTATTGCGACGAGACAGGAAAGCCTTATCCAGAGAGCTTGACGAACCTAGAACTTGGCGGGGGAAAAGACCATCCAGCTTGGGGCATGGACATCGAGGAAGCTTTCTCATTTTGTCAGTGGCTGAGCGGGAAGCTTGGATATGAGGTATCGATCCCTACTGAGGAAGAATGGGAATATGCTGCCCGGGGCAATACGAGACATCAATATCCTTGGGGAGATGAGTTTGATCCCTCTTACTGTAATACGCACGAATCAAATATTGAAAAAACGACACCTGTCCGTCATTACGAAAAAGGAAGATCTCTATTTGGACTATATGATATGGGTGGCAATGTCGAAGAATGGGTCAACACCAAGTATCACATATATGAAGGCGGAATTGAGGTTGTAGATGATTTAACCGAGACACTCGGCAGTGATTACTACATTTTAAAAGGTGGCTCCTTCGCAAGAGGCGGAGATTTATGCAGAGTCGCAAGAAGACACGGGAAACACCCAGACCCTGTTTTTCGATTTACTGGTTTTCGTGTAGTTACTCGTCAAAAACAACATATAAAGGTGGGAGTGTAAAACCATGCATAGAGGACCGATTACATCCGTTTTATCAACTCAGCATGACCAAATTGTCTACACAGGTGGCTATGACCGCTGTATTTATAAATGGGACCGTGCCACGGGAGAAGGAACATTCATTGGCAGTCACGAGCATATCATCAACTCTTTATCCCTTTCGGAAAATGGAACGTATTTAGCGAGTGCATCGTCAGACTATACCATTCAATTATATGATACTAGCACACATACAAGAATTCGTACGTTATATGGTCATGCGGATGATGTGGAAGCTGTCGCATTTGCAAAGCAGGATACGCTTCTTGTATCGGTGTCCAGAGACAGAAGATGCTTAGTTTGGGATATTGAAACGGGAGCCATTTTAAGAGAATTTCATGGACATAGCAAGGATGTATTAGCTGTATGGATTCATGAGGATAAAGCTTATACAACTGGTGACGATGGCTATGTCCTTGTATGGCTCTATGAAACAGGAGAAATTGTAGGTGAAATTGGCCCGTTTGATTATGAGCTGGATACCATCAGCGGCAGCAATCAAAAAGAAGTATTCGCCCTTGGTAGAGACGATGGCACAGTTATCATTTATGATGCCGCTACATTACAGGAGAAAAAAATCATTAAAGCTCATTTACAAGGTGTGAAACGTGTGAATTTTTCGCCGAGCGGTAACTACTTGCTTACAGCGGGTTATGACCATCTAATTAAGCTGTGGAATTATGAAACCGGTGATTTAATTGATACGTTGCTGCCTCATAAATATCAATGGGAACGCTCGCTTGTTTGGACAGAAGACGAGCAAGCCATTTTAGGAGCCAGCTTTGGGAAAACGTATTGTGAATGGTCAATTCAAGAAGGAAAAGTGATCTCTGATGAGCAGGAATTGGCGACACCTTCTATTAATGATATTGCGTTGACTGAAGCGGGTGATATTATCACTGCATCAGATGACGGAAAATTCAGAAAGAATGGAATCGAAATCGCAAAATCAACAGGTGTTCTCACAAATGGAGTGGCTGTTGCACGGGATGGAAGCTATTATGCATGGGGCGATCATGCGAGTCAGGTGCATATTGTACACGAGTCATTGCAGCAAATGGTCTCTTTTGATCTCAACACAGGTCCTGTCAATAGTGTGTATTTCCATGAGGAGGATCGTCAATTTTATATCGGCACTTATGGCGGTTATGTGCATGTCATTTCGACAGAACACTTAAAGGAAATTGGCCGTTCTAAAGCACATGATTGCGCGGTCAAAGCATTAAAGGTAGAAGGAGATCATATCATCACAGCAGCAGTGGAAGGAACCATCTGTCTTCTCGATAAAAAGAGTTTGTCCTTAACAGCAGAATATATCGGGGCGACAGAGCTGTTAAATGATGTATTTATTGATAGCAAAAGAGATCGTATTGCCATTGTCAGCCGTGATAAAAACGTCCGATTGTTTGATTTGCATACAGGCAGAATTTTAAATCAGCACAACGAGCATCAATATTCCATTAAATCCATCACTGTGACAGACTCTGGCTATATTGTGAGCGGAGACTATTGGGGATATATTGTGGTCTGGAATCCAGAGCTAGATGTCAATACAGGTCCGATTCGAATTGCTAAGAATGGCATTAGTGCCATTAGACAACTAGGAAATGATGTGTATGCAAGCTCATATGACGGTGGTATTTATTATATTCGAGAAGATGGCACACATACGGAAGTACTGCGCTTATTTGAACAATTTCCGAAAGAAGTAATCTCTCATTAAGAAAAAGAATGTAAGCGGGGGATTCTCATGATAAGTGTTTGCAAGGAACATATGAAAAAAGGTCTGACTGTACTCAATTGTCCGCATGTGCTCCTCATTAATAAATATGAATGTCGCAAATGCTGTTTTTGTAAACAACGAGCATCATATAAACTGTTTTATTCCTTGCCTTACTATGATCGATCTGAAAAGAAACGGCTTGAGACAGTATAGCACATGAGAATAGAACTCCTTCATTTTCTGAAGGAGTTCTTTCCCTTGAGAGAAGAAAGGAGCCCGAGATGAAAGACGATGTTTTTTATATGAAGCTGGCGATTGCCAACGCGAAGGCGATGAAAGGACAAACCTCACCCAATCCGCTTGTTGGTGCAGTGATTGTTCAGAGCGGTGAGATTGTTGGGATTGGTGCGCACATGAAGGCTGGCGAGCCTCATGCTGAAATTCATGCGCTGCAAATGGCAGGAGAAAAGGCGAAGGGAGCTGACATGTATGTGACACTCGAACCTTGTACACATCACGGAAAAACAGGCCCTTGCACCGAAGCGATCATCAAAAGTGGAGTGAAGAAAGTGTTGATTGCCACCCAAGATCCGAATCCGGTTGTTGCAGGTAAAGGAATTGCCTTTTTGAAAAAGGCTGGAATTGAAGTGGAGCAAGGGATATGTAAACAGGAAGCAGATCGTTTAAATGCGCCTTTTTTTCATTTGATGCAAACAAACCTTCCTTATGTCATTTTAAAATCAGCTATTTCGATAGATGGGAAAATTGCCACGGCTGATCAAGAAAGCAAATGGATCACTGGAATAGAAGCGAGAACAGATGTGCAGCGCTTACGTCAAGAAGTAGATGCGGTGCTGACAGGAGTGGAAACGATTATTCAAGATGATGCCGGCTTAATTGTAAAGGATTCATTCAACCATCAGCCCATTCGAGTCATTTTAGATTCAACATTAAGGATACCGCTTCATGCCAAATGCTTAACAGATCATAGGGCAGAAACCATAATTTGTACATCACAAGATTATGATCATCAAAAGTATCAACAGTTGATACAAAAAGGTCATCAAGTATTTGTCACAAGCGGAGAACACCGGACAGATCTTCAGGATGTGTTACACATGTTGAAGAAGCGCTCTGTGATGTCAGTGCTTGTAGAGGCAGGGGGCAGTGTGAGTGCGTCATTTTTAGAAGCATCACTTGTGAACGAAGCTGTTATCTATATGGCACCTTTATTAATCGGAGGGAAAGATGCACCTACTTTTTTTGAAGGAGAAGGTGTGAAGAAACTAAAAAAGGCGATCCGTCCAGCGGATATTGAATATAGTATGGTAGGAAAAGATTTAAAAATGACGATGACATTTTAACGATGGAAAGAGGTCCTTGCACGTAGAGTGCAAGACCTTTCAAATTTTTTGATAAAAATAAAATTGTACATACACCTTTATCGATCATGATGAATACGATGGATGGGGGTGATTCTATGAGAAAATGTAGACAATGCGGAAAGATATACCCAACTCATTCGACAGACCACTACCAAAAAGGAAGCTGGTATGATGCGTATAAGGATGATGGCTGGGAATGTGATAGTTGTAAGAAAGGTAAATCAGACAAACCAAGGAAACCAGTAAAAAATCCATGCTGCGGAAAAGATCCTTGTGTGTGTGTCATTCAAGGACCGCCAGGGGGAAGAGGAAGGAGAGGCCCAGCAGGTCCGGCGGGTCCAGTGGGTCCAGTAGGCCCAGCGGGTCCAGCCGGCCCGGCAGGTCCACAAGGCCCAACAGGCGTTGGGTTAACAGGGATTGTAGCATTTGATCCAGCGGTAGCCCCGGCGTATCCAGTAGGTCAAGTGGTGACATATGATGGCAGTACGTATGTGGTAAATTCAGCACCACCAACAGGTACGCCTGATACATCGCCGGATTATACGCTTTTAGCAGCTGCGGGCGCAACAGGTACAGGACCAACAGGTGTCACCGGAGATCCAGGTCCGACGGGTGCAACAGGAGCCACTGGTGTAGGTCTAACTGGAGTCGTTCCTTTTGATGCGGCAGCGGCACCAGGATATCCATTGGGTCAAGTAGTGACATATGAAGGTGGAACGTATCTTGCAAACACAGCATCACCAACGGGTACACCGGATACATCACCAGATTATACGCTTCTAGCCGCTGCGGGTGCGACAGGAGATACGGGTGCAACCGGAGCAACAGGAACAGGAGCAACAGGAGATACAGGCGCAACTGGAGCGACCGGAGCCACAGGAGATACGGGTGCCACAGGAGCAACAGGAACAGGAGCGACTGGCGCTACTGGAGATACAGGCGCAACCGGAGCGACCGGAGCCACAGGAGATACGGGTGCCACAGGGGCAACAGGAACAGGAGCGACCGGCGCTACTGGAGATACAGGTGCTACTGGAGCGACCGGAGCCACAGGAGATACGGGTGCCACGGGAGCAACAGGAACAGGAGCGACCGGCGCTACTGGAGATACAGGCGCAACCGGAGCGACCGGAGCCACAGGAGATACGGGTGCCACAGGGGCAACAGGAACAGGAGCGACCGGCGCTACTGGAGGGAGCGACCGGAGCCACAGGAGATACGGGTGCCACAGGGGCAACAGGAACAGGAGCGACCGGCGCTACTGGAGATACAGGTGCTACTGGAGCGACCGGAGCCACAGGAGATACGGGTGCCACAGGGGCAACAGGAACAGGAGCCACGGGAGCGACTGGAGCAACCGGAGCCACGGGTGCAACGGGAGATACAGGAGCGACAGGAGCAATCGGAGCGACCGGTGCAACGGGAGATACGGGAGCGACCGGAGTAACCGGAGCCACAGGAGTAACGGGAGATACGGGAGCGACCGGAGTAACCGGAGCCACAGGAGTAACGGGAGATACGGGAGCGACCGGAGTAACCGGAGCCACAGGAGCAACGGGAGATACCGGGGCAACCGGAGTAGGGTTAGCTGGTATTTTGGCATTTGACCCAGCAACAGCTCCAACCTATCCAGTAGGTCAAGTGGTGACATATGCAACCGGAGTAGGGTTAGCTGGTATTTTGGCATTTGACCCAGCAACAGCTCCAACCTATCCAGTAGGTCAAGTGGTGACATATGAAGGTGGAACTTATATCGTAAATACAGCGCCACCAACTGGCACACCAGATACGTCTCCAGATTATACGTTATTGGCAGCCGCAGGTGTGACAGGCGCCACGGGAGATACAGGAGCGACCGGAGTAACCGGAGCCACAGGTGTAACGGGAGATACGGGAGCGACCGGAGTAACCGGAGCCACGGGTGCAACGGGAGATACGGGAGCGACTGGAGTAACCGGAGCCACAGGTGCAACGGGAGATACGGGAGCGACTGGAGTAACCGGAGCCACAGGTGTAACGGGAGATACGGGAGCGACCGGAGTAACCGGAGCCACAGGTGTAACGGGAGATACGGGAGCGACCGGAGTAACCGGAGCCACAGGTGTAACGGGAGATACGGGAGCGTCTGGAGTAACCGGAGCTACAGGTGCAACGGGAGATACGGGAGCGACTGGAGTAACCGGAGCTACAGGTGCAACGGGAGATACGGGAGCGACCGGAGTAACCGGAGCCACGGGTGCCACGGGAGATACGGGAGCGACCGGAGTAACCGGAGCCACGGGTGCCACGGGAGATACGGGAGCGACCGGAGTAACCGGAGCCACGGGTGCAACGGGAGATACAGGAGCGACCGGAGTAACCGGAGCCACTGGCGCTACGGGAGATACCGGGGCAACCGGAGTAGGGTTAGCTGGTATTTTGGCATTTGACCCAGCAACAGCTCCAACCTATCCAGTAGGTCAAGTGGTGACATATGAAGGCTGAACTCGTCAAAAGAGCAATATTTAGCCCCCATTTTTCAAATAGCTGATACAGTGAATCNACGGGAGATACCGGGGCAACCGGAGTAGGGTTAGCTGGTATTTTGGCATTTGACCCAGCAACAGCTCCAACCTATCCAGTAGGTCAAGTGGTGACATATGAAGGTGGAACTTATGTCGTAAATACAGCACCACCAACTGGCACACCAGATACGTCTCCAGATTATACGTTATTGGCAGCCGCAGGTGTGACAGGCGCCACGGGAGCAACCGGTGTCACCGGAGATACAGGTCCAACAGGAGCGACCGGAGTCACAGGCGCCACAGGTGTAACAGGAGATACGGGTGCAACAGGGGCTACAGGAACAGGCGCCACGGGAGCAACCGGTGCAACAGGCGCCACAGGTGCGACAGGTGTAACAGGAGATACGGGTGCAACAGGGGCTACAGGAACAGGTGCCACGGGAGCAACCGGTGCAACAGGCGCCACAGGTGCGACAGGATCAAGTGCGATTATTCCATTTGCATCTGGTACGCCAGCTGTTTTAACCACAATCGCAGGCGGTCTAGTTGGAACATCTAGCTTGGTCGGATTCGGTAACTCGGCGACAGGTGTCAGTATTGTAGGAGGAATCATTGATTTAACCGGAGCAGCAGGCACATTGTTGAACATGGCATTCTCCGTTCCAAGAGCTGGAACCATTACGTCATTTGCCGGCTATTTTAGCACGACTGCAGCCCTTTCTTTAGTTGGCACGAGTATTACTGTAACTGCTAGTCTGTTTGCTTCACCGACACCAAATAACAGCTTCACTCAAGTAGCGAGCGTCACATTGGCTCCAGCGTTAACCGGGATTTTAACGCTAGGGGCTATTACAAACGGCATCGCTACTGGTTTAAATGTACCAGTCACACCAGAAACAAGATTACTTGTCGTATTCTCGGCATCAGCTACAGGTCTTTCCTTAGTGAATACCGTAGCAGGCTATGCAAGTGCTGGTTTATCCATCACGTAATAGGCACACAGGGATGACTCAATACTGAGTCATCCTTTTTTTGTCTGTGTGAATTTTCTCTTAACTTCATGAGAAAAAATGATATGATTTTCTTAGAGTCTATTCGGGTGAATCTACTGAATTAGGGGTTGTGGCGGTGAGGATGGGCAAAAGAAAAGTCACTTTACAAACAAAAATTTTGGGGTTAATTATTGGTCTTTTACTTGTTGTTATTGCCTTATTGACCATTTGTTTTGGTTTTTTGCAGACATCAGAAAGGCAGAGCCAAGCTGAACAGCTGGCGGTGCAAACTGCTAGAACGATATCTTATATGCCGCCTATTAAAACATCGGTGGCCACGGGAGATTCGCAAAATGAAGAACAGGCTGTGCTTGAGCAAATGAAAGAGCAAGTAAGAGCGCATGCCATTTTTATCACCAATCAAAAAGGAAAGGTTCTTTTTCATACGAATCATGAGGATGTAGGGAAAACCATCAGTGTGTCGGAAGGAAGAAGTACACTACTATTTGGAGGAACTTCCATATCAACGGGTGATTCTGATGGTGAAACCGTTGTCAGAGGAAGTGCTCCGATCATGAAAGAAACTGGCAGTTATGAAGAGATTATTGGGACAGTCAGTGTCGAATTTTTAAAAAGAGATATCGACCAAGCGACAGCTCATCAACTCTTCAAATTAAGTTATATTGCCCTTCTTGTGCTCTTGCCTGGGGTTTTTGGAGCGATTTTTTTAACAAGGAGTATTCGAAAAGATATATTAGGGCTTGAACCGCATGAAATTGCTTCATTATATCGAGAAAGAGAAGCGATGCTGCATGCGATTAAAGAGGGAATCATTGCATTTGACCGTAAAGGTGCCATTACGATGATGAATACGTCAGCTGAACAGATGCTGCGCGTCTCTTCAACGCTGCCTCTTCATATTGATCAAGTGTTGCCAAATGCCAATCTTCTTTCCTATCTAAAGGTAGAGATGATTGAACCTAACATAGAATCAATCGTCAATGATAAAACCTTCGTGCTAAATGTCAAAAAAGTGGTGCAGGACAATCGAGTATTTGGAGGAATTGTGAGCTTCAGGGAGAAAACAGAGCTGACAAAGCTGCTGGATACATTGACAGAGGTCAGTCAATATTCAGAAGACTTGAGAGCACAAACACACGAATTTTCGAATAAACTGTACGCTATTTTAGGCTTGCTTGAGTTGAAACAAGTGGATGAAGCCATTGAGTTAATTAAAGAAGAGTATACACTTCAAAATCGCCAGCATGATTTACTCATGAAGCAAATTCGCTCTCCGAAGATACAAGCCATTTTACTTGGGAAGTTAGGAAAGGCATCTGAGAAAAAGGTTCATTTTCACATTGATGAAAATAGTTCATTGGAGCCGCTCCCAGCCCATTTAAGTTTATCTCACTTTATTACCATCATTGGCAATCTCGTAGACAATGCGTTTGAGGCTGTATTGAATAAAGAGAAAAGAGAAGTCAGCTTGTTCATCACAGATATTGGATTTGATATTATCATAGAGGTATCTGATTCAGGGGACGGTGTAGATGAAGGAGCCATTTCACAACTTTTCACAAGAGGACATTCATCAAAGGGAGAAGGCCGAGGTTATGGACTTGCCAATGTCAAAGAAGTGCTAGATGAACTTGAGGGCTGGATTGAAGTTGCGAACCAAAAAGAAGGCGGTGCCATCTTCACTGTTTACATACCGAAAGGCACAAAGGGGGAATAGGTTGTGATAAAGGTACTCATTGCGGAAGATGATTTTCGAATCGCTGCGATTCATGAATCTTATATCCAAAAGGTACAAGGCTTTCAAGTGGCCGGCAAGGCAAAGAGTGCAAAGGATTTGTGGGAGGCACTTCAAAAAGAACAAGTGGATCTCATTTTACTTGATGTCTACATGCCTGATGAGCTCGGCACGAACCTTTTGCCGCTGTTAAGAGAGCGCCATCCTGAAGTGGATGTGATCATTATCACGGCTGCAACGGAAACGATGCTGTTAAGAGACGCATTGCATTATGGAGTGGTTCATTATTTAATCAAACCAGTGACCGCCCAAAAATTCACGCAGGTTTTAACCGAATATAAAGAGAAGAGAGAGTTAATCAATTCAAAAGAGGAAGTCAATCAAACGATGATTGATCTGTTTTTTGGTCAAATACAGGAAGAATCGCAGCAAAAGGATGAACGAGACTTGCCAACAGGCATTAATTCATTGACTTTAGACAAAGTGAAAACATTCATGGCAGCAGAGATGAACGGAATTACAGCGGAAGAACTCGGAGAAAAAATGGGCGCATCACGCACAACAGCAAGACGATACGTAGAGTATCTTGTGACAACGGGAGAATGCCGGGCAGAGCTGGCGTATGGAATCATTGGTAGACCAGAACGGAAATATTATCCCGCCAAAAAACAAACGGAGTCATAAAAATGAAAAAAGGAATACTCTTACTCATTTTGGTCTGCCTTTGTACAACGCTCACCTTTAATGAAAAAACAGCAAAAGATTCTTTCCTGAAGCACAGCCCATTATATATTGTGGTATCAGGTGTACCTGATGGCGGATTTGACCAAACAGCTCAAGTGATGAAAACCGTGCTAGAACAAGAAAAGCTAGTGGAAGAGCCTGTGCATATTCTTTATCAAAGAGGCGGAACGGTTGATAAAGGATGGACCTATATGATGGAGCGAGATGCCAATTATATCAGTTTAAATTCAAGCTTATTATTAAGCCGTAATTTGCTGGGCAGCAGTAACGTGACCATGAATGATGTCACCCCGCTTGCTATTCTTGCGGAAGAGTGGCAGGTAGTCGCAGTGCCAGTTGATTCTCCTTTCTCAGATGGAAAAGAGCTATTACACGCATTAAAAAAGAAACCAGATTCCTTAAAAATTGGGTTTGCCCCGGACTTTGGAAATGATGATCAAATCTCATTCGCACGGGCTGCCGAAATGGCAGGAATTGATCCGTACCGCATTCAGTTTTTAAAATTTGATAGTGCAGATGATTTATTCCAAGCGCTCATTGACCATGAGGTAGATGCGGCAACCACGACCATTACGGAGGTTCGCCATGATTATGAAAAGAAAAGACTGAAGCTTGTTGCGACCACAACGAATCAGCGTTTAGAAGGATTCAAAGACGTGCCCACTTGGAAAGAACAGGGGATTCCGCTCATCTTCTCTCATTGGCGTGGTGTGATGGGACCAAAGCAAATGAATCAGCACGACATTCGAGCATGGGATCAGCTTCTTCAAAAAATGACGCAAACGAAGTCGTGGAAAAAGCAGTTAAAACAAAAAGGCTGGACAAGCCGTTATATGAACAGTAAAGAAGCAAAGGTCTTTATGGAAGATCAATTAAGGCGATATGAGCAATTTATACAAGGAGAACAAGCGGTCAAATGAGACCGCTTTTTTTTATGGAACCAACAAAGAACAACAATTGCACAAAATGAACAAAAAGCATTTATCGACCAAAAAAGAATTAAAATTCATAATATTTACTTCAATTCAGGCGTCAGATATCATGACAGAAAGGGTTGGAAATGGGATACCAACATTTAATGAAAGCGTATACAACATAAGGGGGGAACAAAATGTTAGCGATCTTAGGATTTCTTATGATGGTTGTATTTATGGTTTTAATTATGACGAAACGTATGTCTGTTCTAACGGCATTGGTATTAACACCGATTGCATTTGCTCTTATTGCAGGTTTTCATTTTACAGAAATTTCAGACATGATTGTCAAAGGTGTACAGCAAGTTGCACCAACGGCGGTCATGATCATGTTTGCCATTTTGTACTTCGGGATTATGATTGATGCAGGTTTATTTGATCCGATGGTGGCAAAAATTTTAAACATCGTCAAAGGCGATCCATTAAAAATTGTTGTCGGAACAGCTGTCCTGACGATGCTTGTCGCACTTGACGGTGATGGAACCACAACGTACATGATTACAACAACAGCCATGCTCCCGTTATTTACACTGCTTGGCATTCGTCCGATTATTTTAGCGGGTATCGCCGGAGTCGGTATGGGGATTATGAATACGATTCCATGGGGAGGGGCAACACCTAGAGCGGCAAGTGCACTTGGCGTTGATCCATCACTTTTATTTGGCCCGATGATTCCAGTCATTGGCGCAGGGGTTTTGAGCATGATTGTGGTGGCATACTTTCTTGGGAAGTCTGAAAGAAAACGTCTTGGTGTTATTGAGCTCGAACAGCCGATTCATGCCAATGAAATGGCAGCGGCACTGCAAGATGATATTAAGCGACCGAAACTTTGGTGGTTTAACCTGACACTGACTTTGCTATTGGTTCTTTTGCTAGTGTCAGGAAAAGTAAGCTTAACGGTTCTGTTTGTTCTTGCCTTCTGTGTTGCCATTATCGTGAACTATCCGAATTTAGAGCAGCAGCGTGAGCGGATTGCGGCTCATTCAACAAATGTTTTGGCGATTGCTTCGATGATTTTTGCGGCAGGTGTTTTTACAGGCATCTTAACTGGGACGAAAATGGTTGATGAAATGGCGATTTCGATTGTTTCAGCTATTCCAGAGCAGCTTGGCGGGTTTATTCCAGTCATTGTCGCGCTAACAAGCGGGATCTTCACTTTCTTTATGCCGAATGATGCATACTTTTATGGGGTACTGCCGATCCTATCAGAAACAGCGGCAGCATACGGTGTCGATAAAATTGAGATTGCGAGAGCATCTATCATAGGTCAGCCGATTCACATGTTAAGCCCACTTGTTCCATCGACTCATTTACTTGTTGGACTCGTTGGGGTATCACTAGATCAGCATCAGAAATTTGGCATGAAATGGGCGGTTCTTGCAGTCGTCGCCATGACAGTGATGGCGGTTCTCATTGGGGCCATTTCGATCTGGTAATGAGAAGAGTGTCTGCTGTTCATGCAGGCGCTCTTTTTTAGGTCCTATTGCAGGGCAAGCTCCATTCATTTGCCCTATATAAAGCCATACATGATTCCTCCAAAAGATATATTTTTGAAAAATGCTGACACTTTTGCTGTTTTTTTCTTTATAATGCAAATCAACGAAGGGAGAGGATAGCATGTCCAAACAGAAAAGTAACATTCTTTTTGCTGCTGTATGCCTCATGGCAGGAAGTTTGTCGATGGTGATCCCAGCTTCAGCGAATGCAGAGACCCCTTATTATGGAAAAAGCTATGAGCAGCCAGCCTCGGTTCAAAAACTGTATCCTGAGCCTGATGAAACGTTTGATACCCCTGCTTTTCAGAAAAAAGGAAAAGCATTTACCACACAAGAAGAGCTTCAAGATTTTTTACGTGACATTGTCAGTAAAAGTCCTTACGCCACGCAGAAACAGATTGGAACATCCATTGAAGGCAGGTCCATTCCAGCCCTCTATTTTACAAAGGATCGCCACATCTCTCCACTGTCAAAAAAGCCAACGATCTGGCTTCAAGCACAAATACACGGAAATGAACCAGCCTCCGGTGAATCTGCCCTTGTCATCGCCAAACGACTAGCAGGTGATGAAGGAGAGCGTATCCTGAGCCATGTCAACGTCATCATTGTCCCAAGAATCAACCCAGATGGTTCTTATGCATTTGACCGCAGGCTTGCAAACGGAATGGATGGCAACCGTGACCACATGACATTAGAATCTCCAGAGCTGACAGCCCTTCATCAAGAATTTAATCGCTTTGCGCCCGAGGTCGTCATCGATGCCCATGAATATGATGTCGGTCAAAAGCAGTTCGAAGACATCGGTGCATCAGGTGCTCTTAAGTATCACGATTTGCTGATATTATCCGGTAAGAATTTAAACATTCCTGAAAGCATTCGATTAACGTCAAATGAATTGTACGTCAACGGAGTGCGTGAAGCATTGACGAATAAGGGATTTTCCAACGATTTATATTATACAAACACAAGAGGGAAGGACGGAAAGATCGACCTTTATGAAGGCGGAACCGATGCACGAATTGGCCGAAATGCCCTGGCGCTTTCACCAGCTTTATCATTTCTTGTAGAAAGTAGGGGGATTGGAATTGGCAGAGAGGACTTTACTCGGCGTGTGGCAGCACAAGTCACCACTCATGAAAAAATCATTGAGACAACAGTGAAGCATGCTAAGCAGGTGAAGCAGCAAATGGTGACGGAGCGGCTGAAACTTGTGAAAAAAGGTCTTCAACCAAATGATGATGATCAAGTAGTCATTCAAGATGCTTTCAAGGCGCCTGTGAACGATTCACTTGAAATGGTGGATATTGAGAAAGGACAAACCACCAATGTCCCAGTGCGTTTTCATAGTGCAAGTGATGCGGTTCCTGTATTGACAAGAGAACGGCCAACAGCTTATCTCATTCTCCCTGGACATGAAGGGGTAGATCGAAAACTTAGAACTTTAGGACTGAAAAGTGTGACATTGCCTGTTGGCATGAAAGTACCAGTTCAAGCCTATCAGGTGACAAAACGAGTGGAAACAAGCAAAACAGATATTCAGCTTGAAACGAGACTCGTTGAAAAGAAACGTCAACTGCCAAAAGGAACAAAGGTATATGTGACTGCACAGCCAGAGACCAATTTGTTGTCACTTGCCCTTGAACCAGAATCAAAAGACAGCTATATGTCATCAGGTTTTATTGCATCGAAAGTAGGCGATGAACTACCAATTTACCGATTCTTGTTATCTCAAAAGACGTTAGGTATAAATAAAAAGGACTAAAATCAAGTTCATTTTAGCCCTTTGTCAACCACCCTAGAAGCGGCACAGTGCGTGCCGCTTTTTCTATTTTCGTCCAGCTCTGATCTCATCTGTCAAACCTTCATACGGTGCTTCTGCGATAATCGTTTCATCGTTTACCCCAGCATGGTGGATGTACGTAATGTCTGCGAATTCTGGTACGACATACTTCGGATAGGTTTCATATTTTTCACGGGATTCTTTCATGAGGTCGATATAGTCATTTTGATAGCAAACGGTGATATCTGGACGTTCATGCACCCATTTTGGGAAGAAAATGACGCCATGCATGCGTTTTTCCTCAGGCATAAAGTTTAAAGACACGTCTGTCCCAGTCGGTTCCGTCCAGGAAACTTTGTATACCCCTTTTGTCAGTTTCACAATATTCACTTCTTGATCACGAACCCAGCGGCCTCCAACCATTCCGCTATGAATGCGGTAATCAATGGTGTGATCATTTTTAATGTAAATCTCATATTCCCAGCCATTTTCATACGTATAAATCATATGAAGTCCAACGAATTGATCCATGTTTATTCCTTCTTTCAATTAAAATGATGTTGTTTCAAACATGTCGTGATTTACATATTTATTTTAGGGTGTATGGTATACTATTGTCAAAGAATATGCGTTGGAGGCATGTCATGAGAGTACTGAAATATGCCATTCTTGGCTTACTAGATCAGCGTGAGCTGACGGGATACGATATGAAGAAACACTTTGAAGATTCCCTTGGACAGTTTTGGAGTGCGAAGCATAGTCAAATATACCCTGAATTAAAGCGGCTAACAGAAGAGGGTTTTATTGAATTTGATATTCACATACAAGGAAAGAAGCTAGAGAAGAAGGTCTATCAAATCACTGATGCAGGAAAAAGAGAACTGCATGAGTGGTTAAGGAAAAAAGGCCCGATTCCAGACACAACAAAAGATGAATTTATGTTAAAAACGTTCTTTATCTCATCTATGGATCAAAAAGAAGCGGCCGGTCTCTTCTCACATCAGCTGCAGGAGCGAACAAAGAAAGTAGAGATGCTTGAACAGAAACTGAACGTTTTAACAGAAGAAGATCCATCTGCCCAATCACTGCATTCAACACAATTCGGGCATTATTTAGTACTGACAAGAGCAATTGAAAGGGAAAAAGGGTATGTTCGCTGGCTCCAAAAGACCCTTGAAGTCATTGATTCATCCATTGTCTAAGGACAATCGTCGCACGATATGATAAAAAATGGTTTGAAACAAGTGAATTTATCAATAGAAACCGCTACAATAGATATATTCGTATTAAAGTGAGGCGAGTATGTTTGAGTAACCAAGAAGCGTTGTGGAATGAAGCAGAAGCTTTTATATCTGTATGCTATGAAGAATTAGGCAAGTCAAATGAAGAAAAAGCAGCACGTCTGCATGAAATAAAAAAAGAAATTGAGTCTGACGGTATGTATACTCATACGCAGGAAGAATTAGCTCACGGGGCAAAAATGGCATGGCGCAACAGCAACCGGTGCATTGGGCGTTTGTTTTGGTCAACACTGCATGTGCATGACTGCCGGCACGTGACAACAGAAGATGAGGTGAAAGAGGCACTCTTTCATCATATTGAGTATGCGACAAATGGGGGTAAAATCAAACCGTCCATTACCATCTTCCCACCAGAGAATAAGGGACGGAAGGAAGTCGTTATTTATAATCATCAGCTTGTTCGTTATGCGGGATATGAGTCGGAATATGGCATCATTGGGGACGAGGCATCACTTGAATTAACCAAGTTGTGTGAAGCGCATGGCTGGAAAGGCGAAGGCACGCATTTTGACCTTCTGCCACTTATGTTTCAGCTAAAAGATCAGCCGCCGGTTCTGTATGATCTTCCGAGAGAGATCGTTCAAGAGGTAGAGATCACCCATCCTGAATATGATGGATTCGGTGATTTAGGACTGAAATGGTATGCTGTTCCGATTATTGCTGATATGAAATTAGAAATTGGCGGCATTCATTACAATGCGGCACCGTTTAATGGATGGTATATGGGAACAGAAATTGGCGCACGAAATCTAGCTGACGAAAACCGCTACAATATGCTGAAAAAAGTTGCTTCTATTTTAGGACTGGACACGACAAAGAATGCGTCACTTTGGAAGGACAAAGCCATTGTCGAGTTGAATGTGGCGGTTCTTCATTCTTACCGGGAAGCAGGGGTGACCATTGTGGATCATCATACAGCTGCCCATCAGTTCAAACAATTTGAAAAACAGGAAGAAAAGGCTGACCGTAAGCTGACTGGTGATTGGACATGGCTGATTCCGCCAGTATCACCAGCTGCTACGCATATCTTCCATCGTCACTATGACAATACGATCGTGAAACCGAATTATTTTTATCAGGAAAAACCCTACCATGGGACGGAAAGAGCCTAGCGAAAAGCTAGGTTTTTTTGTATGAAATGAGTCTTTTGAATGTTGTTCGATTTGGAAAATGATGGTTTAATGTCGGTGGAATCAAAAAGGGGGAATATAGATGAAAAAAATGACGTTGCTCATATCTTTGGCTGTATTCAGTTTCAACGGATTTCTACCTAGGTGATGAGAGAGCTAAAGCAACTACTGGAACAATGGTTCAGAATGTCATTGATTTAAAGGTGACAACCGATCGTTCAACTTATACTTCGCTTCATCCTCAGGTCAACGTCAACATGACCGCAACAACAAATGAAACACTTTATTATACAGCTGCTATTCGAAAACTTACTTTCCCAGTGACACCAGTCTTTACACACGAAGGGTCTATCTCTGGGCAAAACGCTTTCGCAGCACCTACTCGTTTATTACTTCCTAACAGTGGATCAGCCAACTATGATGTTCATGTGAGTCTCTACAAAGATGCTTCACGTACAACCTTGATTGGTTATTATATTGCAAACCCATTTACTGTTGTGAAATAAAGGGTACACTTCAACTATCCTCTAATCCGAAAGTCTTGATAATGGGCGAACTTGGTGAGCGGCTCCATGTCCAAATGTGTGACTTTTGAAAAAGGACTACCTTTACGGACGGTCTCTAAAAAGTCAAAAACCTCCTGCTGCTCTCCTTCTACTTTTAACTCCACGTGACCCTCATCTGTGTTGCGTACCCAGCCTTTTATCCCTCGATTGACGGCTTCTCCTTGAACAAAATATCGAAAACCGACTCCTTGCACTCGTCCTTTTACAATAGCGTGATAATGAACCAATGTCATCTCTCCTTTTTTCTCATCGTACCATAACCTGCCTCGTTCCTTCACGTACCGACTATGATTTGACTGTCAAACCATGTAAAATAAAAACAATCAGACAATCAAAGGAGATGGCAAGAGTGGGGCAGACAAGGTACGACATCGAAGGAATTCAAGTAGGACAACCTATCACCACCTATGTGAATGGTAAAGAAATCAAAACAGCCATCAACAAAAAGCGTATTCACGAGCCTGTTTATTTGAGTAAGCTCAATTTTGATGGAGATGGACAAGGTGATTTGGTCCATCACGGAGGTGATGATAAAGCCGTTTGCGTCTTTCCATATGATCACTATACTTATTTTGAGCAATTTTTAGGGGTGCCGTTACAGGAGGCAGCCTTCGGTGAAAACGTGACCGTGCATCAGCTTGTAGAGACAGAAGTTCGTATTGGAGATGTATTTCAGCTTGGGGATGCGCTAGTTGAGGTCAGCCAGCCAAGACAGCCATGTGTGAAGCTCTCTCTTAAGCATGGAAACATGAAGCTTGTAAAGGAAGTGCAGCAAACGGGATATACCGGTTTTTATTTGCGTGTGCTGAAAGAAGGAATGGTCTCTCCTGATGAAGCTCTTGTGTTAGTCGAAAAAGCGCCCCATCCCATCACAGTCCACGAAGTCAATGAAGTCAAATACCGTCAAGTAGATCAAAACAGGCTGAAAGCAGTTCTTGAAGTAGATGCCTTAGCAGATGTGGTCAGAAAATCTTTAGAAAAACGTGTTCAGCCCATATAAAAAAGCCGTACATCTGCTATGGATGTACGGCTTTTCAACATTTAAGAGCTCGTTTTCTTTTGCTCAAGAAGATTTGCAAGGAAATAAGTTTTAAAGCTTTGAAGCTTTCTTCCTTCATGCTTGGTCACACCAAGCTTCTTTAATTCTTCGACATACCAGCCTTTGCTACCATAATGCATGATAGAAAACTCCTTTCAATGGAAACTGCCTGCATTGTAACATCTCAAAAAAGGACGTGAAAAGTGTGCAGGTGTTTAGAAATGAAAACTGATTCTATCTGCCTATGATCCATGTATATGCTGGAAATAATTATTTATGAATTTGGCGGGTTGAGGGTAACGATGATCATGCCCACTGTCATAATCATGATGACAATACCGAGGTAGGTCATCATGGATTGTTTTTTCTTAATACCTACAACCGTTAAAATAATACTTTCAATAAAGAAGATAACACCGATGATGATGAACCACATATCAAATAAGACCCCTTTCGCATATCTTTGCCTATTTTACCACAGGCATTTTTGTTTAGTCGTGACAGATTCGTGAAAGGGATTGCAGATTGTTGAGAAAGGGCTAAAATGAACTTGATTTTAGCCCTTTGTCTTCTCTTCAGCGTGATAGAAAACCTTTGAAGTCTAGGAAGGACGAGTACTGGCGCGCAGGACTGACACCGAATGCGAGGGTTTGTCTACACGCTAAAATCCCCTCCAGTGAAGGAGGGGACCCGCTTGCTTACAGCTTTGTTAAAATAATCGGTTCGTCTTTTGTGATCACAATCGTATGTTCAATCTGTGCGACCAGACTCTTATCAGGTGTTTTAAATGTCCAGCCGTCATCCGCTTGATAAATCGACTCAGCATTTGTTGAAATGAAAGGTTCAAAGGCGATGACTGTCCCATTCTTAAACAAAGCATTATCGAATGGATCATAGTAGTTCAAAATATGGTTAGGTGCTTCATGCAGGCTTTTCCCAATGCCGTGTCCTGTCAAGTTCTTAATGACGGTAAATCCTTGTTCTTTCGCCGTATTGTAGACCGCACGGCCAATTTGATTTTGTCTTTTTCCGGCTTTCGCATGCTTTAATCCTTCAAGGAATGCATCCTCTGCACACTGGCATAATGCTTCAAGACGAGCATCTCCTGTACCTAAAACGAATGAAATCCCAGTATCGGAATAATATCCATCAAGCTCTGCTGAGATATCAATATTAATGAGGTCGCCCTCTTGTAAAATGGTTTTTTCACTTGGAATGCCATGTGCGACTTCATCATTGACACTGATACAAGTCGTACCGGGGAAATCATATTCTTTTTCAGGAGCTGAATTGGCTCCATGTTCTTCTAATATTTTTTTCCCTATCAAATCTAATTCTTTTGTAGACATGCCTGGTTTCGCTTGGCTTTTCATTTCTTCTCTTGCCAAAGCGACAATTCGGCCGACTTTTTTTAAGGCTTCTAACTCATGATCATGTTTGACAATCACTGTTCATTCCCGCTTTCTATAACTTCATTCTATTCAATAGCTTACCACATTTTACGCCAAAAGAGTAAAGGCTGAGATTTGGGTGAGATGTGGACAAATTGGTATAGATAACTAGATGTGCATATGATATATTTTTTATGAACATCATGAGAGATTTGTTCATGATGATGACGAAGGGGGGAGAAATAAGATGGTGTTTCAGTTTTTTCAAAAGTTAGGAAAATCATTTATGCTTCCAATCGCTGTGCTTCCTGCAGCGGGTATCATTTTGGCTATTGGGCGAGAAGATGTATTCAACATCCCGTTTATTCATGCGGCAGGAAATGCAATTTTTGCGAATTTGGCTTTAATTTTTGCTATGGGTGTAGCGATTGGTATTTCAAAGGACGGTAACGGGGCAGCGGCGTTATCTGGAGCGATCTCTTATTTTATTTTGTCAGCTGGTACCACGTCGATCAATTCGACCAACAATATGGGGGTATTGGGTGGTATTTTGTGCGGACTTTTGGCAGGTTACGTTTACAATAAATTTAAGGACACGAAACTGCCGGAATACTTAGGTTTCTTTAGTGGAAGACGGCTTGTGCCAATTATGACAGCACTTTTTACCATTCTATTAGCAGCCGTTTTTGGATATGTATGGCCTCCAATTCAAAGTGTGATCAATGATTTAGGGGAGTGGATTTTAAGTCTTGGAGCAACGGGTGCCGGGCTGTTTGGCTTCTTTAACCGCCTGCTCATTCCATTAGGACTTCATCATGTGTTGAATAATCTATTTTGGTTTCAATTCGGTGAATTCAGCGGAGCGACAGGTGATTTAGCGCGGTTCTTCAAAGGCGATCCAAGTGCAGGTGTCTTTATGACTGGTTTCTTCCCAGTGATGATGTTCGGGCTGCCGGCGGCATGTCTCGCGATGGTTGTGACCGCAAAGCCTGAAAAACGAAAAGCAACAGCCGGTCTTATGATTGGAATGGCACTGACGTCATTTATTACAGGAATCACAGAACCAATTGAATTCTCATTTATGTTTTTATCTCCACTTTTATATGGTGTTCATGCGATATTAACTGGTCTTTCGCTCTTTATTGTCAACACCTTAGGCATTCATAGCGGTTTCGCTTTTTCAGCCGGTGCGATTGATTACGTTTTAAGTTTTGGAATTGCGCAAAAACCCATTCTGTTACTTGTGGTTGGGGTCATCTATGGCGTGATTTACTTTGTTGTTTTCTATTTCCTGATTAAATTGTTAAAGCTAAAAACACCGGGCAGGGAAGATGATGACATCGAAGATATTTCAGGGGATGATACACATACTGCCGGAGCAAGTATGCTCGTAGAGGGACTAGGCGGCAAAGGCAATATCACCACAATTGACCATTGTGCGACCCGTCTTCGTTTAACAGTAGAAGATACAGATTTATTAAATGAAGGTACATTGAAAAAAGCAGGTGCCAAAGGGGTACTGACGTCAGGAAAAACTTCTGTACAAATCATCATTGGAACAAATGTCGAATTTGTCGCCGATGATCTTCGCAAGGAAGTCGCTCGGGACTAAAAAAAGCGTTCAGCCAGATCAAATGGGCTGAACGTTTTTTTGTTTTCGCTGTTCGATCACCAGTACAATGCTGATGACAACAAGTAAAAACCATGAACTGATTTTACCAAGATGGACGAGAGACCAAGCATGCTGCTGATTTGGATATTGCCATGCTCCTAAAAAGGTCGTGACATTTTCGGCCACCCAAATAAAAAAGCCAATCAGCAAAAACGAGATAACAAGCGGCATACGAAAGGTCGATGAACCGACCTGAAAGGAAACGGCTGTTTTTCGAAACACAACCACTAGGAGTAATGTCAGCCACCAGCGTAAATCATAGATCCAGTGATGAGTAAAGAAATTGAGGTAAATACATAAACTGATCCCAATCGAAAGGTACGGCTGAGGCCATGCTTTCACCTTCACGTGAAGCCGAGTCAGTGCCTGATAAATATAGCTTGCCACGCTCGCATACATAAAACCGCTATAGAGCGGAACCCCCAAAATTTTCGTATAAGCTTCTTCAGGATAGGACCATGAACCCATATGTACTTTGTAGATTTCTAAGCCTATTCCAATCACATGAAAGAGACAAATAACCTTCAACTCTGTCAGCGTCTCAAGCCGTAGCATCAGCATGAGAAGCTGTGCCATGAGGCAAAGCAGAAGAATAACATCATATCGATGAAGAAAAGGAATAGACACGACCTTTGATAGGGCAAGCGCCGTAAAGATCATGACAGGAAATAGACAAGAGATGGCCTGTAAATAAGCAAAATGAAATAATGTTTTCATACAAAATGTAACCCCTTTTTACTGTCTGAAATAACTTAGACGGCAATAGCAAGGGGAAAGTTTACCTCGACTAGATATTCATGAACAATTTGTGAATATATATGTGAAAAGGATCACAAATGTATATTAAGTAGTATAATAAGATCATAAAGAAAATGTGAAATATTTCACATAATTTAAAAGGAGGCATCATCATGTTTACAAAATTCTTACAAACGAATGTATGGGCAGCGGTTATCCTTTTGGCAGCAAGACTTTATATCGGATGGACTTGGCTGACATCTGGTATTGGAAAACTAACAGGCGGATTCGATGCATCAGGATATTTGCAATTTGCCATAGCTGAACCTGTTGTGAAAGATGGACATCTTGTTTATCCGTTCTATGTCTGGTTTTTAGAAAATGTCGCGTTGCCAAATGCCGGACTCTTCAGTGCCATGGTCATGTGGGGAGAAATCTTAGTTGGTCTAGGACTAATTGTTGGATTGTTCACAACAACAGCAGCCTTTTTTGGAAGCGTGATGAATGTCTCTTTCTTACTAGCTGGAACCGTTTCTGTTAACCCGCTTCTTCTTCTAATCGCCGTCTTCATTATGGCAGCGAAAGGAAATGCCGGAAAACTTGGCCTTGATTATGTAGCAGGTCCAGTCCTTAAGAGAAAACTGAAAAGAAAGCCGCATTTAGAAGTGGCATCTTAATAAAAGAAAGCATCCTGAGCGAAAAGGGACTGACCCCAAAAGATGAGACAAATAAAAAACACCTTCAAGTTTGAAAACGGATCGTTGTGATCCGAAATAAAACATGGAGGTGTTTTTTCTATGGNGGGACTGACCCCAAAAGATGAGACAAATAAAAAACACCTTCAAGTTTGAAAACGGATCGTTGTGATCCGAAATAAAACATGGAGGTGTTTTTTCTATGGGGACAAGAGTGAGTTATCCGGTTGAAGTCAAACAGAAGGCTGTGGAAATGAGATTGGCAGGCGTACCTATGAAAGAGATCATGCAGGAATTGAATATCAAGAATAAGACGCAGGTTCAGACATGGGTGAGATGGCATAAAGCTGGGGATACACACAGGTTCGAACAACCTGTTGGAAAACAATATTCCTATGGAAAGGGACCCGAGTACTCTTCCGAATTAGAGAGACTGCGGGCAGAAAATCGCTATTTGAGTCAACAGAATGAAGTTTTAAAAAAGTACAACGAATTGGAAAGGAAGTTGATAAGGAAACGTCAATCAAACTGGTAGATGAATTGTGCAAAACGATGACGGTACAGGACATCTGTATCCATTTAGGCATCTCACGTACTTCGTATTATAGATGGAAAAAGAATCTGACTCAGAATCATTCTAAAAGACAACTAGAGAAACAGGTCGGCACGTTGTGCCGAAAGCACAAATATCGATATGGTTATCGGAAAATCACAGCCATACTAAAAATGGGAATGCATATTAACCATAAAACTGTTCAACGTATCATGCAGAAAAACCAGTGGCAATGCCGGGTTAAAATGAAAAAGCGTAAGAAGAATGGGCAGCCCTATGCCGTGGCTGGTAATATACTGGATCGGAATTTTCAGTCTGATCGCCCTCTTGAAAAACTAGTAACGGACATCACGTATTTGCCTTATGGACAGAAACAATTGTACCTTTCCAGTATATTGGATTTATATAATGGAGAAGTGATTGCTTTTACGATTGGTGATAAGCAGGACACAGACTTTATCTTAAACACACTTAATCAGCTCCCAGCACTGCCTGAGAATTGCGTGTTACATAGCGATCAAGGTTCTGTGTATACATCTTACGAGTATCAGAAAGCTGTTCATATAAAAGGCATTACCATGAGCATGTCCCGTAAAGGGACGCCCGCTGATAATGCCTCCATCGAATCGTTTCATTCCTCACTAAAGTCTGAAACGTTCTATCTTAACAGGATTGATCGCACTACGACCACCATCGTAGAACGCACTGTCAAAGAATACATTTATTATTATAACAACATTCGTATTCAAACGAAACTAAACAACCAATCACCGATAAACTATCGGCAATTGGCTGTATAAAGGTGTTTTGATCCCTGTCTCAAAAACGGGGGTCAGTCCCAAAACTCAGGATGCTCATTGAATTACATAGGTGTTCCAGTAACATTTGCAGATGAACATGAATGGAGCG
>NZ_LMRK01000024.1:0-191310 GCF_001426125.1 Bacillus sp. Leaf49 | reverse complement strand
TTAGGTGTGTGGGAGGCCTTTTTCATTCAATCTCATCCACCATCATTACGATGAAAATAAAAAAGATTGTAGAAAAACATGAGTTTCTCTACAATCTGAGTGCACATTTTTGTGCACTTTTTTTATTACTAAATAATCTATTTAAACTCTAAAACTTCTATTGTAAAATGAACATGAGCCTGTCACATGCAATTGAGGGTAACTACATACATAACAAGGGAGAAGATCATGAAAGCCGTATTTTTCGATTTAGATGATACTTTGCTTTGGGATGAAAAAAGCATTCATACCACTTTTCAGGAAACATGCAGGGAAGCGGAAAAGAAATATGGACTTGATCCAGAATCGTTTGAACAGATTGTGCGTGAAGAAGCAAGAAAGCTGTACTCTTCTTATGAAACATATGATTATACTGTTATGATTGGCATTAATCCTTTTGAAGGACTGTGGTCTAATTTTAGTGAGCCGATTAGCGAAGGCTTTCAAAAGCTGAACGCCCTTGCACCAGAGTATCGCAAAAACGCATGGACGAACGGCTTAAAAGAGGCAGGAATTGACGATGAAGCATTTGGTCAATACTTAGCAGATTTCTTTGCAGCAGAGCGTAGAAAACGCCCGTATGTCTATGAAGAAACGTATCCTGTTTTAGAGCGCCTGAAGGGCACCTATAAATTACTCCTTTTAACAAATGGAGATCCTAGTCTGCAAAAAGAAAAACTTGCAGGTGTTCCGGAACTTGCCCCTTACTTTAATGAAATTGTGATTTCAGGAGATTACGGAAAAGGAAAGCCTGATCCTGGTATCTTTGAGCACTGCCTTCAGCTGTTAAATCTCACAAAAGATGACGTCATCATGGTAGGAGATAATCCAAAAACAGATATTCTCGGCGCTTCTCGCGCTGGCATCCAAACCGTTTGGATCAATCGTCATGGCAAGAAAAATGAAACAGATGTGACACCAGATTATGAAATTAAAGACTTACACGAATTGTTTGATATTTTAAAATAAACCATAGGAAAAACACCCTTCTCCTGATCGAGATTGGGTGTTTTTTCGTTTTCGGCTATACAATTGCTGCTAAACTTTGTGCTTGACGATCTAAGCCTCGTGCTGCTTCTCCTACATTCATGAATTCCTCGCTTGCTTGCTTGACAAGATCCCGGTTTGTAAACACGCTTGTCTTTGCACGGCTTGTTCCGGTGCTGACCTTTTCAACTTCTAAATGGATCGCCTTCACATAACGATCCACCTTTACAATCGCTTCCTTTGAATCTGTCGCAAGCTTACGGATTTCTGCCGCGACGACACTAAAGCCATTTCCATAGGAACCCGCATGCGCAGCTTCTATGGCCGCGTTCAATGCGAGCAGCTGCGTTTGGGATGCGATACTGTTAATCGTTGTAGCAATTGAGCTGATCGACTCCACCTGCTCTGTTAACCCTTCTAGCAAACTCATGTTTTGATCCGTTTCATTCGCGATATGTTCAAAAGAAGCATTTACACTTTGACTATGCTGGATGCCGATTTCCGCTCGCTCCATTAATTTTGCAGACATATCTTTTAGGTCTTCTACTACCTGCTTCATTGTGTTTTCCCTCTCCGTAATATCTGTTGCCACTTTCACGACAGCCACTACGTTCCCCTCTTCATTGAGCACTGGTGTATACGTCGCTTCAAGCCATAAGGTGTCACCATACTTCGTGATCCGCTGCACCTTTTCCTGAAACACTTGACCATTCTTCAAACGCTTCCAAAACATTTGATAACTTGCGTCTTCTGCAATATGCGGAGGACAAAACTGTCTATGCTTTAAACCAATCATTTCTTCCTTTGAATATTTCATGGCTTTTGCAAAAATATCATTGACCCATAGGACCTTACCTGTGACATCAAATTCAATCATCGCCAGTGAGTGCTCTAGCGCACGAAGCACAGCTGATTGCTCCAATACTTGTGTTGATGAAGTGTTTGTTGTTTGAATCATCGCTTTCATTCCCCCAATTTGCCTCTCTCTAATAGTACATACTTACCCATACTTTCGTACTATCTAAACGTATCATTTGCGCAAATGGATCACTAGTGGAGAATTTTTTTCCATAAGAAAAAAGCCAGCAACCTCAATAGATGAGATCACTGACTGTTTCGTGCGCCTTCATTATTTTTTTGCTTCTGCGACTGCATGTTTCACAAAAGCTTCGAGGTCCATTGTTTCTGAATCTTGTTCCCCATATTTTCTTACATTGACCGCGCCATTTTCTGCTTCTTGATCACCGACAACCAGCATGTACGGAATCTTTTGCATTTGCGCTTCTCTAATTTTGTATCCTATTTTTTCATCACGACTGTCTAGTTCTACACGCAGTCCTTCAAGCTGCAAACGTTCTTGCACTTTTTTTGCATAGTCTAAATGGACAGATGGTGAAACCGGGATGACTTGGAATTGTACAGGTGCCAGCCATGTTGGAAGAGCTCCTTTGTATTCTTCAATTAAGAAGGCAACGAAGCGTTCCATTGTGGACACAACTCCTCTATGAATGACAACCGGACGATGATGTTTTCCATCTTCTCCGATATATGTGAGATCGAAACGCTCTGGAAGTAAGAAGTCTAGCTGTACAGTAGACAAAGTCTCTTCTTTTCCAAGAGCTGTCTTTACTTGGACGTCAAGCTTCGGACCATAAAATGCCGCTTCGCCTTCTGCTTCATAGTAGTCATGTCCAAGCTCGTCCATTGCATCTTTCAGCATAGACTGCGCTTTATTCCACATCGCATCATCGTCGAAATACTTCTCAGTATCTTCTGGATCACGGTAAGATAAGCGGAATGTGTAGTCATTCAAGCCAAAGTCTTGATACACTTCTTCAATTAGGCGAACTGTACGAATGAATTCGTCTTTGATTTGATCTGGACGAACAAAGATATGGGCATCGTTTAATGTCATCCCGCGAACACGTTGAAGACCGGATAAAGCACCTGACATTTCATAGCGGTGCATTGTACCAAGCTCTGCAATCCGAATTGGCAATTCGCGATAGCTATGCGGCTCGTTTTTGTAAATCATCATATGGTGTGGACAGTTCATTGGACGAAGGACAAGATCTTCGTTGTCCATTTCCATGACCGGGAACATATCTTCTTGATAATGCGCCCAGTGGCCTGATGTTTTATACAATTCCACACTCGCAAGAACGGGTGTATACACATGCTCATAACCAAGGCGTACTTCTTTATCAACAATATAACGCTCAATGACGCGGCGGATTGTTGCCCCTTTTGGCAGCCAGAGCGGAAGACCTTGGCCCACCTTTTGAGAGTTCGCAAACAGTTTCAATTCTTTTCCTAGTTTACGGTGATCGCGCTCTTTTGCTTCTTCAAGTAGACGTAAATGCTCGTTTAATTCTTCTTTGCTGAAGAAAGCTGTTCCGTAAATACGCTGTAGCATTTGGTTGTTACTGTCGCCTCTCCAGTAAGCACCTGCAAGGCTTAACAGCTTGAATTCTTTGATTTTCCCTGTAGACGGCAAGTGAATACCGCGGCATAGATCGAAGAATTCACCTTGCTCATAAATTGTGACGGTTTCGCCTTCTGGGATTGCTTCTAACAGCTCTAGCTTCAATTCATCGCCAATTGCTTCAAAGCGTGCTTTCGCTTCTTCTCTTGAAACTTCAATGCGCTCAATCGGCAAATTGCTGTTAATGATTTTTTTCATTTCTTTTTCAATCTTTGGTAAATCTTCAGGTGTAATCGCTACATCGATGTCGACATCATAGTAAAAGCCATTTTCGATGACAGGGCCTACGCCAAACTGGACGTGATGCTCTTTTCCATAAATGCGTTTGATTGCCTGTGCAAGCAAATGCGCTGTGCTGTGTCGCATAATATCGAGCGCTTCTTCACTCTTATCTGTGATGATCTCGATTGTTCCACTTTCTAACAGCGGCGTACGCAGATCTATTTCTTTGCCGTTCAATTTACCGGCAAGCGCTTTTTTCTTTAGGCCTGGGCTAATTGATGCCGCGATGTCTTCTGTTGTAGCTGTTTTGTCAAACTCCTTGACTGCTCCATCTGGAAATGTAAGTTGAATTTGTTCTGACATCTCTAGTCACTCCTTTTTTTGGCAATATAAAAACCCCGCCCCCTGGAAAGGGACGAGGTTGAATAAACGGAATCGTGGTTCCACCCTTTTTCCCGTATTTGCAGCTTGCTTTGTCAAAAGCAAATACGGCTTGTGGTTCAATAACGGGAATTCCCGTCAGCTATTACTAAACAGTTCACAGCTGATGTTCAAAGGTGGTAAAGCAAATGGTCCTCTGCTAGGAAGCTTTCAGCCACGGCTTCCCTCTCTTTAAGCGGGTGTTCATTTGTTCATGTCCTTATCAATACGGTCTCTGTATGAAGTTACACCGTATTATAAAACGTTTTTTCGTGAAAATCAAGAAAGCTTTTCACTTTTCTTTTCCAAATGACTAGGAACAAATTGAACATGCTGTTCCTGAAACGAATGAGAAGGGAATACCTCAACTCTTTCTTGAAAAATATTTTGAATGGTTTGCACCATCGAGTGACCTGTATCATCTGTAAATAGGTCAATCTTTTGTGGCGCAATGGATACAAGCGGTGCAATCAACTGCGAATCAATATACATTGGATGCTCTCTTACAAACTGTCTGTCTATGTATTGTTTTTGATCACGCTCAGAAGCGTACCGAAATTCCCAAATCATCAGGCGGTCCTGATGCACAACATGTACTTTTTCAAGCTTAGGTTCTCTTGACATCACATAGTCTCGAAGGGATTGAATAAAGTTTTGATATTCTTGTTCCATTTTATATTCTTCGATGGATACTTCAACATAGTTCTTCAGCCTTCTGTCATACGCTGAGAGCCTAAATGTCATAAATGAACCAATGGAAAAAACACCTTTCTGTAAAGAAATCGTCTCAAGCTCTTTTTTTAACAGATCCTCCCTCGGTGGGTCTTGATGAATTCCAGGAATATCATCTAGATCCCCTTTCATGATGCTATGGGCGATTGAAAGAATTTGGTGCTGCTCTTCTGGATCTTTAAATAAGTATGTGTTTTCAAGGATGCTGCGCATGCGTTCATTTTCTTTGCATTCCAAAAAAAAGTGAATCAGTAATGTCCGCACAATGTGCTCTATGGCTTCTCCTGATTTCTTCGCTTCTATGAGAAGCCGGTCTTTCCCTTGTTGAATCGAAATGTGATGCCGACTGTCCAAGTGTTCAGCAAGATGTAAAAAAGCGGCGGTATCATATTCATCTTCAAAGATTATTTCAAGCATGTTTGTCCCCCCTAACGACATCTGTTACATATATATGGGGAGAACATAAAAAATAGACGCCTAAAATAAATCAGGCATCTTTCTTTTTAAAATCAGTGGCACTGAGATAAAGATCAAATAAATCAAACAAACAATCGCTAAGGCGGCATAATTTCCGCTTACAAAGCTTGATCCAAGGACATTTAACGCCACAGTACCAGGTATCAATCCTAAAAAAGTCGCCGCCGCAAATGCACGATAATTCGCACGTGAAGCTGCTGCGGCATAACTGACAAAATCAAAGTGAATGGGCGCAATGCGTAATAAGAGGATATAAAGAAATCCATGCTCTTGAATACGGGACGTCACCGCTTTTAGCTTCCGATTGCTTGATTTGGTTTCCTGCTTGTTTGAACGGAAGGTTGAGGCAAGCAGGAAAGATCCTGTTGCACCTGCTGTCGCACCAGCTAAGGCATAAATGGTCCCAAGGACACTGCCGAATGCCAAACCTGCTGCTAGCGAAAAGACGGTGAGAGGGACAAGCACAAATGGACGAAAAAGTGATAAGAAAAGAAAGACAAAGGGAGCCAGCATCCCAAATTGAAGAATCCAATTCTTCACATCTTTCGGCGACAGTTGAAGATGCTGTTTGTTGAGCCACCATAGCACAGCAGCTAGAACCCCAATCACGAGGAAAAGCAGCCATTTTCTTTTATTCATTTCATCCGCTCCCCTTCACGTGACCTATCTTTTTATAAATGACGGCGATTTTCTCCTTCAAGCAGAACTGGTTCAGCTAGGTAGAGAATACGTTCCATTAATCGAGCTGCCTTCACCTCTTCTTTTTCCCCGCGCTGTGAGTACGTAAAGTGATGCTTTAACTCATTCGGTGAGAAATTAGAAGAGAAAAAAGTCGGCAGCTGCTCTGCCATGCGGTATTGCAAGATTGTTCCTAAAAGTTCATCTCGTACCCAGCTTGTCATCGACTCTGCTCCAATATCATCAAGCATTAAAATTGGTGTTGATTTGACCATATTCAGCTTCTCTTCGAGTGTATGATCAGCTAACGAATTTTTTAACTCTCTCACAAATTCAGGCACGTATACAAGGAGAGATGGATACTCTTTTACCGCTAGCTGCTGCGCAATCGCTGCCAGAATAAATGTTTTTCCGACCCCAAACTTTCCATGTAAATAGAGGCCTTTCCCCTTACCTGTTTCATCATAACTTTGCAGGAATTGACCTACTTTTTGAATGACTTCTTGTCTTCCAACCACATTTAAATCAGCAAACGTCGCTTGAAGAACATTCTGCGGAATGTACATGCTTTTCATGAGTTCTTGCTGTTTTTTCTGTCTATCAAGCCGCAGTTTGACAGGACAAGGGGAATATTCAATATCAATGCTTTGACCTTTGATCACAAGCTTCGGGTGATACCCGTCTAAAATGACATTTACATTCTCTTCCTCTAAGCAGTAAGAACAACCCTTTGATTGTTGTACATATTCAAAGAGCCTGTTCAAGCTGCGATTGATCATGTCTTCTTGGATGTCCTCTTGATGCTCCTTTAAAAAAGCTTTTACATCTTCATCAGCTAGGACACTTTCTTTAATCTGATTGTATCTCACGCGAAAATCTACCCGCCCTTTTAGCTGATCAAATGAACGACCGATCGGTTTCATCTCCATCTCACCTCACATTAATGTGCATTGTACTTTTTCATCTTATTAAACTGATCTAACAATTTTTCTTTTTCTCGTTCGAGGTCCTCTGTAGACAAGTTATCTGTCTGTTCTTTTGGCTGTTCTTTCGTTTCAGCTTCCTTCATCCAGTCAGGCAGTTTCTCCTCGCGGATCACTTTTCCTGATCCATATGATTGACGCTTATTTTTTTGCTGCGCCCATTCTGTCATTTGCCTATTTTCTTCTTTGGCAATTTTCATAGCAGCTGCCACGGTTTTAATTTTCTTTCGCACCCAGTGGGCGGCGATTTTCTGCATATATGTTTTGGACAGCTTCATATCCGTTTTTAGCAGTGTATAGTAGATCAGAACATTCATGACCCCAGGCTCTAGCTGCTGCTCAAGCATAATATCTTCAACAATTCTTAAGTCTGCATACGTCGGCTCAATGCCATCTGCCATATCTTTTAGAAGCTCTCTAGGCGAAATATGATCAAGCTTTTCAATCAATTTCGCATCAGGTGCATCTGCACCTGAATTCTGCGTGACATTGTGACGTAAATGTCTTGGCTGTTTTTGATCAATCAGCTTCGGCTGTTCGCCTCTGTATTCAATTTGATACCAGTCTCTCGCTGCTTTTCGCAGATCCTCAGTTGATATCATCTGATCTGAGCCACAGGCACCTGCGACAATATTTTGCATCTGCAGCGGGGTGATACCATAGACGACCGCTAACTTCTTAATTGTCTCTTTCACTTGCTTTGTCAAAGCTTTTCTCGGAATCATCATGTCCGACATGCCTGCTAACAGGAGATCAAAATCAAAAGATTCATCTGAAAGCGGTGCAGGCTGACTTGAGCCAACTGTCACATATTCGTAGCCCTCGTCAAGCGATGACGCCTGATTGATTTCCTCTGTCATCTTGCGCTCTCCTGGCTGCAAGACGTGAAACACTTCTTCAAACGATCGGGAGATGTTCTTTGCATCAGCAGGAACTCCTGGATAAGAAAAATAATCACGAAGCTGCATATATTTTGCTTTCTCTACCCGATGATACAAAAGGACATTCAGCATACCGTCTTGGAAAAATTCATCCGGTCTCAGCGGCGGCACGAGCTCATATGTAAACAGTCTGCCTTCTTCCGTTTCCTGTTCATATGTGCGGAGTAATCCGATCGCTTCAAGCTTTAAGCGCTCCTCAAAAATATCATTTAAATTCGTTTGCAGCATCACCATCAGCTGACGGTGAGGTGCGGGTTTCCCCCACATTCGATTTTGTTCCAGCTCTCCCCACAGTGTCATGTATAAACTGAAAGCGGACATGCCAATAAGCGGCTGATATAAAAGAGTAATAAGCTGTCTATCGATGTCACCGAGCAATGAAGCGCTTTTGACGACATACGGATCGACGGCTAGCACTTCCTTCCAATGCTCTGTCATATGCTGATCCTCCCTTAATACGGTTGTCTTCATTGTACACTCTTTTTGCGTTTTACGCTTTACGCAGGAAAAAGAGCATGAAGAATCTTCAGCTCTTTTTTAGCGTTCTTTCTTTAATAAATCTTTTAATTCATCAATAAATACATTGATATCTTTAAACTGACGGTAAACCGAGGCAAACCTGACGTAAGACACTTCATCAATTTTCGCCAGCTCGTCCATTACCATTTCCCCAACAAGCTCGCTTTTCACCTCTGACATGCCTTGGTTACGCAATTCCTTCTCGATGTTAAAGCAGACATCCTCGAGCTGTTTTAAAGCGACAGGACGTTTTTCACACGCTTTAATGAGGCCTCTTAGCATCTTTTCCCGGCTGAATTCTTCTCGAATTCCTTCTTTTTTCACCACTATCAATGGCAATTCTTCTAATTTTTCAAACGTCGTAAAGCGATATTGACAGCTTTCACACTCTCTTCTCCGACGGATGGACTTCCCTTCATCTACTGGTCTTGAATCAAGCACCCTTGTGCCAAGGTGCTGACATGTGGGACATTTCATTTCATCAGCTCCGATCTCTTCTTGGAAGTTGTTTGTCTAGTTCTTTATAGAGGGACAAAACAGCCTTTTGACTGTAGCCAAAGTCTGTTGGCAGTGCTGTTTCTGTTGTCACATTAAAATCGACAGCTGTTTCAAAAGGACGAATTGAAATGACAGTCGCCACGAGAAAAGCTTTTTTCGGCGTTCGTATGTTTGCGCTGATTTCACCTCGTTCTGCTGAAACAGATGTCACTTGATAGGAATCGTTTCTTGAAAGAACGGCTTCTACCGCTTGAAAAACTTGAGTTTGTGTCGATTTGTAGTAATGGCTTTTCAGCTCTGACACTGGATGATGGTCAGATGTTTCTGTATGATTTGAAATGAATCGTTTGAGCTTTTGTCCTAAAGTCATACACGTATCCCCTTTGTCATAAACCCTCTTCTTTATTTTATAAAAAAAACCTTTGTTTTCCTAGAACAAAAGTATAGACAGGTTGGATCATGCTGGATGTCGTGTATGGAACAAATATAAAAAGGAGCATAACACAAAGGCATTTAATGCTTTTGGCCAGCTCCCATTGCAATCTTTTTTATGTTTACAGTGCTTTGGCTTGCGCCTGTTTCACTTGTACAGGTCCCATGCCTCGAGGAATTTCGATGTTTTCTCTTGTTTCAGCACCTAGTTCATCTCCGATATGATCTGCTGCAATATTCGGATCTAGATCGCCGCAAGTATAAACATCTATGCTCGCATAACCATGTTCAGGAAAGCTGTGAATTGTCAGATGAGATTCAGAAATAATGACAACTCCACTTACTCCTTGAGGTGCAAATTTGTGAAAAGCAACCTCTCTTACTTCAGCTCCTGATTTCAAAGCTGCATTTACAAACGTTTTTTCAATAAAATCCATGTCGTTCAGTTTATCACAGTCGCATCCCCATAACTCGGAGATAACGTGACGTCCGATTGTTTCCATCATGGACCCCCCTTAAACAAGAATGAAAGAGTGAAGTTCTAAGCAGCCGGACCGGACATATACCACGGGGGAAAGTTAGTCCAAAGAGGTCCTAACCCTTTAAGTATACCCGAATGAGTCTGCGAACAAGAAGTTCACGAAAAATAGTATACTTTGTTTAGACCCATTTTGCAAGCTGTGTTTTTAGTGGGATTTTCTCTCATTTCTTGAAAAGGGACGTTCAGTCTTCTTCATTTCAAACAGCTGAAAGCTCTTTCATCTGTGAACCAACAAACTTTACAAGATCAACCACTCTGCAAGAATAGCCCCATTCATTGTCATACCATGCAAGAACTTTTACTTTTCTGCCTTCCATCACCATCGTTGTAAGTCCATCAACGACAGCAGAATAAGGGTTTGTGTTAAAGTCTGTGGAGACAAGTGGTTCATCGGTGTAATCTAATATGCCAGCAAGAGATGTTTTTGAAGCCGTTGCAAAGGCAGCATTTACCTCTTCTGCTGTGACATCTTTTTTCAAGTCGACCACAAGATCAACCATCGACACATTTGAAACCGGTACGCGAAGTGCAAGTCCATGTAATTTCCCTTTCATGTGCGGCAGCACTAAAGAAAGCGCTTTAGCGGCACCCGTCGTCGTTGGAATGATGGACTGGGCACATGCTCTTGCCCGGCGCAAATCCTTGTGGGGGTTGTCGATATTTTTTTGATCATTTGTATAAGCATGAACCGTTGTCATTAAGCCGTTGTCGATGCCAAATTCATCATCTAACAGCTTGACAACTGGTGCTAAGCAGTTTGTTGTACAAGATGCGTTTGAAATAACTACGTGCTTTTCAGGATCAAGATCATCCTCATTGACACCCATCACAATTGTAACGTCTTCATTTTTACCTGGAGCTGTAAGTACGACCTTTTTCGCTCCAGCATCTATATGGCCCATCGCTTGATCTTTTGAATTAAATTTCCCTGTTGCTTCGATCACGATATCAATCCCAAGCTCTCCCCATGGAAGCTGCTTTGGGTCTCTATTATTGAGCAAAAGCACTCTTTTGCCATTGACAATCAACGCGTCATCTTCTGCTGTCACATCGCATTCGTAACGTCCATGATTTGTGTCATATTTAATTAAATGTGCTAGCGTTTCGGCAGGATAGCTTGCGTTCACCGCTACAATTTGAATTTGATCATCAAGCATTGCTTTTCTGAAGACCATGCGTCCAATTCTGCCAAACCCATTGATCGCTGCTTTTACCTTCATGAACAGGTCACTCCTCTATTATGTGTTATACTCAATAAATTTATTTATGAAATTAGTATATCACATTAGAATGTAATTGCCAGTATATAAACGTATATTTTCAAAAAAGGGCTGTTCTTTGCAATGAAATTGACGAAAAAAGCATAAAAAAAGAAGAGTACTGTATGTACTCTTACTTATCTGTATGTTCCCATTCGTTTAATATGTTCTCTAATTGCTTTCTCATAAAAGCAAGATCTTTTGTGTTTTCTATAACTCGGTCTGCTTTTTGGCATTTTTCCTCAAGAGGCTGCTGGGAGTGAATGCGATTCAGTGCTTCTTCCTCGCTCAGGTCGTTTCGATTCATGAGCCGCGACAGCTGCAATTCAGGCGTCGTGTACACAACGATGATGCGGTCGACTAGCCCTTCCAGCTTGCTCTCGAATAGGAGCGGGATATCAAGCACAACAAAAGTTTCTTGGTTGCTGACCCCTTCATCACGCTGCTTGAGCATTTCCTTTCTGACTTCAGGATGAACGATGGCATTGAGCTTTTTTCTTTTCTCTTCATCAGAAAAAATGATCGCTCCAAGCTGCTGCCGGTTCAGTTCACCATTTGGCAGAAGAACCTCTTCACCAAAAGTTTGAACGATTTGATGAAGGGCAGGCGCTCCTTTAGAAACCGCTTCTTTTGCAATGATATCTGCATCCACCACCCGAATGCCTTTCTCTTTTATCATCTGCGAGACTGTGCTTTTTCCGCTAGCAATCCCGCCTGTTAATCCAATGACGAGCGTCAATTCGTTTCCTCCTTTACAGCTTCCACACCCCAATTAAAATGAGCAACAGCCCTGGTAAGCATGCGAGTTTATCGATCCAGCGCCAATTGGCCAAATAATGACCTGCACGCAGTCCGATGCATACAAAAAGAGAACTCATCACAGCGACCGTGATGCTCATGACAATTGGAGAAAAACCAAGAATCGCGGCACCAATCCCTGCACCAAATGCATCGATGGATAAAGCAATTCCAAGAAGCACCGCTTCCATTCCATTAATGGTGCCAGAGCGGTCAATATCTGCACTTGTAGGCTTTCGCAAAATATGAATGACAAGCCCAAGAGACTGCACTTCTACATTGAGAAGTGTTTTTTCATGAAGGAGCAAATCACGCTCTTTCGCTGGTTTATAAAATTGATACAGAACCCAAAGTCCGATGGCAATTAAGATGCCTCCACCCAGTTTATCTGTCACTGAGACAGGGAGGAATGTCGTGAGCAGGCTGCCAATCAGCATGGAAATGAGCAACACAATTCCTGAACAGCAAGCAATAATAACGATGGCTTTAAATGGAATCCTCATCTTGCGAAGACCATACGTAAAACCTACAGAAAAGCTGTCAATGCTGACGGCAATAGCTAAAAACAGAAGCGAAAACGAAATCATACCTGTACTCTTCCTTTCTGTTCATGCAACGATGATCAAGAGTCTCTAGGCGTCCTTAGACTCTTCTTCACTATATGAAGAGCAGGTGGGCTGTGTGTCAGTCTACACCTTGCTGAAAAAAGAATGTTTTTTATCGTATGCATGGCAAAAAGGAAGCATGCTGACGGCTTACCTTTATGAAGGGCGTTTTTGGCAGGTCACACAAAAATGAGTGCCGCGCCCTCCCACCACTGTTTTCTCTATGATACTGCCGCACGTCTGGCAAGGTTCTCCCCGCCGGTCATATACAAGAAGCTGTAATTGAAAAGTCCCAATATCACCTTGTGAATTGATGTAGGAACGAATGGTGCTACCTCCTGCATCAACAGCCACTTGAAGCGTGTCAATAATATGTTTGTGGAGCACCTTGCAAGATGCAAGACTTAGCTGATTCGCTTTTGTTTCTGGATGAATGCCTGATTTAAACAGCACTTCATCTACATAAATGTTACCGAGGCCAACCACAATCTTTTGATCAAGTAAAGCCGTTTTGACCACGCGGGAGGTTTTCTTTAATTGCTCCCATAAATAGTCTGGTGTAAATGAGTCTGAAAAAGGTTCATATCCCAGCTGTGATAGCGGAAGTTCTTTTTCTTCTTCGCCTGGCTGAAATAGATGCATCGTCCCAAATTTACGGACATCATGATACCGAAGTTCGGTACCATCTGTGAACGTAAAGACGACGTGTACATGTTTATCATAAGGCTCACCAGTTTCATGTACACGGTATTTCCCTTCCATTCTTAAATGGGAGACCATCACATAGTGGTCTAAATGAAAGAGTAGAAACTTCCCTCTTCTTTCAATGGTTTGAATGGTTTCTCCTACCATCCTTCTAGCGAACTCTTCCGGTTCCCCAGGACGTTTGATGATATTTGGCCATTTGATATCGACCGTTTCAATCGTTTTTCCTTTGACTAACCGCTGAAGAGTGCGCCGGACGGTCTCAACCTCTGGTAATTCCGGCATGCTCCTCGCTCCTTTTTTCTCTCTTTATTCTTTATTTTGCGTCGTACCAAGATGGACCTGAAGCGAAATCGACTTTTAGCGGCACATCGAGCTGAAGTGCGCTTTCCATGACTTCAGGGACGATTTTTTCTAATATGGCGATTTCTTCTTTTGGCGCTTCAAAGATCAGTTCATCGTGCACTTGCAATAACAGATTTGCCTGCAGATTCTCTTCTTTTAACTTTCGTGCCATATCAATCATCGCTTTTTTGATGATATCAGCGGCACTGCCTTGGATCGGTGTGTTCATTGCCGTTCTTTCCGCAAAGCTTTTCACATTAAAATTACGGCTTGTGATATCTGGAATATATCGTCTACGTTTAAGAAGCGTGGTCACATATCCTTTTTGTTTTGCTTCCTGCACGATGTCTTCCATATAGGTTTTCACGCCTTTAAAACTTGTTAAATAACGTTCAATGAAGGCCGCTGCTTCTTTTCTTGTAATCCCAAGGTTTTGAGACAGTCCATAATCACTAATTCCATACACGATTCCGAAGTTGACAGCTTTGGCCTGTCTTCTCATAGAGGAAGTCACTTCTTCTTCTGAGACATGGAACACATCCATGGCTGTTTTCGTGTGAATATCCATATCTTGCGTAAAGGCTTCAATCAAGTTCTCATCTTGAGAAATGTGCGCGAGTACACGCAGCTCAATTTGAGAATAGTCAGCTGCAAACATGAGCCAGCCTTCTTTTGATGGAACGAACGCTTGACGAATTTTTCGGCCTTCTTCTAAACGAATCGGGATATTTTGAAGGTTTGGGTCTGTTGAGCTTAGTCTTCCTGTTTGTGTAAGTGCCTGATTAAATCTTGTGTGCACTTTATGCGTATCTTTGCGCGTCACTTTCATTAAGCCTTCCACATAAGTAGATTGCAGCTTTCCTATTTGACGGTAATGCAGAATGGACCGAATAATTTCGTGCTTGTCTTCAAGCTTTTCAAGGACATCCGCAGACGTAGAGTAGCCTGTTTTGGTTTTTTTGATAACCGGCAGTCCTAATTTTTCAAATAAAATGACACCAAGTTGCTTCGGTGAATTGATGTTAAATGTTTCTCCTGCTAACCGATGAATGGTTTCTTCATATTCCTTCAGCTTCTTCGTGAGTTCTTCACCCATTTTCTGAAGGCGTTCAACATCTACTTTTACCCCAAGAGATTCCATTTCACCTAAGATGAGGGCAAGTGGCAACTCTAAATCTTCATACAGCTCATGCTGATCATTCTTTTCTAACGCTTCAAGGGTCAAATCATGCAGCGCAGAGATCGCTGCTGCTTTTCTTCCAAGATGGTCTTTTAGCTCTTCTTCAGGTGGAATCGCCTGTTTCGCTCCTTTTCCGTAAACTTTTTCATCGGAAAGGGCAATATTTAGGCCATATTCCTTCGCCACACTTGCAACGTCCTCATAGGATTTCTGCGGATTGACCACATAAGAAGCGAGCAGGACATCGTTATCGACACCTTTAAGATCAACATCATGCCATCTGAGTGCAACAACCGCTCTTTTGGAATCAAAGACCCATTTCTTCTTCGTTTCATCCTGTACCCATTGTTTAAACGCTTCAGATTGCAGAGCATCTTCTTTTGTCATAAAAAATGCACCGTTCTCATTATGGATCGCAAACCCTATCAAATCGGCTTCGTGATAATTGTCTCCTAGCTGTTCTACCACAAGTGCAGCGTGATCTGTCAGCATGTCCTCCGTGACATCTGTCATTTTCTTCACGTCTAGTTCGTCTATTTCTACTGGTTCATCTGATTCTGGCGCTTCTCCTAAACGCTCTAGCAGCGTTTGAAAGCCCAGTTCTTTATAAAGCGAGATGACCTGCTCCATGTGAGGACCTTCATAGGCGAGCTCTTTGCTTGATACATCTATTGGTGCTTCTACGAGAATCGTCGCCAGCTTTTTACTCATCACCGCTTGTTCTTTATATTCTTCAAGCTTTTCTTTTAGCTTTTTCCCGCTGACTTCGTCAATATGATCAAGCAGATTTTCAACCGTTTCAAACTGCTTTAGTAATTTGATCGCTGTTTTTTCACCGACACCAGGCACGCCAGGGATATTGTCTGATGAGTCTCCCATCAGCCCTTTCATGTCGATGATTTGATCTGGTCTGAGGCCGTATTTCTCTTCAATATGTGCCGGTGTGTAATATTCTACTTCTGTGATCCCTTTTTTCGTAATGGCTACTGTTGTATGGTCTGTTGAAAGCTGCGTTAAGTCTTTATCTCCTGAGAAGATTTTGACCTCAAAGCCGTCCTTTTCTGCCTCTACAGCCAGTGTGCCGATAATGTCATCCGCCTCGTATTGCGGAAGCTCGTACCTTTTCACTTGATAAGCATCTAATAGCTCACGGATGAACGGCATTTGTTCTGATAGTTCTGGCGGAGTTTTTTGTCTTCCGCCTTTATATTCCTTAAAGGTCTCGTGACGGAAGGTGGTTTTACCCGCATCAAATGCTACGAGCATATGAGTCGGCTTCTCGTCTTCCAGCATCTTCATTAAGATCATCGCAAAGCCATAAATGGCATTTGTATGTACGCCTTTATCATTTGATAATAGCGGTAAAGCAAAAAAAGCTCGATAAGCGAGACTGTTTCCATCCACAAGTACTAATTTCTTTTGATCTGTCATCTTTTAATCCTCCATCGACTGAGCCGGCTCAGCCGTCTCTTTCGCACATTGTATGTTCATTTTATCAAAGTTTATTTTGAAAAGAAAATAGACGAGCCTGCATAAAAAAGGGACGAAAACAACAAGTGTTTTCGTCCTTCCAAAATTGGCTCCTTGGATGAAGGGGTTCCTATTCATCCTACCAATGATTGATTAACAAAACATGAATTCATTGTAAAGATCATGTAAATTTTAACGCCACTTTCCATTCTTCTCTATTTTGACTTTAAACTCACGGTAAACGTCGTCCCTTTGCCTTGTTTGCTATGAACAGAAATCGTTCCTTCATGTGCTTCGACAAGGTGTTTGACAATGGCAAGACCAAGCCCTGTACCGCCTGAGTTTCTACTTCGATCTTTATCAATTCGATAAAATCTCTCGAATATTCTTGGAATCTCACTCTTTTTCATACCGATTCCTGTATCTGCTACATCAAATTCATAGCTGTCTTTCCTCTGTCTTGCTGTGATCGTGACACTTCCTCCCTCTGGTGTATAGGTGAGAGCATTATTGATCAGATTGAGGAAAATTTGTTTTAATCTCAGCGGATCTGCCATGACATAGACCGGCTCTTTCGGGACACGCACTTGTAGGTCAATGCCTTTTTCAGCAGCCTTTTGTTTTAGCAGCACTTCAATCTCTTGAATGATTTCTGTCGCATTGGCTTCTTGAATATTCAGCTTAAAATGCTGCTGTTCAATTTTCGAGAGATCAAGTAAGTCTTGGATGAGCGTTTCTAAACGAATACTCTCTTTTAGGATGATGGACAAAAATTGTGTGAGCGCTTCTTTGTCGTCAATAGCACCATCAAGAAGTGTTTCAGAAAAGCCTTTGATGGACGTGATCGGTGTCTTTAATTCATGTGACACGTTAGCGACAAAGTCTTTTCGCATCTGTTCTAGTTGCTTTGTTTCTGTTACATCATGAAAGACAAGAACAATTCCTTTCCATTCATCGTCTGTACTTAAGATCGGAACACCATCGACTTGAAAATAACGGCGCTCGATGTCAACAGCGAGACGTAAAAACTTTCGGACCTTGGTTTCTGTCATGAAAATTTCGTCTATTAACTCAATAATCTCTTCATGGGTAAAGGCTTCATGATACAGCTTGTGCATGTAAATATGCTTTTGCACTTTGAATTGCTTGCGGAATGTTCGATTGACTAAGTGAATATAGCCCATTTTATCAATCAAAATAATCCCCGCTCCGATGTTTTCAATGACTGTTTGCAGACGATCTCGCTGCATTTCGCCAGCGCTTGTCATGTCTTGAAGACTTTCTGCCAGACGTTTCATTGATGTATTGAGTTCACTTGTTTCAATGATCAGCTCTTCATAGTTATTTGTATCATAGTTCCCTCGTTCAAGCTGTTTGGCCACCTTTGTGGCATAATCAATCGGCTTTACATACTTCATCGACATGCGATAGCCAAAGAAGACGATGATAATGATGGCCGAACCAAGACAAAAGGCTAATGCAAGCCAGAGCTGGCCGTCAATCTCATTCAAAGGCTCGAATGAAGCATGAAGAAATAAATATCCCGCCGGTTCGTTTTGTTTCATCATTGGAACTGCATAATGAAACAGCGCATCTTTCTCATCCTCAATGAACGTTCCTTTTGTTTGGAGCTGCTCACTTTTCAGTGTGTTTAAAATGACAGCCCTTTGTTCTGCTTGACCCGTTGTATGTATGATATTCCCCTTCACGTCCACAATCGACGCATTCATATCGAGATGCTGCTTTGCTTGATTGAGAATCTTCTTGTTTTGCTCCGCGTTCAAATCTTCCACATTCATTGAAGAAAGGAGAAAACTCGATTCCTTTTCCATTCGTTCGGTTAATTTTGTTTCATAGAAAATATGAAACATATGATCCAAGAAAAGACCAAGCGCAACAAACACAATAAACAGGAGAAAAATGAGCCCAGAAAAAAGGCGGGTTCTCACTTTACTCATTTGGCTTTGGCTCCTCCAATTTGTAGCCTAAGCCTCGAATGGTTTTAATATATGTTGGTTTTTTCGTGTTCTTTTCAATTTTGTCCCGCAAGTGGCTGATATGCACATCCACAATACGAGTATCACCTGCAAAGTCATAATTCCAAACCGCACTTAACAATAGATCACGCGTAAGGACACGGCCTTTATGCTTAGCCAAATAAAGAAGCAGTTCAAATTCCTTTGGCGTGAGCTCTAGACGTTCTTCTTGGAAATAGACTTCGTAATGTTCAGGTAAAATGCGCAGGTCTCCAATTTTGATTTGGTCTGCAATGATCTCTTCCTTCTCTTCTTGCACGGGAGCCGGCTGAGATTGCTGTGCTCTTCTCAAAATGGCTTTTACCCGAGCACCCACTTCTCTAGGACTGAAAGGTTTTGTCATGTAATCATCGGCTCCAAGTTCAAGACCGAGCACCTTATCAAATTCATCGTCCTTTGCTGTCAGCATTAAAATAGGGAACATCATTTTTTGAATTCTCAGTTGTTTGCACACTTCAATGCCGTCCATTTTCGGAAGCATTAAATCAAGCACAATCAGATCAGGCTGTTCACTTGCTGCTTTTTCAAGCGCTTCTTCTCCGTCTCTTGCTGTGACGACATCGTAGCCCGCCCTTTCAAGGTTATAGCTTAGAAGTGTTACAATTGATTCTTCATCATCCACAACTAATATTTTTTTATTCATGTTGTGCCTCCAATTAGTGATTTCCCCTGCATCCGGTTTTTTGTATCTTATGTGAAAAGCGAGAAGTCATGCTTTCTCTTTCATTTTAACGAAAGCTTAACAAGAGAACAATTTAAAATTTCGACAAGATTGGTTTTGTAAATAAAAAGAAGACTCCTCATACGAGAAGCCTTCTTTTTTATTCATATTAAGACAATACTTTCATGACGTTCTTTACAGATTCAACAGAACGGTCAAGCTGACTTCTTTCTTCTTCTGTCAGCTCAAGCTCGATGATCTGCTCAAGGCCGTTTCCACCTACGATTGTTGGAACTCCAAGGTAAATGCCTTCGTAGCCATATTCACCTTCAAGGTATGCAATCGTCGGCATGACGCGGCGTTGATCTTTTAAGATCGCCTCAACCATTTCAACGAGTGAAGCAGCAGGTGCATAATACGCACTACCGTTACCTAATAGGTTGACGATTTCACCGCCGCCTTTTCTTGTTCTTTCAACAATTGCATCAATTCGCTCTTTAGGAATTAATGTTTCCAGCGGGATACCGCCTGCATAAGAGTAACGTACAAGAGGAACCATGTCGTCCCCATGTCCGCCAAGAACAAAGCCCGTCACATCTTTCACAGATAGGTTTAATTCTTGAGCAACGAACGTACGGAAACGTGCTGTATCAAGAATTCCTGATTGTCCGATGACTTTTTCTTTTGGTAATCCTGATTCTTTATAAACTGCATATGTCATTGCATCAACAGGGTTTGTTAACACAACAATGATCGCTTCTGGAGAATATTTAACGATTTCACGTGTCACACTGCGCATGATTTTTTCATTTGTTGACACGAGGTCGTCACGGCTCATTCCCGGCTTTCTTGCAATTCCTGCCGTAATGACCACGACATCAGAACCGGCTGTATCTTCGTAGTTAGAAGTTCCTGTAATATTCGCATCGAAGCCTTGAACAGGGCTTGCTTCCAGCATGTCAAGTGCTTTCCCTTTTGTCGGGTTCTCAAGCTGAGGGATATCCACTAATACGACATCCGCTAATTCTTTTTGAGCTGTTAGAAATGCTGTAGTTGCTCCAGTAAAGCCTGCTCCGATGACAGATACTTTTTTACGCTTGTTTGCCATTTCCTTTTTCCCCTTTAACTTTAAAGTTTAAGAATCAAGACAAGTTTTTGATGAGCTCGTCAGCAAACTCAGAACATTTCACTTCTGTTGCACCATCCATTAATCTAGCAAAATCGTACGTGACGACTTTAGATGCAATTGTTTTTTCAACAGATTGAATCACTAGATCAGCAGCTTCTTGCCATCCAAGGTGCTCAAGTAAAAGCACGCCTGATAGAAGAACAGAAGATGGATTCACTTTATCAAGACCAGCATATTTCGGTGCTGTTCCGTGAGTCGCTTCAAAAATAGCGTGTCCTGTTTCGTAGTTGATGTTTGCACCAGGTGCGATACCAATTCCACCAACTTGTGCTGCAAGTGCATCAGAGATGTAGTCTCCGTTTAAGTTCATTGTTGCGACAACATCGAACTCAGCTGGACGAGTTAAAATTTGTTGAAGGAAAATATCTGCAATGCTGTCTTTGACAATGATTTTGCCAGCAGCTTCTGCTTCACTTTGCGCTTTGTTTGCCGCATCTTTTCCATCTTGTTCTACAATACGATCATATTGTGCCCATGTAAAGACTTTGTCGCCAAACTCTTTTTCAGCCACTTCGTAGCCCCAGTTTTTGAAGGCTCCTTCTGTAAATTTCATGATGTTTCCTTTGTGAACAAGTGTCACAGATTTACGGCCTTGGTCAATCGCATATTGGATCGCTGCTCTGACAAGACGAGATGTTCCTTCTTCAGAAACTGGTTTGATTCCGATACCTGATGTTTCTGGGAAACGGATTTTATTCACACCTAATTCGTTTTTCAAGAAGTCGATTAACTTCTTCACTTCGTCTGATCCTTTTGCATACTCGATTCCTGCATAGATATCTTCAGTGTTTTCACGGAAGATGACCATGTCTGTGTCTTCTGGACGTTTCACAGGAGATGGTACGCCTTGGAACCAGCGAACTGGACGTAAGCATGTGAATAAATCAAGCTCTTGTCTTAGTGCCACGTTCAATGAACGAATTCCTCCGCCAATTGGTGTTGTCAGTGGTCCTTTGATCGCGATTAAATATTCACGAATGTCTTCAAGTGTTTGCTCTGGAAGCCACTCGCCCGTTTTATTATAAGCTTTTTCACCTGCATATACTTCTTTCCAAGTGATTTGCTTTTCACCTTTATATGCTTTTTCTACAGCTGCTTCAAGAACTCTTGATGCTGCTTTCCAAATGTCAGGACCGATTCCGTCCCCTTCGATAAACGGGATAATTGGATTATTTGGTACATTCAATACGCCGCCAGTAACTGTAATTTTTTCGCCTTGTGACAATGATATTACCTCCCAGGTTATGTAGTGAATATTTGAAACTTCCAAGCTTGATGTCTGCAAGCCAAGAAGTTTTTCACGTGATTCGTTTTTTGTTGATATGGAGGCTGATTGGTTTAGATGGATCAGCCTCCACTATTCTATAAACATTAGTCTCTTTCACTGATCGGAACAAACGTTTGAAGGTCTGGTCCAATATAGTCAGCTCTTGGACGGATCAGACGGTTGTTATCATATTGCTCTAAAATGTGAGCAATCCATCCAGAGAATCGGCTGATCACGAAAATTGGTGTAAACAAGTCATGATCAATCCCAAGACTGTGATAGACAGAAGCAGAATAAAAATCAACATTTGGTGGAAGATTTTTCTCTGATGTCACGATTTCCTCTGCGCGTACAGACATTTCATACCATTTTGGCTCGCCTGTGAGATTTGTTAAGCGCTGGCTCATTTCTTTTAAATGTTTTGCACGCGGGTCACCTTGGCGGTAAACGCGGTGGCCAAAGCCCATAATTTTCTCTTTCTTCTCTAGCTTACCATGAATATAGGAATCTACGTTTTCAACTTCGCCAATTTCTGACAACATCTTCATTACGCCTTCATTTGCGCCGCCATGAAGTGGTCCTTTCAATGCGCCGATAGCTGCTGTTACACCAGAGTAGATATCTGATAGTGTAGCAACACATACACGTGCTGTAAATGTCGATGCGTTTAATTCGTGATCCGCATGTAGAATGAGCGCTTTATCAATCGCTTCAATTTCTACTGGTGAAGGCTCTTCGCCGTTTAGCATATATAAGAAGTTTGCAGCATAGCTGTATTCTTCTTTTGGCTGTACAGGCTCAAGTCCCTTTCGAATGCGTGAAAATGCAGCGACAAGTCCAGAAATTTTCGCTTGTAAGCGAATGGCTTTTCTGTAATTCGCTTCTTTGTCCATAATCTCTGATTCGTCATCAAGCAAACCTAATAAGGATACCGCTGTACGAATCGCAGACATTGGATGAACCCCATCCAGCGAATAAGATTTAAAGTGCTCAATGATCTCTTGCGGAATATGAGCATTTTCATTGAGCTGCTGCTTTAACTCGCTTAGCTCCTGCTCATTCGGCAGCTTTAAGTGCCATAACAGGTAGACAATTTCTTCGAAAGTCGCTTTTTCAGTTAAATCATCGATATTGTACCCTACATAAGTAAGAGTATCATCAATAATTGAGCTTACGGATGAAGTTGTTGCCACGATACCTTCAAGACCTCTTGTTGCTGTCATGTTCAATCTCCCCTTTTTAAAAAGATTCCCCTTCGTTGCAAAATTCTCGCTTTTTGAAAGCGCTATCCAACCAAAATAGGCTGGCAGGTTTAGAAAAGAAAATGCTTACATTTACCTATACGGTTAGAGCGCTTTTAGCCTCATATCTCGTGTTTGATCAATGAGTTCAAAATTAAGCCTATTCCCATTATAAACAATAATCAGACATTTGTTAAATGTTTAACTATAATTTTTTTTGATATTTTTTTTTCCAGCCTTCCGGTTCGGGCATGGAATAAAGGGATTTTGCTTCTTTTAATATATTTAATTATGTTTTTTTGCAAAAGCTCACGTCAGAAAAAATATCAAAAGAAAGTGGCATGAGCCACTCTCTTTTTAACCGCTGAAAAATTTCACTGCTTGCATCGCTAAATAGGCAATTCCAGCACCAATCAGCGGACCAACAGCCACACCTTTGAATAAGCTGACTGCCAAAATCGTACCGAATACAAGTGCTGCGGTGATATGCGGATCGTTTTCGAGTAGCACAATGCCGTTTTTTGCAATTAATGCTACTAATATACCCGCTCCAAGAGCTATCCAAGCATAGGAAGATTTCATCGCTTCTCCAAGCTGTTTAAATCCAATGTCCCCTGTTGCGATCGGTACAAGCACAGCGATCGTGATGACCGTCACACCCCAATTAATACCTTTTGATTGCAGAACCGGGAATATTTTTTGATCCAGGCCAATCAGCTTAATTGCAATCAGCACAGAGACCGCTAAAATTAACGAATTGTTTTTTGCAATAAGTGCAATAACGAGTAAAAGAACCAAAAACAAATTTGCTTGAGTAAACATACGCCGCTCCTTTCTTTCTTTTTATTGCGACCTTTTCATATTACTAATCTTTTTGAATAAAATGAAGTATCGGACATGCTTGTTTTTTGGAGGGGATTGTGTGAATCACACGTATGTGGCCATTTTTTTGCGAAGTTTGATGATTTTCAGCATCGCCGTTTGTGCGGTTGTTTTTTTATATCAGTCTTTTCCGTTTTTATATCCATTTTGGATTGCATTTGCCGTGTCGTGTTTGATTCATCCAGCCGTATGTAAAATCGAAAACATGACCGGGATGCCAAGAGGTTTTGTTGTCATCATTGTGCTATTACTCTTTTTAGTGGTAGCAGCCGGATTCATGACACTTTTAGTAGCGGAAATCATTTCAGGAAGTGCTTATTTAGCAAAGGTACTTCCAGGTCATCTTGACCAAATGATTGGGATCGTGGAACGTTTTTTCACAGATCAGATTTTGCCTTTATATCATGATTTGACTGCTCAATTTAATACTCTTCAAGCAGGTCAAAAGGAATCGATTTTAGGACAAATCCAAGCACTTGGTGACGAAGCAGCGGCAAAAATCGGGACTTTCCTTTCAAAAACTCTTGAATTTATTCCAGCTTTTTTAGGTCTTTTGCCTGATGCAGCAGCGACGCTTTTATTTTCCGCACTAGCGACTTTTTTTATCACAAAAGATTGGTTTACGTTAAAAAAATATGGTTCTCGTATCTTTCCCGCCAAATGGATGCTTCATACACGTGCCATTTTATCTGAAATCAAAAAAGCCATTTCTGGCTTTATGAAAGCCCAGCTTCTCCTTGTTGCCATGACCATTGGTATCGTGCTGATTGGACTTTTCATCTTAAAGGTCGAGCATGCGATTGTGATCGCTCTATGTATTGGTCTAGTTGATTTACTTCCTTACATCGGCAGTGGCACGGTTTTTCTTCCGTGGATCATTTACTCCGCCATGACAGGAAATCTTTCACTCGCCATTGGACTGGGCATTTTGTATATTGTGGTGCTCATTCAAAGACAAATATCAGAGCCAAAAGTCTTAAGTAAATCAATCGGTCTTAATCCTTTAGCAACACTCGTGGCACTGTTTGTCGGGTTAAAATGCTTTGGTTTTCTTGGACTTGCACTCGGTCCCGCTTCTCTTGTCGTTTGGCAGGCGTTTCGTAATGCAGGGGTTTTCAGAGACCTTTATCAGTACATTCGGTATGGTGCGCAAAAGTAAAAGAGACCTGATGCGAAGGTCTCTTTAGCGTATAATCGTATAGCGTTTGCGATTGGACATGTTTCTAAGCCAGCGCTCAAAGAGCGGTTTGATCCGTTTTCTTGTCATGGGAATGAGCAGAACAGCCCCAATCAGATCAGAAAGGAATCCAGGTATGAGCAGCAGCAAACCACCGATCAGAATGCAGAAGCCATCGACAATGGTGGCCCCTGGCATTTTGCCATATTGTAAATCTCGCTGCACTTTCTGAAATGCTTCTATTCCTTGTTTTCTTGCAAAGTAAGCACCTAGTGCACTTGTGAGCACAATGACTAGCATCGTTGGTAAAATACCAATGATGTTACTTGAGATTAAAAATAAACTAATTTCAACTGCTGGGAACAGAATCAATAATAGTAGAAAATATTTTTTCAAGCCATATCACCTCATGGGGTCTCTTTCATCGAAAGCTGTTTACTTTTTTTAGTGTAACATAAAAAAAGAGAGGAGTCAGATAACTCCCCTCGTGTGTGATTTAAAGGACGCTTGCACGGCCTTTGTAGATCGCTCCGCGTGCTGGATCTACTGTAATCTCTTCGCCTTCTTTTAGAAGTGTTGTGGCACTGTCGAGACCAACAATGACTGGAATGCCAAGACTGAGCCCAACGACTGCTGCATGGCTTGTTAAACCGCCTTCTTCCGTGATAAGGGCAGACGCTTTTTCTAAAGCACCCATCATATCACGATCTGTGCAGTTTGCGACAAGAATCGCACCATCGTACATTTTTTCCTCTGCTTCTTTTCCGCTTTGTGCAATAACAACCGGTCCAAATGCAGATTTGCGGCCAATTCCTTGACCCTTCGCAATGATGTCACCGACAACATACACTTTCATTAAGTTGGTTGTACCTGTTTCACCAACTGGCACACCAGCTGTAATCACGATTAAATCACCATGTCTTACATAGCCTGTTTCAATTGACTTTTCTACTGCATTCTCAAGCATTTCATCAGTAGATGTCGTTTTTGAACCGCTCTTTGCAAATACACCGAATACGAGTGAAAGTTTTCTTGCCACTGATTCGTTTGCTGTGACTGCTACGATTGGTGCTTTTGGTCTATATTTTGAAATCATTCTTGCAGTATGACCACTCTCAGTAGGTGTCACAATCGCTGCCACATCAAGCTTCATAGCTGTGTGCGCAACAGATTGACCGATCGCATCTGTAATGCTGACCTCTACTTCTTCGCTTCTGCGAGAAAGGATTGCTTTATAGTTAAGTGCTTCCTCTGAACGTGAGGCAATGTTGTGCATTGTTTGCACAGCTTCAACTGGATATGTTCCTGCTGCTGTTTCACCAGATAGCATGATCGCATCTGTACCGTCAAAAATAGCATTTGCCACATCACTTGCTTCTGCACGAGTTGGACGCGGGTTACGCTGCATGCTATCCAGCATTTGAGTTGCTGTGATGACAGGCTTGCCTAAACGGTTGCATTTTTTGATCAGCATTTTTTGAACAAGCGGTACTTCTTCTGCCGGAATCTCTACACCAAGATCTCCACGCGCAACCATCAGTCCATCTGATACCTCAAGGATTTCATCGATGTTATCAACGCCCTCTTGGTTTTCAATCTTAGGAATGATTTGAATGTCAGCTGCGTTGTTCTTTTCAAGCAGCTCACGAATTTCAAGAACATCAGAAGCTCGTCTCACAAAAGAAGCTGCAATGAAATCGACACCTTGTTCAATTCCGAACAGAATATCATTGGCATCCTTTTCTGTAATACCCGGCAAGTTCACACTAACACCCGGTACGTTGACACCTTTTTTGTTTTTCAGTGTACCTGTATTCATCACTTTTGTGACGATTTCTTTTCGGTCCATATTTAATTCTTTTACTTCTAGACCAATCAGACCATCATCTAATAAGATGGTTGAGCCCACTCCTACATCATGAATTAAATCTTCGTACGTCACACTGATTTTTTCAGTGTTTCCCACAATGTCTTCCATACTCACGATAAGATCAGCACCAGCAACTAACTCAATTGAGCCGTTTTCAACTGTGCGTGTACGGATCTCTGGACCTTTTGTATCAAGAAGGATCGCAATGTCCTTGCCTAAAGTTTTACCTGCTTTGCGAATGTTTTCAATACGTGCACCATGCTCTTCAAAATCTCCATGAGAGAAGTTTAGTCTGGCTACATTCATTCCTGCTTCAATCAATTCAGTCAGCTTTTCAATGCTTTCACTTGCTGGACCGATTGTACAAACGATTTTTGTCTTTCTCATTACTGTTCCTCCTAAGGTCTTCTCGTTTTATATAGAGAGCTCTTGTGAAAGTCGGTACATATTTTGATCGACTGTATGCTTTTTATCTAAGATGTCTAAAATATCGTGATGAACGAGTTCGTTGCTTTGAATGCCTACACAGCGTCCGCCTCTTCCTTCAAGAAGAAGTTCTACTGCATACGCTCCTAAGCGACTTGCGAGCACTCGGTCAAACGCACTTGGAGAACCTCCACGCTGAATATGTCCTAAGACAGATACACGCGTTTCAAGGCTTGTCTCCTCTTCAATTCTCTTACCAAATTCGACACCGCTGCCTACGCCTTCTGCGACGATGATGATACTGTGCTTCTTGCCGCGCTCATGTCCTCTTCTCAATCTGGCAATAATTTCGTCCATGTCATAGTCTGCTTCAGGAATCAAAATCGATTCAGCTCCGCCTGCAAGACCTGACCAAAGGGCAATATCCCCCGCATGTCTTCCCATTACTTCCACTACGTATGTACGTTCATGAGATGTGGCTGTATCACGAATTTTATCAATGGCATCAATGACTGTATTTAGTGCTGTATCAAAGCCAATAGTGAAATCAGTACCTGGAATGTCATTGTCAATCGTGCCGGGAACACCTACACATGGAAAACCGAGCTCTGTTAATTTCTTCGCTCCCATGAATGAGCCATCTCCACCGATGACAACAAGTCCTTCAATACCGAATTTTTTTAAGTTCTCAATCCCTTTTTCACGACCTTCAACTGTCTTGAATTCAGGACATCTTGCCGTGTAAAGTTTTGTTCCTCCACGATGAATGATATCGCCTACTGAACCTATTTCGAGTTTCTCAATTTTACCGTTAATTAGACCTGAATATCCATTATAAATACCGTAAACTTCTACATTATGGTAAATTGCTTTCCTTACAACTGCGCGCACAGCTGCATTCATTCCTGGGGAATCCCCACCGCTCGTTAAAACTCCTATACGCTTCATCTTTTTCACCTCAGAGACCATATATGAATTAAACATACCATTTCCACTGCTTGAAAACAATCATGAGCAAAACCGGATGTTTTCAATACGAATTTCTAAAACCGTACTTATTATACAATTAAATAAAATGTTTTTAAACAAAAGTTAAGAAAGTCATGAAAGCACTTTGTTCAAAAAACAGTTGTTTCAAGTGCTCTAAACCTTGTCAAATCAACGTTTTCAGACGTTTCAAATTTTATGAAAACAAAAGAAAATTATTTTCAAATAGCGCTTACATCAGATCGTTTTGATGAAAAAAGACGAAAAAAATAAACGCCAGCCAAAAGGCTGTACGTTTATTTAGTTTACCCCAATATATTGATTTTCAATCGATACTTTGCCGATTGCTTTGTATTTTTGATATCTTTGTTCGACTAATTCTTCAGGCGATTGTTTGAGCAAAGATGTAAGTGACTGTTTTAATGTTTTTTCAATGTAGGCTGCTTGTTGTTTCACGTCTCGGTGTGCTCCACCTTGCACTTCTTTAATAACATCATCTATAATATCTAATTCTTTTAGGTCTGGAGCGGTAATTTTCATTGATTCTGCAGCTTTTTTTGCAAGTGATGAGTCCTTCCAGAGCAGTGCTGCTGCACCTTCAGGTGAAATCACTGAATATGTTGAGTTCTCTAGCATAAATAGGTGGTTTCCTACGCCTAAGCCTAGTGCTCCGCCACTTCCGCCTTCTCCAATGACAATACAGACAACCGGTACACGAAGTCCTGCCATTTCGAAAAGGTTTTTCGCAATTGCTTCACTTTGCCCGCGTTCTTCAGCTGCTTTACCAGGATAAGCTCCTTTTGTATCAATAAAGCAAATGATTGGACGATTAAATTTATCTGCTTGTTTCATCAAGCGCAATGCTTTACGGTAACCTTCTGGATGCGGCATCCCGAAATTACGGCGCAAGTTTTCTTTTGTGTCTTTTCCGCGCTGATGACCAATGACTGTGACAGGAAGTCCTTTAAACGTGGCAATTCCTCCAACGATGGCTTCATCGTCACCATAAAAACGATCACCGTGACATTCGAAAAAGTTATCAAACAGCTCTTGAATGTAATCGAGAGTTGTTGGGCGCATCGCATGACGAGCAATTTGCACTCTGTCCCACGGCTTTAAATTTGTATAAATGTCTGTTTCAAGCTTACTCAGACGTGTTTCAAGGCGCTCAATTTCCGCACTTAAATCCATCTCTGAGTTTTGTGTGAACTTTTTCAATTCATCAATTTTCGCTCGAAGTTCAATGACAGGTTTTTCAAATTCTAGTTCTCCAGCCACTCTCGTTCACCTCCTGTGCTGTGTAATGCTAAGATTTGGCCTAATGTTTCTTTCATTTCTGCACGGTGAATCACAGCATCTAGCTGACCATGCTTCATTAAAAATTCAGCCGTTTGGAAGTCCTCTGGTAGGTCTTCACGAATGGTTTGTTCAATGATTCTGCGACCAGCAAAACCAATTAATGCACCAGGCTCTGCAAAGTTGTAATCACCGAGAGACGCGAAACTAGCTGATACACCGCCAGTTGTCGGATTGGTCATCACAGAGATAATCAGACCTTGATCCTCGCTGAACAGCTTTAATGCTGAACTTGTTTTTGCCATCTGCATCAGACTAAGAATCCCCTCTTGCATTCTTGCTCCTCCAGATGCAGTGAAGATGATAAATGGCACCTTGTCCGCTTTTGCTTTCTCAATAGCTAGTGTAATCTTTTCACCAACGACCGAGCCCATGCTGCCCATACGGAACGTGGCATCCATGACAGCAATGACAGCACTTTGACCTTTAATTTCACCTTTTCCTGTCACGATGGCTTCATTCAAAGATGTTTTTTCTCTGTCTTTCTCAAGCTTTTCTTCGTAGCCTGGGAAACCGAGCGGGTTCTCAGAAATGAGGTGACCGTTAAATTCTTCAAATGTGCCTTCGTCTACAAGGCTTTCAATACGTTGTTTTGCATTCATTTGCAAATGTCTGCCGCAATTCATGCAAACACGTAAATTTTTATCTAGTTCTTTGGTGAGCATTATTTTTTTACATTGCGGACATTTGGTCATGATGCCTTCAGGCACATCTTGACTTGCCTGTTCAGAGGGTACAGATGCATATTTTTTCTTTTTACTGAAAATATTCTTGATTGACAAATGACTACCTCCCTTTTTGAAGGGTTTTTTCTTTACACGCACATCCACTATTATAGGACATGTCATAACTGTACCGAAACTATTGTACTTTTTTTGTCAAACGCTGTCATCCTTCATTCAATTTTTTCAGTGGGGAATTGATGAGAAATGAGTATAGGTTTGGGGCGCTGAGTAGTTGGTATATGTGAATTGTGAACGTCTACAAAAAAATCTCATTTAGGATGAAAAAAATTTCGTGAAAGAGAGGAAATGGTGCACGTTTTTCCTCCAAATTCAGAAAAAACGTGCACACTTTTCCAATTCGATTACTCGCCGATAATCGTTAATTTTCTTGTTTTTTCTGCAACAGCTTCTGGGTCTACTTTGATTCTTGAAACGCCCGTTTCCATTGCTGCTTTTGCCACTGCTTTGGCTACCGCTGGCGCTACTCGTGCATCAAATGGTGCAGGGATAACGTATTCCGCTGACAATTCTTCATCTGATACAAGGGAAGCAATCGCTTCAACAGCTGCAATTTTCATTTCTTCGTTAATGTGTGTCGCACGTACATCAAGCGCCCCGCGGAAAATACCAGGGAATGCAAGGACGTTGTTCACTTGGTTCGGGAAGTCAGAACGGCCAGTTCCTACAACACTTGCACCTGCTGCATGTGCATCTTCTGGCATGATCTCTGGGTTTGGATTAGCCATTGCGAAGATGACCGGATCTTTTGCCATTTTCCCAACCATTTCTTTAGTTAAAGCACCTGCTACTGAAACGCCGATAAAGACATCTGCGCCTTCAATCACTTCTTCTAAAGAACCTTCTTTACGATCTTGGTTCGTGAATTTAGCTACTTCATTTTTCACTGCATTCATACCATTCGGACGACCTTCATAAATAGCGCCTTTTGTATCACACATGATGATATCACGTACACCGAAATGATAAAGAAGTTTGATAATCGCAATTCCTGCTGCTCCAGCGCCGTTTGCAACCACTTTAATTGAAGACATTGATTTTCCAGACAGCTTCAGTGCATTCACAAGTCCTGCCACTGTTACAATCGCTGTCCCGTGCTGATCATCGTGGAAAACAGGAATGTTTGTCTCTTTTTTCAAACGCTCTTCAATGATAAAGCAGTTTGGTGCTGCAATATCTTCAAGGTTCACGCCGCCAAACGTCGGCTCAAGAAGCTTCACTGTTTCAACGATTTTGTCTACATCGTTTGTTGCAAGTGCGATTGGGAATGCATCAACACCTGCAAAGCTTTTGAATAATACAGCTTTTCCTTCCATTACTGGAAGAGATGCTTCTGCCCCAATGTTTCCAAGCCCTAACACAGCACTTCCGTCTGTGACAACAGCAACCATATTGCCTTTCATTGTATAATCATACACTTTGCTTGTGTCGTCATAAATATCTTTACATGGCTCTGCCACACCTGGTGAGTAAGCCAAGCTCAAGTCTTTCGCATTTTTCACTTGTACCTTTGATTTTGATTCGAGTTTGCCTTGATTCTCTTTGTGCATATGTAATGCTTCTTCTCTTAATGACATGTGATGAACACTCCTTCAAGTGGAAAATGATTTAATGAATTGCTAAGTTGATAAGCACATACTTGGCAGTTTAAATACACAGAATCTTTAAAATGATAACACAATAGGTGAAATTGTAAAACATATTCAGACGATTTGTCATCATTTAATCACAACGTTTTGTTCACCGAGCAGCTCTTTTAACTGGAAAATCACCGCATGATCTGCATGAACTTTGTATGCATCTGGAAGTCTCATCGTCTTTTTTTGCTTTTCATAATACAAATAGACATCTGCTTCTCCGCTGTGCATGGAGATCACTCGTTTCACTTGTTCTAGCAGCTCCTGCGTATGGTTCTCTTCTTTGACTCGAATGTAGACAGATTCTTTTCTTTTAGAGCCCATCTCTTCCAGTAGAACAGCTTCTTGCACGATGATTTGACTGCTCTCATTTCTGACATCTATTCTGCCTTCAACATAAAGCATTGCGCCCTCCTCAAGTAAGGGGGACAGCTTTCTAAATTGCTCTGGAAAGACGACACCTTCCATTTCTCCCGTTTCATCCCCGAATGTGACAAATGCCATCGATTGTCCATTTTTTGTCCGAATCGATTTCACCTTTGTCAAAAGACCACCCATTGAGATCTTTCGCTTTATATAGGAAGAAAGTCTGATGATTTCCACTGCACCATTCTCTCTCAAACGATCTCGATACGCTTGTACTGGGTGATTTGATAAATATAACCCGAGTGCTTCTTTCTCAAATTGCAAGAGATCGACAAGCGGCATTTCTTCTATCTCCGCATATTTTAACTCAAGTGGGAAGGTTGTATCCCCAAGAAAGTCCAGCTGATCCTCAGGTGTTAAAAATGACACATGGTCTAACGCAATATCTATCGATGCTAATAACGAAGCACGATTTGGATGAAGCTCATCCATTGCCCCTGAGAAAATAAGGGCTTCAATCGTTTTTCGGTTGACACTCTTTGTTGATACCCTTGCGCAAAAATCAAATAAATCTTCAAATGGCTTTTCCTGTCTTGCTCTGTATATATCCTTTACAGCTGACACTCCGACATTTTTGATCGCTCTTAAGCTGTAGCGGATCTCCCCTTTTTCAACCGTGAATGGAAATTCGCTCTTATTAATAGAAGGCTTCAACACAGATATCCCTTTTTCCTTTGCCTCATAGAAATATTGAGCCACTTTGTCTTCATTTCCAATCACACTCGTTAAAAGACCGCACATAAAATATAACGGATAATGCGCTTTTAAATAAGCAAGCTGAAAGCCGATCATGCTATATGCAACAGCATGGCTTCTATTAAAACCATAGTTTGCAAATTTGACGATTAGGTCATAAACGTCATTTGCAATGTTAACAGGATACTCCTTTTTTAGGCATCCTTCAACAAAATGGCTTCGCTCTTCATCAAGCACCTTTTTATCTTTCTTTGAAACGGCTCTTCTTAGTAAATCAGCCTCGCCCAGCTTAAAGCCTGCCATCTTTGCTGCAATCAGCATGATTTGCTCCTGATAGACGATAACCCCATATGTATCCTTTAAGATGTCATACAAATCTGGATGCGGGTAGGAGACTTTCACTCTGCCATGCTTTCGGTCGATAAAGAGCGGGATATTCTCCATCGGACCCGGGCGGTATAAGGCATTGACAGCCACGATATCTTCTAGACTAGAAGGTTTCAGTCGTCTCAGCACCTGACGCATACCTTGTGATTCGAGCTGGAAAATCCCCGTTGTATCTCCCGCTGATAACAAATCAAACGTTTTCTGATCTTCATATGAAATGTCACTAAAGTTAATGTGGACGTTTTCCTGTCTTTCAATCTGGTTTTTAATGGATTCAATTAATGTTAAGTTTCTCAAACCTAAAAAATCCATTTTTAAAAGACCGAGATCTTCTAAATAATTCATCGCATATTGCGTCAAATACACTCCATCATGGCCTTCTTGAATAGGCACGACTTGTGTGAGCGGCTCCTCACTTAGGACAACGCCGGCTGCATGTGTTGATGTATGTCTTGGTAATCCTTCTACCTTTAAAGCGGTTTGAAACACTCTTTGCAGCTCTTCAGATTGCTGGAGCAGTGTTTTTAATTCTGAGGAGATCGTCACCGCTTCTTTCAGTGTCGTCCCTGGCTTTGATGGGATGAGCTTTGCAAGGCGGTCTGCTGCTTTTGAATCAATTCCCATCACACGTCCAACATCTCTTAAAGCTGCCTTTGCGGCAAGTGTTCCAAACGTGACAATTTGCGCCACATGCATATCCCCATATTTGTCTTTTACATATGAAATGATTTCATCTCTTCTCGTGTCAGGAAAATCGATATCTATATCCGGCATGCTGATTCGTTCAGGATTTAAAAAACGCTCAAATAAAAGCCCGTGACGGATCGGATCGACATCTGTAATAAACAGAACATACGCAACTAAAGAGCCTGCTGCTGATCCCCGGCCAGGACCTGTGACTATGCCATGATCATGAGCATACTTCATAAAATCCCACACAATGAGGAAATAGTCACTGAAATTCATTTTTTGAATGATGCTCAGCTCATACTCAAGCCTTTTGATATATGTGTCATTTGAAGCAATCTGTCTTCGTTTTATGCCTTCTTGGCACACTCTTCGTAAAAACTGATCAGCTGTTGATTGATCAGGCGTCGGATAAGTTGGCAGTTTCGTCTGACCAAGATTTAAATCGACCTCACAGCGGTTTGCAATCTCAACCGTTCTTGCCAGCAATTCTGGATCATCACCAAACCACTTCATCATTTCTTCGGTCGATCTGAAATGCTTGTCTCCTTGGTCTTCCTCTATTTCTGATAACTGCTGGCCTGCTTTAATGGCCTTTAAACATGTATATGCGGTTTTGTCCTCTTGATGGATATAGTGGACGTCACCTGTTGCCACAAGCGGGATGTTCGCCCTTTTTGAGAGTTCCCGCAGCTTATGAGACAGCTCTTCGTCCTGCTGAAACGGCTGAACGGCTAAATACACATGTTCCTCACCAAAAAGATCTTTTAAATGGCTCGCTGCATCCCTTGCTTCATCTAGCTGATCATGTTGCAGCAGCGTTTCAATATAGCCGGATACGCCTGGTGTGATGGCAATAAGGCCATGATGATAGGCTTTCAGCCATTTCTCTTTCAGGCCGGTTTTTGACTTTGATTTCAAGACACTGCTAATTTTGATCAAGTTTTGATAGCCTTCATTGTTTTTGGCAAGGAGGATCAAAGGATAAGCCTCTGTCTCTTGTTCATCTATGAAGACAGAAGCTGTTAAACCGATAATCGGCTTGATGCCATGTGTTTTACATTCCTTATAAAATTCAACCGTTCCATACATCACATGGTCATCCGTAAGAGCGAGCGCTTGATAGCCAAGTTCTTTCGCCTTTAATACGAGCTCCTTGACCTTCGCTGCACTGCTCAACAAGCTGTATCCACTGTGGACCTGAAGATGAACATAGGACATGCTTAATCCACTCCTTTCGTCTAAATTCATTCTTTCATTATAAAACGCGATGCGGTGAGAAACAAATGTTCTTTCTTTTCCGCTCGTTCATACTTGTCCAGCACACGCCATATATTGAATAGAGTGAGGTGGGAAAAATGGATGTGAAGGAAGCCTTTATTCCAAACTTTATTAGCTGTTATTTTATCGCACTGGGGGTTATTTTGGGCGGTGCCATTATCGGCGGGGTAGGTGCATATTTATCTGGTCAGCCACCGCTATCAATTATTTCAAGTCTTGCCAACCGCTTAAAAATTTGGGCACTTGTTGCGGCAATCGGTGGAACTTTTGATGCGGTCTATAGTTTTGAAAGAGGGATTTTCGAAGGGAACACACGTGATATTTTCAAGCAGATCTTGTTAATTATCTCTGCTATGGGCGGTGCGCAAACGGGGTATCTCCTGATTACGTGGCTCACTCAGGAGCATGTGTCATCATGAGGGTGCCTGAGCTGTATAAACGTCCAGGCTGGCAGCGTTTTTTTGCTGGGATGATGTTCGGCGCAATTATCAGCTGGCTGATTTTTCTCTTTACGTATGGCACCTTTCAAGAGAAGCAAGTGACACTGCTCAGAAGCCAGCAGCACCATATGGACAGTCTGAAAGAACAAATCACACTCTATCGGGAAGATTTGCATAAATTAAATGAAGACAATAAGCAGCGTCTGCTTATTCAGAGCGTAGACGTTCACCTCGTCAACCGTGAGCAGTACAAAATCCCGGAGCCAGATACCTTGAAATTTGAAGATCAGGTGAAAGAGGATATCTCAGAGGTGATCACAAAGGATATTGAAAGTGTCTATAAAACAAAAGAGCTCTTAAAACGGACCGTGGAAAATAAAGAATATACGATTAGAGAAAAGGCATACCGCGCCAAAGTCACAGAGCTGACCATCTATACAAAACTTTCGCTTGAAGTGCGTATTTCCTTTGCTGAATAATAGATGATGTGGAATTTTTATGAATTTCTGCACTCAATGATCGCTTTTCACTTGTTATTTTTATACACTAAAAGAAGAACGAGATGATCAAAGAAAGAGGTGAGAACAATGGAGGTTTACAGCTATCGTCAAATGGCACGAGACAAAGCAAGCCGGATTAAAGACGGCATGTGTGCTTATGCTGAGACAGAAATGATGGCCCATTTAATTAAAAAAGAATTAAAGCATCAAAATCTCCAAGCCTATGAAGATTCAACTGACATCGGCTGCTGGTTTATCCCTGTATCCAAGTAACCCTTTTCTCAAAGCTCAAAAAAGAGAGGGGGAACTTGAAGCCCCTCTCTCACGATGATGATTTACATACTTCTTCTAAATCACGCAAAATCTCATCTGCAACTGCCCAATCATATATGGACGCACCGGCTGCAAGCGGGTGACCTCCGCCATGATATTTTTTAGCAATGGTGTTAATGACGACGCCTTTTGAGCGGAATCTCACACGAATCTGATCGTTCTCTTCCACAAAAAAGACCCATGCCTTAATCCCTGCAATATTTCCAAGTGTCCCAACAAGCTGTGAGGCTTGCTGCGCTGTTGTTTGGAATGACTCCAAAATGTCACGTTTAATAAAAACAGAAGCTACGCCATTCTCTGATAAGGAGATATGTTGAAAAATATAGCCATTTAATTTCACCACATTCAAATCTGTCTCATACAATTGATTGAAAAGGTCTGATGATGAAAACGGATATTCGATGAGTTCACCCGCATATTTGAGTGTCTTTTTCGTTGTGTTTGGGAAAAGGAAACGGCCTGTGTCTCCTACAATGCCGGCATAAATGAGTTCTGCCGCCTTTGTATTCAGCTGATATCCTTCTTCTTTCCCCTCTAAATACAGCTCATAAATCATTTCACTAACAGAGCTTGCTTCTGTATCAACCCAAAGCAAATCACCATACGGATCTTCATTCGGATGATGATCAATTTTCATCAGCTTATCGCCCATTGAATAACGCTGATCATCAATTCTTGCTTGATTCGCAGTGTCACAGACAATGACAAGGGCACCTTTGTACACTTCATCTGGCACCTCATCTAATTCATATAAAAATGAAAGGGATGGCTCAGGGGTTCCTGTCGCATAAATATTTTTTTCTGGATAGGTGGCACGCAAGATTTCCGTAAGGCCGCACTGTGATCCATATGCGTCTGGATCAGGTCTTACATGTCTATGAATGATGATGGTGTCATATAATGATATGGTTCTAATCAGTTCTTTTTTCATAAATACTCCTTCTTATGCGATACTCTTTTTATTATTAAATCATAATCTACCCAGACAGAAAAGTGAGGAATAGACAATTTATTCTAGTAAGCAAGCCTATTTACGTTTAAAATAGGGTTGTAACCACTTACAATGGAGGCTTGGCACATGCTTGTTTTGATTGTGTTTATTATTTGTTCTGCCATGTTTTATTTATACTACAAAGCAAAGAATGTCCGTACGAACCGGCCGGTCGAGAAGAAATTCTGGTCTGCCAAATCAAGTATGGCACTTGGCTGCTTTGTCCTGCTCTTCGGTGTGAATCAATTATTTTTAAACCGCTCGTCACTGGCATTTGTCATTGGGTTTGTTTTTGTTGCAGTTGGTATCGGCAGTACATGGGCCGGATATAAAGCCTATAAGCACTATCTTCCGCTCTTTTTAAAGGAAGGCGAAAAAGACCACGCATAATAGAGCTTCTTTTCAGCGTGATAGAAAACCTTTGCAGCCCTAGGAAGGACGAGTACTGGCGCGGAGCGAATTTGACATTCGTGAGCACCAGCACGCAGGACTGCGGGCGAATGCGAGGGTTTGTTTACACGCTGAAAGGGCGCATTCATGCCGCCCTTTTTTGCCTATTATCCTCTCTCCATCAGCTGCACCATCAACATCGCTTTGCCTACAATATTTGACTGATGGTAAACTTCCACTTCCAGCTTTCCAAACTTGCGCCCAACTTCTAAAATATTCGGTTTGATCTGTATCGTGGATTCCATTTGAACCGGTTTTAAGAAATAGACAGAAAGACTTTCTACAATTAGTTCGCCTTTTTTATGAGACTTTAAGAAGCGGTTGGCTGATTCGATTAAAATTTGTGTAAACACACCATACGAAATATTACCGAGTTGATTTGTCATTTGTGGTGAGACTTCATATTGGTACACCGCATCTGTTTTTGGTTTTTCTGTCTCAGTCTCCTTAAACCCTCGTGACACGACATCATCCAACTTTTCACCGACCTGCGGCTGCTTTTGAATCATTTGCAGCGCCTTCAGCACGTCCTGACGACTAATCATCCCAATCAGCTTCGCATGATCATTTACAACTGGCAGTACCTCAATACCTTCCCACACCATCATTTGTGCAGCTGAAGCGACAGATGTTTTGCCAATAACGGTCAACGGATTTTTTGTCATCACCTTTTCAATCGGTGTAGAACGGTCATGGCCGGCAATATCCTTTGAGGTCAAAATGCCGTGAATTTTCATTTGATCGTCTGCTACCGGGAACCGGCCGTGCCCGGTTTCATAATTCTTTTCATACCATTTCTCAAGTTTGTCTTCTGGCGATAAATAGACGGTCCGTTCTATCGGCGTTAAAATATCCTCCACAAGCACAATTTCTTTTTTAATCAACTGGTCATAAATGGCCCGGTTAATGAGAGCCGCTACGGTAAATGTATCGTAGCTTGTTGATAAAATGGGCAGCTCAAGCTCATCTGCGAGCTGAATAATTTCATCATCTGTTGAGAATCCGCCCGTGACCAACACAGCCGCTCCCGCCTCTAATGCTTGCCGGTGAGCATTGATTCGGTTTCCGACGATTAACAGGTTGCCTGCTGCTGTGTATCGCATCATCGCATCCAGTTCCATTGCACCGATGACAAATTTATTTAACGTTTTATGTAAGCCGGCTCGTCCGCCAAGCACCTGACCATCAATGACATTGACTACTTCCGCATATGTCAGCTTTTCAATATTTTCTTTTTTCTTCTGTTCAATTCGAATGGTACCGACTCGTTCAATGGTGCTCACGAACCCTTTATTTTCAGCATCCTTAATAGCCCGGTAAGCCGTGCCTTCACTGACTTTCATTTCTTTCGCTATACGCCGGACAGAAATTTTCTCTCCGACATCCAATGAATCAATATACGATAAAATTTGCTCATGCTTTGTCGCCAATCCCGTTCACCCTTTTTGTTTTCAGCGTTTTCATCTATATTTCATTATAAAGGCAGGAGGCTTTTAATAGCAATTTGTCTTTTACACGAGCACGATACAGGCAAATAAAAAAAGCCGGTTGGATGCCGGCTTTTCTTCCTATTATTAAATATCGATGGATTCTCCGCTGTTTAATACGTGACCCACGCCGCCATGCAAGCTGTCTGCAAAGGCATGAGGATCTTGCTCAATCGGCGGGAATGTACTGTAATGAATCGGTACGACTTGTTTCGCACGAAGCCACTCTGCTGCGATTCTCGCATCGTCTGGTCCCATCGTGAAGTTATCACCTATTGGCAGGAAGGCGAGCTCAATATGATTCAGCTCCCCAATGAGTTTCATATCCGAGAAGAGAGCCGTGTCTCCAGCATGATAAATTGTTTTGCCTTCAGCAGTAAATAAAATACCGGATGGCATCCCTGTATACGTAATCGTTTTGGATTCTTCATCAATGACCGCTGAGCCATGGAACGCTTGCGTCAGCTTGACTTTACCAAATTCAAATTCACGTCCGCCGCCAATAGAAAGCGGGTGTGTTTTCACCCCTTGCCAGCCTAAATAAGTGGCAAGTTCGAATGGCGCAATCACGAGTGCGTCATTGTTTTTAGCGATTTCAACCGTGTCTCCGACGTGATCTCCATGCCCGTGCGTGAGCAAAATCACATCTGCTTTCACATCTTGCGGTTTGATATCCGTGTGCTTATTTCCATTTAAAAATGGATCAATCCAAATATGGTATCCGTTTGTTTCAATGTGTACGACTGAATGTCCATGATATGTAGCTTTCATGTAAATATATCCACCTTTCGAATTTGATCTCATTTTGTCTATTCCCTCTATAAAAAGCTGAAAAACTTAGTGCCTGTGAATCACATTAAGACCACCTGTTGCTTCAATGACGGTTCCTGTAATGAGGTCTGAACGGTCATCACATAGAAATGAAATGATACGACCGATATCCTCACCTGTCCCAGACCGACCAATCGGTGTTTCATCGTCTTTTATCTGACGTGCTTCCTCTATCGTTGATTCTTTCATGTCTCCAACGATTTTGCCTGGACACACCATATTAGCGGTGATGCCGTTTTCGGCTTCTTCAATCGCAATGGTTTTCGTCAATGACGCAAGGCCCACTTTTGCCGCTCCGAAGGCTGATCTATGCATCCATCCTGGCGCATGGTCTGCACCTTGGAAGCCATATGTGATAATCCGGCCAAAGCCTTGTTTTCTCATCATAGGGATCACCATTCGGAACAAATGGAACACTGCGGATAGGTTGCCTTCCATCATTTGATACCATTCGTCTTCAGAGTAATCCGCGAGTTTTTTTCGTTCAAAAATATAAGGTCCAGCATTATTGATCAAGGCATCAATCCGCCCAAATCGCTCTGCTGCCAGCTCGACCATGTTTTTTAAATCTTCTTTGTTTGTCACATCGCCTTGGACAAATTGAAGCTTTTCTTCGTATTCTTGCAGTTCTTCTTTCATCTGCCGGACAGCTTCATCATCACTTCGATAATTCACTGTCACAGAATACCCCATATTCAGTAAAGACTCGGTGACTTTCCTGCCAAGTCCTTTAGAACCCGCTGTTATTAATGCGTGTCGCACACAATCTCCTCCTAAAGCAAAGGTTGCAAGTTCATGTGTTTCTTTTGTTATCTTTACTTTACTATAAACCGGCTCCCTTCGCACTTTTGAACCCTTTAACAATGAGGGGAAAACCGTATAGGGTGATTCATCCACTTTTTCATATCCCATGAACCATGGATATCGAGAAGCAGCGAAACAAACCGATAGCATTCTCTCACCTCATGAAGCTGGCGAGGAAGCGGGCAAATCTCTTCATATCCTAATTGAACCGCTTGTGCAGCTTCTTTCGTCAAAAGGTATTCGAGTGCAATCAAATCAAACGCAGCTGGTCCAAATACGACATATTCCGTATCAACTAGACTCGCCACTTGATCATCGTCTTCAATATATTGCGATGGGTCTAAATCAATTAAAATGAGACTGGCTGAATCAGGAGGACTTAGCTTTTCAAGCTTTTGCTGCACCTTTTCTGCATAATCCTGATATTCAGGCTGATCAGCGTAATAGCGGCTGATAAGTTTGGAAACTGCCTTTTTTAACAGCGCATGGAATTCTCTCAAATGTCTCTTTTCTCCCCCGTATACTGCACCGAAAAAGTTAGTTTGATATGAATGAAGATGCGCTAGTTTCCTCCCGTAATCCCTATAGAATTGTGCTGAACGGCCCTCAAAAGATGTTAAAGGGATTCCTTCTACTTTTTCCATGACATAAAAGTGTTTCCCCGCCTTCTTCACTTTACGAACAACTTTCGGAATATGAAAGGAATTCGTATGAGCCAGCTTTTCATTGATTTCATCAAGATGCTCCTGTACAGTACGGGCATCTACTCCATAAATCATGTTGATCCCATACATAAATTCACTTTCTTCTTTTGCAGTTTTAGGAGATTTCACTACATATTCCGTTTTGTCTTGTAAGGAAATCAGCCACACATCATTAGCCCGGCCATCGTATGGTTCTCCTAACGTTTTCACTGATACGATAGGCTGATCAAACAAAGTCTGAAGCGTTTTCTTCATGAACTGTTGTCACTCCTTATTCAGCTTGACACTGGTATGCTTTCATTTTCTTCAGTGAAGATCAATCTCCTTTTTCCCATGACAAAAAACCATCCGTATAAACGAATGGTTTTGGCGAATTATGCTAGGCAGGCTTTTGCTTTTTCTAAAGCGAGTTGAATTTGTTTAAATCCAGTTCCACCTGCACTTGTTCTTTTTTCAACAGCAACATACGGATCAAGAACAGTGTAAATGTCTTGTTCAAAGAGGCCGCTTGCTTCTGTAAATGTTTCAAATGGAAGGTCACTTAAATAGATGCCTTTTTGAATGCATGTATACACAAGCTTCCCAACGATTTCGTGTGCTTCACGGAATGGCATGCCTTTTTTCGCAAGGTAGTCTGCCACTTCGGTCGCATTTGAGAAATCTTCTTTTGTTGCTTTTTTCATGACATCTTCGTTCACTGTCATTGTTTGAATCATGCCTGTGAAGATTTGCAGACTGCCAGCGATCGTTTTCACCGTATCAAACATGCCTTCTTTATCTTCTTGCAAGTCTTTGTTATACGTAAGCGGCAAGCCTTTCATAATGGTGAGCAGCCCCATCAGGTTGCCATATACTCGCCCTGTTTTTCCGCGGATCAATTCAGCCATATCTGGGTTTTTCTTTTGCGGCATCATGCTGCTGCCTGTTGCGTACGTGTCATCGAGCTCAATAAATTTGAATTCTTGAGAGCACCATAAAATGATTTCTTCACAAAGACGTGAGAGATGCATCATCACAAGGCTGCTATTGGACAAGAACTCTAAAATGAAATCACGATCACTCACGCCATCAAGGCTGTTCTCGTAAATATGGTCAAAGCCAAGAAGCTCTGCTGTATATTCACGATCAATTGGGAATGTCGTTCCTGCTAACGCCCCGCATCCAAGTGGTGACACATTAATCCGCTTCAATGAATCTTGAAAACGCGCTTTGTCCCGTTCAAGCATCCAAAAGTAGGCGAGCATATGATGAGCAAAGGAGATAGGCTGTGCACGCTGTAAGTGCGTATATCCTGGAAAAATCGTTCCAACGTGCTGTTCAGCTTTTTCTACAAGCACTGTTTGAAAAGAAGAGATCAGCTCAATGATATGCTCTACTTGGTTATTCAAATATAAATGCATATCGGTTGCGACCTGATCATTCCGGCTTCTCGCTGTGTGCAATTTGCCGCCAAGCGGACCAATCTCATCAATGAGCATTTTTTCAAGGTTTAAATGAATGTCCTCATAATCCACTGAGAATTCAAGTTCATCCGCCTCTGCCTTTTTCATGAGCGTATTCAGTCCGTCTTTGATTGCAGCGGCCTCCTCATCACCGATGATACCGCATTTATTCAGCATACTTGCATGGGCAAGGGAGCCGGTCAGATCTTCTTTGACTAATTGTTTGTCGAAATGAATGGATGCACCAAACTCATCGACCCATTTTTCTGGTGTTTTTTGAAATCGGCCTCCCCAAAGCTTTTTCATGCTTTAACCTGCTCCTTTTTGTTCACGATGCTGTTTACTTTTGTTGGTAAACCCCAAAGGTTAATAAATCCTACAGCTGCATCATGATCGAATTCATCTGCTTTTGTGTAAGTTGCTAGATTTTCATCATAAAGTGAGTATGGTGATTTACGTCCTTCTACAATGGCATGGCCTTTAAATAGTTTCACACGTACAACACCTGTTACGTTCTTTTGCGTTTCTTGTAAGAATGCATCTAGTGCTGATTTAAGTGGTGAGAACCATAAGCCGTTGTATATTAATTCAGCCATTTTTTGTTCAACGATTGGTTTAAAGTGTGCTACTTCTTTGACAAGCGTTAAGTCTTCAAGTTCTTTGTGTGCTTTTAATAGGGTAACTGCACCTGGGCACTCATATACTTCACGAGATTTGATTCCAACAAGACGGTTTTCAACATGATCGATTCTGCCTACACCATGCTGGCCAGCAACTTCATTTAAATGAAGGATGAGATCAGATAATGAATACTGGATTCCGTCAATGGCTGTTGGTTTTCCTTTTTCAAACGTGATTTCAATGATTTCAGGTGTGTCAGGTGTTTTTTCAAGTGGATTTGTCAGATCATAAGCACCTTCTGGCGGCGCTGCCCAAGGATCTTCTAAAATACCACATTCGTTACTTCTGCCCCAAAGGTTTTGGTCAATTGAATATGGGCTGTCTAAGTTAATCGGAATTGGAATACCGTGCTTTTGTGCATAGTCGATTTCTTCATCACGAGACCATTTCCATTCACGCACTGGTGCAAGAACTTCTAAGTCTGGATTCAATGCTTTGATTGATACTTCAAAACGAACTTGGTCGTTTCCTTTCCCTGTACATCCGTGTGCAACAGCTACTGCATTTTCTTTCTCTGCGACTTCCACTAACTTTTTGGCAATGAGCGGACGAGATAGTGCAGACACGAGTGGGTATTTCCCTTCATACATCGTATGTGCTTGCAGTGCAGCAAGTGCAAATTCTTCAGCAAACTCTTCTTTTGCGTCGATCATGTAAGATTGAACAGCTCCGACTTGAAGTGCTTTTTGTTGAACGAATGCTAAATCTTTTCCTTCACCTACGTCCAGGCAGCAAGCAACAACTTCGTAACCTTGCTCCTGTAACCATTTAACTGCAACAGAGGTATCAAGACCTCCGGAATATGCTAATACGACTTTTTTATTTTGTGACATGTTTGAAAAGCTCCTCTCGCTTGTTTTGATTCTGTGAATGTTTTTTGCATAAAAATAAGTTTTAATTTATAAACATGCATTTAGTATGTATACACTGTAACAAGGAAAAATTGTTTTTTCAACCCCTTTATGAAAAAAACTCTGCCAAATTTTCTTGGCAGAGTCATTTTGGGCTATTTTTGATCTTTTTCAAGCTCTCGCAAGACATGAGGAAGCTCTGGAATAATGAGTTTGGTCATGGCTAACCGAACTGCTCCGGTAGAACCTGGTGTGGCAAAAACGGCTTTTTGGTTAATCACCCCTGCCGTCGCTCTAGATAAGATAGCGGCTGATCCAATATCTTCTGTATAGCTCAGCATGCGAAAAATTTCTCCAAAGCCCGGCAGCTCTTTTGAGAAAAGAGGTGTAATGGATTCAATCGTGACGTCCCTTGCTGCAATACCAGTTCCCCCGTTTAACAAGACGGCATCAATCTTCGCTTCACTTGTTCCTTCTAAAACGGCGTCTTGAATCGCTCCAATGTGATCTTTCACAATATCGTATGCAAGAATAAGGTGCCCTTGTTCTTTGAGCAAATCAATCATCAGACGGCCGCTTTTATCTGTTTCTTTTGTCCTTGTATCACTGACGGTAATGACTTTTACATGAAGCCTCGTTTTCGCTTCGCGTTTATGTTCTTGGGCGCTCATCTCTTCACACCGCTCCTTTCATATTGCCTCACATTATAGCATGCTAATTTCAATTGAAAAAAGCCCTTTTCCGTTGAGGAAAAGAGCTTTAAAAGGATGTTACGCTAAACGCATAACGTCTCTTGCAATCATGACTTCTTCGTTCGTTGGAATCACGATGACTTTTACAGGAGAGTGAGGGTAGCTGATGAATGCTTCTTCGCCTCTCATGTTGTTAAGAGATGGATCCCAGTATACGCCCATGAATTCTAGACCACGAAGTACACGTGCTCTCACTTCTGAGCTGTTTTCACCGATTCCAGCTGTGAAGATGATGGCATCTACACCATTCATTCTCGCTGCATAAGAACCGATGTATTTATGAATACGGCTTGCAAAAATATCTAGTGCTACTTCTGCACGGTCGTTTCCTTCTTCTGTCGCTTCTTCGATATCACGAAGATCACTTGAAAGACCAGACACACCTAAAAGACCACTCTTCTTATTCAAAGTAGAAAGTACTTCTTCCGCTGTATGTCCTGTTTTCTCCATAATAAATGGAATAAGGGCAGGGTCAATGTTACCTGAACGTGTTCCCATTGCAACACCCGCAAGTGGTGTGAAGCCCATTGACGTATCGATTGATTTTCCGCCTTCAACTGCTGCGATACTTGCACCATTTCCAAGGTGGCAAGAAATCAAACGAAGCTCTTCAAGAGGACGGCCTAATAGCTCTGCTGCACGCTCTGTTACGAACTTATGGCTTGTCCCGTGGAATCCGTATTTACGAATACCAAAGTTTTTGTAGTAGTCGTACGGAAGGCTGTATAGGTAAGACTGCTCTGGCATTGTTTGGTGGAACGCTGTATCGAACACAGCAATCGCTGGTACGTCAGGCAGAATTTGTTTAAATGCTTTGATTCCTACAACGTTTGCAGGGTTGTGAAGTGGTGCAAGCTCTGAAAGCTGATCAATGTCATTGATGACTTCATCTGTTAATACAACAGAATCGCTGAATTTTTCTCCGCCGTGAACGACGCGGTGTCCTACGCCATCAATTTCATTAAAGTCTTTGATGATGTTAAATTCAATTAGTTTTTCAAGCAGCATTTTAACCGCTACTGCATGATCTGGAATATCTGTGACTTCTGTTTTCTTTTCTCCATCTACAGAAATCGTGAAGATACTGTTGTCCATTCCGATTCTTTCAACAAGACCTTTTGTTAAAACGGTTTCTTCTGGCATGTCGAACAATTGGAATTTAAGAGATGAGCTTCCTGCGTTGATTGCAATAATTTTGGACATTACTGTCGCTCCTTTTACTCAGTTGTTATATAAGGTTTCACGTTTTTTCGGTGCTATATTCAACCTGTTTGAACGGGTCTTTTATAGTTTAACGATAAGTCCGAAAAATATCTGACTTTTTCATTTAAACATTGAAAACTTTGCATTTCAAGTACACCTTCGAACTGTTACCGCTTACATCAATAAGTCGTTATTTTCTGAATAATAAAATAGCCAGACATCACTCTGGCTATTCTTTCGTTTCTTTTTCTTCTATAAACCATTGGTCTAATTTTCTCATGACGCCAACCATTGCTTCCTTCTGTGAGAAAGATGGCAGATTGGCAAATAGCATACGTTTCGGTGCTTCGAGCCCCTCTTTTTTCTTTTGCATCACAAATAAGCTTTTGGCGTGCTTTTTGTCTTTGAACATAGAGACTGGCAGCTGAATTAACGCATTCATATATGCATGTTCTTTGATGAAATCCTTTAATTGTACGCTTTCTTTTCCTTCAAACAAATCGTTTGGAATGATGAAGAATAAGAAGCCGCCTTCTTTCGTGTAACGAAGACTTTGCTCAATGAATAGATAATGCGCAAAGGAATGACCTTCTTTTGCCTTTAATTCATAGTCTTTAGCGCGCTCATCATTTGGATAATACCCGACAGGAAGACTGCATACAGCAACATCTGCTGGTGAGATAAGAAGCGGCTCAAGGCTGTCCTGGTGGAAAAGCTCTACTTCTTTTTCTTCTAAGTTCGCTTGTGCCCACGCAATTTTAATGAGCACGTCATCAATTTCAGAGGCAAAACCACGTTTTGTTTCTGCTGTTACATTGTTGAGGACCGCAAGCAGTAAATTCCCTGTTCCCGCTGCTGGATCAAAGACAACCAGCTCTTTTTGTCCTTCTAAAAATTTATTGACCAAATAGCTGACAAACAGACCAATTGTATCAGGTGTCATCTGCCGGTTTGGATGTGAAATATCTTTTTGTCCTTTCAGTACGGCGAGCTGAAACGCTTTACGAATCTGCTCATGATCATAAGAGGCGAAATCTGCTTTCTCTATTAAATCTTTTAGTAAACCGTTTCGATCATTTGCCTGGAAAAAGGCTTCTCCTGCTTCTGCCAATGCTTCAATATAGGAAATGTTCTGTTCCTTTTTTAAACGAATTGAAGCTGTATCGAGCAGCTCAAAAATCGTACTCACTTGATCTTTCTGCAATGCTTTTCTCTCCTCGCTTTGTTAAAAGCTATATGTTCTCATTGAAAAGAGCCCCAGTATGAAGCCGGAGCTCTTGTCGATGCTGCTTTTATAACAGTGATTTCGCAGCCTCAATGGCTTTTTCATAATTTGGATGATTGGTTGCTTCGCTTACATACTCAGTGTAAACGACTTTTCCGCTTGGGTCTAATACGAAGACCGCACGCGCCAATAAACGCAATTCTTTCATATATAAACCAAACGCTTCACCAAATGACATATCTCTATGATCAGATAATGTTTCGACATTTTCAATTCCGTTTGCTCCGCACCAGCGTGCTTGTGCAAATGGTAGGTCTGCACTAATGGTATAAATATTGACCGGACCTAAGCCGGCTGCCTCTTCATTGAAACGTCTTGTTTGTGCGTCACACACACCTGTATCAATAGAAGGAATCACTGAGATAATCGTCACTTTTCCTGTTAAATCAGAAAGTGAAACTTCCCCTAGTGAGTTCGTTAATACCGTGAAATCTGGAGCCTGCTCGCCTACTTTCACTTCATTTCCTACAAGCGTTACTGGGCTCCCTTTAAATGTGATCGATGCCAAAACAATTCCTCCCTTATCAAATGTATGGTTCTATCATAGTAGAGAAAGCAAAAAACTGCAAAGCCTAATCGTCCATTTTGAAAAAAAAGTTAACTGCAGGGCAGCTAACTTTTTAAAGGTCTATGTCATCTAGTTTTCGTTCTTTGTGACGATGCTCCCGTTCATCCTTCTTAAACATGTGCTGAAGACGTTCAATTGCTTGAGGAGCAGAATCCAATATTTTATCGAGCAGATGTGTGTGTTCATCCAAATGAAGCATTCTAACGCCATTTGTTCCCACAATTAAAAAGGCGATTGGTGTAATCGATACTCCGCCACCGCTTCCGCCTCCAAATGGGAGTCTCGGTTCTTTTCGTTCTTGTTCATCAGACCGTTTTTCTTTCTTTTGGTTACCGTTGAATTCACTGCCGCCGGCTGCAAATCCAAAACCAACCTTTGACACAGTGAGAATGACACTGCCGTCAGGGGTTTCGACTGGATCGCCGATGATCGTGTTCACATCAATCATTTCTTTTAAGTTTTCCATCGCTGTCTTCATCAGACCTTGGATTGGATGATCTGCCATTTTCGGGTTCCTCCTTAAACAGATGATTCATTCTTCGTTGCTTGAAGAGAGGCATTTTTCCTCGCCTTTCTCCCTTTTAACCAATGGACAAGTAATCGAATGGCTGCAAGCATAGCATGTCCAATCCGAAAATAAGCTATACATGCAAAGTGTGTCTGTGATACATTGTGCTGAAAAGCGGGAATCACTTCATAGACGGGTTTGTGCTTAAAGGTGAGATGCTCCTGCATAAAGGCAAGAAGTGCTCCTTTGACTGACCACACACCACCGGCTGCTACACCTGTTAAAGCTGCGTCATGAAAACCAATCCATGTGGACCAGTGAAATGAGACGATTTTTATATGAATGAAGAACTTTCGCATAATCCGGTTTAGATCGACAATCTCTTTTGTAATACGCTCCATTTGATGAAGGATTTCTTTCACATCACGTTTTCCCACTTTTTTATGCATGGTTTCTTTTTCTTGATTAGGCGTTTTGGTGCTGGCCATTTTCTTTTCACGAATATCAATCGTTTGATCTTCCGTATTCACTTTCACCATCGGAATGTCTTTCTTCAGTCTGACGATTCCATATAAGGTGATGATCTTCACCGCAATATGGTCATTGTCATTTGCATGTGAATAGTCCAGTGAAATGGTCACTTTCATAAAGATCAATAAGATCACAAGGAACAAAAAAGCTGCGATCCAAACGTACAGCACTGTGCTCACTTCCTCCATAACAAATGATGCTTCCTCTACGATTATGGCTCTCCTTCTGGATTTTATACCCAATCACACAAAAAAGAGTTTGACCGGTATCGGCCAAACTCTCTTTGGTTATGCGTTTGATTCTGTTTTTTCATATAAATGTTCATGAACAACCACCGTATCTGCAAAGTAGTCATGAACCCCTTGCTTTTTCGGCGTGAACCCAACCACAGCATAGAGAACAAAAAGCGTATTAATATATCGCCCCACAATTTCTCTAAAGAAAATGACATCCCATGACAGCTTCTTCTCCGGCTGAAGTGAGACGACTTTGATTCCAAACACCATCTTTCCAAGTGTTTGTTGGAAAATCTTCGTCATGATCGCAAAATAAAGCAGAAAGACAATTGTCGTTGTGACGGAAAATGGGGAAAACCAACCTCCACCTTTTGACCAGCCAAAGAGACTAAAGATTGGAGAAACCGTCAAATGGTTAACACCCCATACGACGAGCCAATCTAGGATAAATGCCCAAAATCTAATCCAGAAACCTGCAAAGGCCTGCGCTTCAATTGAAGTGCGCTTCGCAAGAGTCGGCCTTGATTCTCCCTCTTGGCTGAGACTTTCCGTTACTTCATCGAATGTAGAATCCATCTATGATCCCTCCTTTATTTTGAATAGAGATACATCGGTTTAGACCCATTTGAGCCAGCCAGTGTTTCTTTTAAGTTCAGAAAATCAATTTCGCTTTTAAAGAGCTTGCTTGCACTCATATTGAAAAGAGAGTTCCAGCCAAAGCTTTGTGAATAGCTGATAACCTTTGCTCCTTTTAGGCCTTTTTCATTTTTCTTCATTGCTTTTAGTGCATCTTCATAGTACCCAAGCTCATCCACTAATCCGTTCGATTTCGCCTGTGTTCCGTCATAGACCCGGCCGTCAGCAATTTTCTTGACGTCCTGCTTAGACATGCCGCGTCCTTCAGAAATGACTTTCACAAAGCCTTCATAAGAGTTGTCAACCATGCTTTGCATGATAGCACGCTCATCTTTTGTCATATCACGATTTGGAGACATGATGTCTTTGAATTTTCCACTTTTAATGGTTTCATATTTGATGCCTAAATTATCTGCCAGCTTTGCATAATTCAAACTTTGCATGATGACCCCTAGAGAGCCTGTTAACGTTTCAGGTGAAGCAAAGATTTTTTTCGCTGGAGTGGATACATAATAGCCGCCAGAAGCCGCCATTGAACCCATGGAAACATAAATTGGCTTCTTCGCTTTCTTTACTTCTTCTAATTTTTTATGTATTTCAGCACTTTCATAGACACCGCCGCCAGGAGAGTTGACACGCAGCAAGACACCTTTCACAGACGCATCGTCTTTTGCTTTGTCTAATTCTTTTAAGAACGCACGATGATCATATGCTTCCCCGCCTAAAAGGCTGGATGCACCACCGTTATCTTGAATCGTACCATTAATCTCAAGTACAGCAATTTTACTCGCTCCGCTGCCATCCTCTAGTACCTTTTCTTCGATTTCGTCCCCGAATTGATAGCTCATCTTATTATCATTGAAGCTTTCATACAAGGCCGTCGTGATACTAATCACAATCGAAAAGCCGAAAACACCAAGTGCAATGATTAAGGCTACCCATCTTTTCGCATTCATTTCTTTCTCCTCCTTTTTGTCTCACTTCGTTCATACGAATACACACATGAAATGTTTCACAGGAACTGTGGTTTTTTTACATTTCATTTCAACATATGATAGCACCGATGTGAAATGACGATCAACTTTACATCTTCTATCATTTGCTCATCATGACGAAAAATTGGTTATTTTATCCTCTTCCTACATCTAATAGCTCAGATCATCTCCACAACGAAACGCCCAGACCTCTCTAGCCTCCAAAATGAGCTATTAAATTATGCTCAAAGTCAGCGTTGTCTAATCACTTACAATGACTCATTTCTCAAATGGAAGCCTCTATCATGATGAAGCGTCTTTCTAATATTTTTACTTTCATATGAAAAAAGTGTAAAATGTGAGCAAGGGTTTTTATGTAAGCCCTTTACTACTCGAAATCTATTTTTGACAACAAAGGGGAGAACGTCAATGACAGACAATCGTCGCAATGTATTTTTCTTTTACAAAAAAGATCATGAATTGGATGGACACATTTCTTCTCTGGAGAAGCTCGCTACCGATCAAGGCTTTCACGTCGTAAAGCGTGCAGAAGATGCCCATATCATTGCTTCAATTGGTGGAGATGGTACATTTCTTCAAGCGGTTCGCAAAACGAACTTCCGGGATGACTGCTTGTATGTAGGGGTATCAAAAACAGAGAATTCGCACCTATACTGCGATTTTTCGTTAGAACATTTTGATCAAATGATTGATGCCATGAACACTGAACAAATTGAAGTGAGAAAATATCCGATCATCGATGTAAGCGTTGACAGTACAAACCAGTTCCATTGCTTAAACGAACTGTCGATCCGCTCTAGCATCATTAAAACATTTGTCATCGATGTGTATATAGATGATTTCCATTTTGAAACCTTTAGAGGCGACGGGATGATTATTTCCACTCCGACCGGTTCAACGGCCTACAATAAATCTGTAAACGGCGCCGTGGTGGATCCGATGCTTCCGTGTATGCAAGTAACCGAGCTGGCATCGCTGAATAACAACTCATACCGTACACTTGGAGCTCCTTTCATTTTAAGCAGTGACCGCAAGCTGACACTAAAGGTTGTTCAGGACGGTAACGACCATCCGATTATCGGTCTTGATAACGAAGCGCTAGGTACAAAACATGTCAAACAAATTGATATTGGCCTTTCTGGTAAAGTGATCAAAACGGTCAAATTAAAAGATAACTCCTATTGGGAAAAAGTAAAACGCAGATTCCTTTAATCATTGACAAGCTCCTTTACGGGGCTTTTTTTCATGCCTTTTCATTCAAGGTCATGGTGTCTTTGAAAAGATATGGTATGATGTCACAAGTATACATGTACGAAAAGGAGAACACGATGCCATTACAACATTTTGATCAATATCCATTAAGCGATGAATTGAAACAAGCGCTAGAAGCGCTTCATTTCCATACACCTACACCCGTCCAGCACGAGACATTATCCGTTGCTTTTTCAAAGCAGGACCTCATTGTCAAATCTCAGACAGGCAGTGGCAAAACAGCAGCCTACGGTCTGCCAATTTGTGAAATGGTGGATTGGGCTGAGAATAAACCTCAAGCCCTCATCCTCGTCCCAACAAGAGAACTTGCCATGCAGGTCAAACAGGATCTGACCAGCCTCGGACGATTTAAACGAATCAAAGCGGCCGCCATTTATGGAAAAGCTCCATTTCAAGCACAAAAAATAGAGCTTGCACAAAAGAACCACATTGTGTGCGGAACGCCAGGACGAATATTGGATCACCTCGAAAAAGGGACACTTTCTTTAGACAATCTGTCATTTTTCGTGTTAGATGAAGCAGACGAAATGCTGAACATGGGATTTATTGATCAAGTCTCTTCTATTATTCAGCATCTGCCGCCAAAGCGGATGTCGATGTTATTTTCAGCGACGATGTCTGATGAAATGAAGGATTTGAGTGAGCAGTTTTTACAATCGCCAAAAGTGATAGAGATTGCTCGGGAGGAAACGACGAAGCAGCAAATCACCCACACGTTGATTGAAACCGAGGAAGAAGGCAAGTTTTCATTACTTCAACGAACGATTGTCATTGAAAATCCAGATAGCTGTATCATTTTTTGCAATACGCAGGAGCGAGTGAATGAGCTGACGATGAAGCTAGATGAGTGGGATGTTCCTTGCGATAAGATTCATGGCGGGATGAGGCAGGAAGACCGCTTTGCCGTCATGGATGAATTTAAAAACGGGGAATTCCGTTATTTGATCGCAACAGATATTGCAGCCCGAGGAATTGATGTCAGTGATATGACACATGTCATTCATTACGACTTGCCATATGAAAAAGAACGCTACATTCACCGGACTGGAAGAACTGGCAGAGCGGGTAAAAGCGGAAAAACGATTGCGTTTATGACAAGGCACGGGCAGCCGCTCATTGAAGAATTAAAAGAGGAAGCTGGCATTCATTTTCAAATTCAGCCTTATCCTACAAAAGAAGAAGCAGAACAGCATGTGGCAAGCTTTGAAGAAAAAATTGAAACACCGATTCAAAAGGAAAATAAGCAGGCCGGCATAGAAAAAGATATTATGAAGCTGTATTTTAATGGCGGGAAGAAAAAGAAACTCCGGGCAGTTGATTTCGTTGGAACGATCGCCAAAATAGACGGCGTTGCGTTTAATGACATTGGGATTATTACCATTCAGGAAACGAAAACATATGTAGATATTTTAAATGGCAAAGGCCCTCTTGTGCTAAAAGCCATGCGGCACACAACGATTAAAGGCAAGCAGTTAAAAGTACATGAAGCACGTGCATAAAAAGTGAAGGCTAAGCGCCTTTACTTTTTTTATTTAAAATAAAATAAGCTTACAACCCTTGAACCATCAGCCTTTCCCGCGTCCAACATGACAAATGTCATATTGAATACATGATGGGTGCTACTATGAGCATGACACCTTTCCTTCTATACTTTGAAGTAGAAAGAAACGGAAAGGACTTGAACGTTCATGACGACTTCAACCAACACACAGCAGCAAGCCACTTTAAGAAAACAAGTTGGCCAATTCTCTGGTGCTAATTCGAAAAAAAGTATCATTCAACTCTTTAATACATTCATTCCATTTTTGGGGCTTTGGTTTCTTGCCTATTATAGCCTGAACATCTCCTACCTTTTAACCCTCTTCTTTGCGGTTATTGCAGCTGGTTTTTTAGTACGTGTCTTTATTATTTTTCACGACTGCTGCCATCAATCCTTTTTTAAACAGAAGCCGCTGAATCACCTGTTCGGTTTTGTAACGGGCGTACTCACCCTTTTCCCTTATCTTCAATGGCAAAGAGATCATTCAATTCACCATGCCACAAGCAGTAATCTAGACAAACGAGGTACTGGCGACATTTGGCTCCTGACAGTCAAAGAATATCAAGAAGCTTCAGCTTGGACGAAATTTCGCTACAGATTTTACCGTAATCCTTTTGTGATGTTTATTTTAGGACCGATCTTTGTTTTTCTCTTAAAAAACCGTTTCAACGTCAAAAATGCTCGTAAAAAAGAGCGCTGGAACACGTATTTCACAAACGTGAGCATCATTGCGCTAGCAACTGCAACGTGTCTTCTTTTTGGCTGGCAGGAGTTCCTGCTTGTCCAAGGTCCAATCTTCCTGATCTCAGGGTCAATCGGTGTATGGTTATTTTATGTGCAGCATACATTTGAAGATTCTTACTTTGAAGCAGATGAACATTGGAATTATGTGCAGGCAGCTGTAGAAGGCAGTTCTTTTTACAAATTGCCAAAGCTTCTTCAATGGTTAACAGGCAATATTGGTTACCACCATGTCCATCATTTAAGCCCGAGGGTACCGAATTATCATTTAGAACATGCCCATGAACACAGTGAACCACTTAAAAATGTGCCAACCATCACGTTAAAGACTAGTATTGAGTCGATGAAATTCAGACTATGGGATGAAGAGACGAAAGCATTTGTGACCTTTAAAGAAGCACGTCAGACTAGAATCACCCCTGTCATAAAAGGAGACATTCTGAAGAAGAATGCATAATTGGCGCAAGCTCTTTCTTACAATAGAAGGAGCTTGTTGTATTTGCAGGATGCGCTCATCTGTTCAATTTGATAAAGTAGTGAAAAAGACTGAAAAAATGAAAAAGGTGAATCACGGATGAAAAAACAACTTAAAATTCAAAAACTGCATGGGATTTCCCCATATATTTGGGCGATTTTTTTCATCCTGCCCTTTTATTTTATCTTTAAGACCCCTTCGACTTTAGGCATTGTGATCGGCATTATTTTAAACGTCGTCTTTTTTGCGGTCTACCGTTTTGCCTTTGTCTCAAAGGGCTGGTCGTTATATGTATTCGGCCTTCTATTAATCGCCATTTCGACTGGTTATGTGATGCTCTACAGCTACATTTATTTTGCTTTTTGTATCGCCTATTTCAACGGGCATATCAAAAGAAAAGTCCCTTTCTATATCTTATACTATATTCATCTAGGGAGCGCCGCCGTAGCAGTGAACTTTAGCTTGATTTTAAAAAAGGGATGGTTTCTCACACAAATTCCGTTTGTCGTGATTACACTGATCAGCGCCATCCTCCTCCCTCTTAGCATTCGAAGCAGGAAGGAACGTGAACGGCTAGAAGAGAAATTAGAATATGCCAATGAGCGGATCGCCGATCTTGTCAAAATTGAAGAGAGACAGCGCATTGCTCGTGACCTGCATGATACACTTGGACAAAAACTCTCTCTTATCGGTTTAAAGAGTGACCTTGCCCGTAAACTCGTGTATAAAGACCCTGAACAGGCACGCGCCGAATTAAAAAGCGTCCAACAGACAGCTAGAACGTCTCTTAATGAAGTGCGGAAAATTGTTTCTTCCATGAAAGGCATTCGGATCAAAGATGAAATATTGAATATCAAGCAAATCCTTGAAGCCGCCGATATTGACATGATTTATGATGAAAAGGAAGCGCCGAAACACATCTCTCTTCTGAACGAAAACATTGTGAGCATGTGCATCAAAGAAGCCGTAACGAATGTCGTCAAACATAGCGACGCCACTGTCTGTCAAATCACCATTCATCAAAAGTCAAAGGAAGCTGTCATTACAGTTGAGGATAACGGCACATTTAAAGGCGGTGATCCATCCTCTCAAACGAAGGGACATGGCCTTTTAGGGATTAGAGAAAGATTGGAATTTGCAAATGGACGCCTGCACATTGAAACAAAAGACGGGACGAAGCTGATCATGAGTATTCCAAATGATTCAGCAGCGAAAGATAAGGAGGAAATAAAATGATTAACATCTTTATCGCAGAGGATCAGCAAATGCTGCTCGGTGCTCTTGGATCGCTTCTCGATTTAGAAGACGATATGACGGTTGTTGGAAAAGGTACAAACGGCCAGGACGCCATTGATTTTGCTCAAAAACATCCTGTCGACATTTGTTTAATGGATATTGAAATGCCAGGAAAATCTGGTCTCGATGCCGCTGAAGAACTTAAAAAGTCTGATGTGAAGATCATCATTTTAACAACCTTTGCCCGTTCTGGCTATTTTCAAAGAGCACTGAAAGCTGGCGTTAGCGGCTACATGCTGAAAGACAGCCCAAGCGAGGATTTAGCAAGTGCCATCCGAAGCGTGATGAAAGGGAAAAAGGTGTACGCCCCTGAATTAATGGAAGACTTGTATAGCGACGAAAATCCTTTAACTGAACGAGAAAAGTCGGTTCTAGAACTCGTCGCAGATGGAAAAAACACAAAAGAAATCGCCAAGGAACTCAGCATTAAAAGCGGCACTGTCCGAAACTACATATCCGTTATTTTAGATAAACTAGAAGTCAAAAACCGAATTGAGGCCATTACTCGTTCCAAAGAAAAAGGCTGGTTTAAATAAGAAAAAAGATCAGGTCATACCACTGCCTTGATCTTTTTTTCTTTTTATCAGAATTCCTCTATCCACTGCTAAAATATCATTGACAACAAACCTCACTTCTATGGTATGATATCTGAGTGATAATAATTATCATTATCACTCATACAACCAAATACACGGCTGATGTGCCGATTTCAAAGGAGTTTACATTCATGAAGAAAATATTGTTCCCTCTGATGCTCATCTTCGTACTTGCGTTGAGCGCATGTGGCAATAGCAGCAACTCTTCCTCAAATAAAGGAAAGCAATCAACGTCATCGGACACGATTACATATCAATCTGAAAATGGACCTGTGAAGCTGCCAGCAAATCCAAAACGTGTTGTTGTTCTCGCCTCTTATACAGGAAATGTCTTGTCACTTGGTGTGAACCTTGTGGGTGTTGACTCTTGGTCAAAAAAGAATCCACGTTTCAAAAAGAAATTAAAAGATGTGGAAGAAGTATCCGATGAAAATGTAGAAAAAATCATGAAGCTAAAGCCTGATGTCATCATCGGTTTAAGCGGTGCAAAAAATGTAGAAAAACTGAAAAAAATCGCCCCAACTGTTTTATTCACGTATAACAAAGTCGATTACCTTCAGCAGCATATTGAAATTGGAAAAGTCTTAAACAAAGAAAAAGAAGCAAAAGCATGGGTCAAGGATTTCAAACAGCGTGCAGCTGAAGCTGGCAAAGAAATCAAAGCAAAAATTGGTGAAGATGCAACCGTATCTGTCTTTGAAAGCGGCACAAAAGACCTTTACGTCTTTGGAGATGCATGGGGTCGCGGAACAGAAATCCTCTACCAAGCAATGAAACTAAAAATGCCTGAAAAAGTAAAAGAAAAAGCATTAAAAGCTGGTTATTATGCGGTATCACAAGAGGTCATCCCTGAATTTGCCGGAGACTATATGATCATTAGCAAAAACAGCGAGATGGACAATTCCTATCAAAACAGTGAAATCTATAAGTCCATTCCTGCTGTGAAAAAACATCGTGTGTATGAAGCAAATGCGGAAGAGTTTTACTTTAATGACCCACTCACACTTGAATATCAATTATCATTCTTTAAAAAGCACTTTTTAGGTAAATAAACCGAAGCAAGGGATCTCTTCCCTTGCTTTTTTACTGTCTGCTTCTAGCGGGAGTGCCTGTTTTCCGCTACAATGATGTACAAGTAATTCAAAAAGTGTGGTGCTCGTTTTGTTTAAAATTTTGCTGATTGAGGATGATACAACCCTCTTCCAAGAAATCAAAGAACGTTTAGTCAACTGGTCTTATGATGTGTATGGGATCAACAATTTTCAACAGGTCATGCAGGAGTTCACTTCCATCCAGCCTGATTTAGTCATTATTGATATTCAGCTACCAAAGTACGATGGCTTTCATTGGTGCCGGATGATTCGGCATCATTCTAATGTGCCCATCATCTTTCTTTCCTCTCGTGATCATCCTGCTGATATGGTCATGTCGATGCAGCTTGGAGCTGATGATTTTGTACAAAAGCCCTTTCACTTTGACGTTCTCATCGCCAAAGTAAGTGCTGTTCTTCGCCGAGTCCATGATTACAATGCGGAACCAGCCAACTTAAAAGTCTGGTGCGGCGCTACCCTTGACCTCGAAAATAATACAGTGACAAATGAAAACGGTGAGATTGAATTAACAAAAAATGAGTTTTTTATTCTCAAAGAATTGATTCAGCATAAAAACCATATCGTCAAAAGGGAATCTCTCATCCAAGCTTTATGGGACGATGAACGATTCGTGAGTGACAATACACTCACTGTAAACGTCAACCGCCTTAGAAAAAAACTAGACGAAATCTCCCTTGGCACCTTCATTGAAACAAAGGTGGGTCAAGGTTATCTTGCAAAAGAAAAGGATGATCAATGATGCTGCAAGCATTTCTAAAAGAACGAAGAAGCTGGATCTTGTTCTTTCTTAGTTTGCAGCTTCTCATTCTCTTTGTTGCATATTTGGATACAACGATTCCACTCGCTTCTCTTTTTTATATCGTGCTTTTGTCTACATTACTCTTCATTGTTTTTCTTTTTTTTCGTTACCGGAAAGAAACTGCTTATTACATGCAACTGAAAGAATGGGACGAAAATATAGACCATCAAATGCGTCTCAAACCCTCTTCCCCCTTTGAACAAATTGTACAGGAGGCAGCGTCAGAGCAAATCGACCGATACCGCCAGATGACGGCTAAGCAAAAGACTGCGCTGGAAGAAGAAAAAGATGAACTGCTCTCATGGATACATGAGGTGAAAACGCCGCTCACGGCGATGCACTTAATGATTGACCGCATAACAGAACAGCCGCTCAAATCAAATATGACATATGAATGGCTTAGAATACATTTACTCCTTGATGCACAGCTGCATCAAAGCAGGATCCAACATATTGAAAATGATTTATTTATTGAAAAACTGGATCTCCAAAACATGCTAACGAAAGAAATCAAAGCGCTCCAATCGTGGTGTATGCAAAAAGGAATTGGCTTTGACCTTTTATTAGAAGAGCGAGACGTATTAAGTGACACAAAATGGTTATCCTTTATGATCAGACAAGTGCTGACAAACGCCGTCAAGTACAGCCAATCATCTGACATTATCATCGAAAGCAAACAAATGAACGAACAAGTGGTGCTCACCATCACAGATCAAGGCAGAGGAATTGACCCAAGAGACGTGTCCCGTATTTTTGAAAAAGGCTTTACCTCCACAAGACATCACAATGACACGGCCTCCACAGGCATGGGGCTCTATTTAACAAAAAAGGGAGCTGACGCTCTTCATATCACGATCGAGGTCAACTCCACATTAGATCAAGGGACAACTTTCACCTTTATTTTTCCGAAAAAGAATGATTTTGTGCATATTGCAAGCATGTGAACATACAGTTCAAGAAACCCAATCTCTTCATCCAACGATGCATTGAAGAGATTGGGTGATTTTATACAGCCATATCACGCTACTTCACGGCATATTTCTCCTAGCTGTTTCCTTCTATAAATACTCATTAGCAGCCCGACTGACATCATTTCTAGAAGAATATGAGATCCCCCATAGCTCATAAAAGGCATGGAAACTCCTGATATAGGCAATAATCCAAAGTTTGTGAAAATACTTAAGATAAATTTTGCTGCAAATGTGGTTGCCAAACCAATCATTAATATTTTGCCATAAGCAGATTGAACTCGTTTCGCTGTATGAACTACTCTATAAATCAAAGTCACAAACAACATAAGAACGGCCAATCCTGCAAACCATCCGAATGAATAAATGATATACGTCAACATCCAATCAGTGTGAACATCATACAATGCGTACGGATTTATTTGAAAACCATTTGAGCTAAATTCATGAAGTGAGTATTGGTAAAAGTGGGCCATATCAGCTTGATACAGAGAAAATAATTGAACAATGAGATAGACAATACCTGCTGCTGTAAACGGAATAAGCTGTCTCATTCTTGCATGAGATACATACATCATCGTTATGCATATGACCATAAAGGTGATGGTTGCAGAAAGAGATCCGACTATATGTAATAAAATAATGGGTAAAGTGACAATCGCTAACCCTAGCCAGGACTTGAAACCATTCTTCCAATTCCAAGATTGATAAATGCCAGCTAACGAAATAATCATCAGAAATGGAAAAATTTCAGTCAGATTGATCGATCCATTATTTAAGCTTAAAAAGAGAATACCGTTCACTCTTGTCCCAATCATCATTGTAAGAATCAGCATTCCAATCGTTCCTATGTATAAATGCCATGAATAGGGTAAAAAGCGCCGATAATCAAAAGCAAACAGTCCAAGCATCAACGCAAGACCAAATACATAGTAAATGAGACTTTTATAAAAGATATTCGTGTCTTGAAAATGAAGTAAATGAGAATGAAACTGAAAATAATACATTACAAACAGCCCAAATAAACAAGTAGCTAATACAAGAAGTATCGTTTTAAAGTCAACTTGAGTTTTGTGTGTTTCATGAAGCTGCATTCCGAGTATGGCTGCATCTCCAATTTGATCGAGCGCTTGATCTACCGCCTCTTCTTCTGACATGCCCGCACTGACCGCTTCCTCTTTCAGCGTGTATAAATGATCACGAAGCTCAAGCTTTATACTTGCATGTACGTCTTTATTTTTGATTCGTTTACACACATTTTTGATATATTGTTCAAACTTTTTCTCTAGTCCCATACGACTTTCTCCCCGTTCAAAACGCCATCTACTGCATCTTTAAACACAGTCCATTCTTCTTTCTTTTCCTTCATAAACGCTTTGCCTTGTTCATTAATCCGATAATACTTCCTTTTTCGATTGCCATTCCCTTCGCCCCAGTAAGACACAATAAATCCTTTCCCCTCCAAAGTGTGCAAAATAGGATATATCGTCCCCTCTTTAAAGCTAAAAATCCCTTCGGATTTCGACTCCAATTCCTTAATCATTTCATATCCATACATCGGCTTTTCATTTAACAAGCTTAAAATAAGGGTAGCTGTACTCCCCTTTAGAAGCTCTTTACTCACTTTCATCCATGGTCACCCCTAATACATAGATTTACTATGCATATATTTGATATGCATATCTTACATGAAATCAAATACTCTGTAAAGGTTCATCAGAAAAAAACAAGAAATTTGATACATCATAGCGAAAAACAGATAAAATAATTGAATAACAATCTGAATTCTACATAAGGCTTTGACATATGAAACAAGCATGTGACAACAATGTCACATGCTCGTCTGTTTTGTTCGCCAAATCGCAGGAAGTCTGATCGGCTTCTTTTTATACTAGAGATATCAATTAAATAAAAAAGGGGTTCGACAGATGAACATTTTAGAAGCTCGCAAGTTATATAAAAGCTATGGAAATAAATTCAATAAACAAGAGGTGCTGAAAGGCATTGATTTGACGATAGAAGCTGGAGAATTTGTCAGCATCATGGGGCCATCAGGCTCGGGGAAAACGACCCTTTTGAACGTATTGTCATCGATTGATCATGTGTCCAGCGGATCGATTCGGATCGCGGATGCAGAAATGACGCAAATGAAAGATCAGCAGCTCGCTGAATTTAGAAAGAAACAGCTTGGCTTTGTTTTTCAGGATTATAACTTACTTGATACACTCACGGTTAAAGAGAACATCCTCTTGCCATTATCCATCTCCAAAACGCCTAAAAAAGAAGCTTTTGAACGCTTTCAACAGCTTGCAGAGGATATGGGGATTTATGAACTACGAGACAAATATCCAAATGAACTGTCTGGGGGACAAAAGCAACGGACATCTGCGGTTCGTGCCTTTATTCACGAACCAAGCCTCATTTTTGCTGATGAACCAACCGGAGCACTTGATTCCAAATCTGCGTCTGACTTACTGAACAAGCTGCAAGAATTCAATCACAAGCGCCAAGCAACCATTGTCATGGTGACCCATGACCCTGTTGCAGCCAGTTATTCAAGACGAGTGATTTTTATCAAAGATGGACAGATCTATACACAATTGAATAAAGGCGCACTAGAGAGAAAGATGTTTTTCGAGGATATTATGAAAACGCAAGGTGTTTTAGGCGGTGTGAAGCATGAACATTAATCAGCTCGTCTTCCGCAATCTGAAGAAAAACTTAAAAAATTACTATTTATACGTGTTTGCACTTGTATTTAGTGTGGCGCTCTATTTTTCCTTTGTCACCTTGCAGTATTCACCAGCACTTGATGATGTAAAGGGGTCCATTAAGGGCGGTGCGTCGATTAAAGCCGCTTCAGTACTACTCATTGCCATTGTAGGAATCTTCCTGTTATATGCGAACAGCATTTTTATTAAACGAAGAGGGAGAGAAATAGGTCTCCTGCAGCTCATTGGCATGACGAAACAAAAAATTGCCAAACTACTCAATGCAGAAAACTTTATCCTATACGTGGTCTCCATGGCTATTGGTATCATAGCTGGATTTATCGGTTCAAAACTCATGCTGATGGTGCTATTTAAAGTAACCGGCGTGAACGCCATCGCCAACCTGCATTTTTCAGGCATGGCCCTTTTGCAGACACTGATCGTCTTTTTCGTCATCTATGGATTAATTATGTTAAGAAATCGATGGTTTATTAATAGACAGACGATTTTATCTTTATTTAGAACCACGTCTTCTACAGAACAGCGTGTGAAAAAAATCTCTGTGTTTGAAATCATCATTGGGGTTCTAGGCATTGCATTCATCAGCTCAGGCTATTATATTTCTTCTCAGCTTTTTACCGGCACATATACGTCCATGCTTGCGTTACTTTTAGCGATGATTTATATTCTAGCCTCTGTCATTATCGGTACCTTTCTTTTCTATAAAGGCTCTGTTTCGTTCATTGCCAATATCGTACGCAAACGAAAAAATGGCTATCTCGCCATTCATGAAGTCCTGTCTCTGTCATCTATTATGTTCCGGTTAAAATCAAACGCACTGCTTTTAACGATTATTACAACGGTATCTGCGCTTGCCATCGGGTTGTTATCTTTAAGCTACATTTCCTATTACTCAGCAGAAAAAACCGCTGAACAACAGATCCCTTCACATTTCGTCATGGGATCTGAGAAAGAAGCCAACACCTTTACTCGTGCACTTTCTGACAAACATATTGCGTATGAAACAAAGCAGTTCAAGGTCATTCAAGCGAAGTTTGACGCAAAAAAGATCATGGATTCAGAGATTAAAAATATGAATAATGATCCAGGTGTCTTAACTCTACCTGTGATCAGTGAAAAAAACGCACCAAATATTCATGTGAAAAGCAACGAAGTCATCTTAAGCGGCTACAGTGATTTATTGAAGAAATTCATGCCGATTCAAAGTTCAGGTGATGTGAAACTACTTATTAAGAAACCCCTTGATTTAAAGGTCATTGATATGAAAAAAGATTACCTCATTTCTTACAACTTCACGTTTGGTGGTCTACCTGTTGCTGTCGTCAGTCAAAGTGTCTTTGAGCAGCTTGACCAGCAGAAAGATCCTAAACTTCAGATTGAGAATAATCAATATCACGCAGTCAATATAAAAGATGATCAAAACCTTGAACAAGCGAATGATGTGTTTACTTCTTTAAAACTAGGTGACAACAGCATGTCTCAATTGGCTTCAGCTCAGCAGCAAAAACAAACCATCGGATTGATGATGTTTGTAGTCGGATTTTTAGGTCTCAGCTTCCTTGTCACATCAGGCTGTATTTTATACTTTAAGCAGATGAATGAAAGCGAAGAGGAACAAAGCTCATACACGATTCTGCGTAAGCTTGGTTTTACGGAGACAGATCTCTTAAAAGGCATTCGGCTCAAACAGCTTTTCAACTTTGGCATTCCGCTTCTCGTTGGGCTCTTGCACAGCTACTTTGCTGTACAATCTGGCTGGTTTTTATTTGGTAGCGAACTGTGGACACCTATGCTGATTGTCATGGCGATTTATACCGTTTTATACTCCGTCTTCGGATTCCTATCTGTCCAATATTATAAAAAAGTCATTAAAGAATCGTTGTAAAGTATTCCCCATAGGCAGTGGCCTATGGGGATATTGCACGTCATTTTGTTGATTCAAACTGATGCGATAAAATATGATCTCTTGCCGCATAAGCTTTTTGTTTGACCTCTTCTAAGTTCACTCCAACTAGCTTCCCATTTTGTTTCACTGCTTTTCCAGCCACATAGACAGAATCAACATTTGAAGGGTGTGCCGTTTGCACAACTGCCCCAGCTGGATCTGTCATCGGAAGAAGATTCATGCTTGTCCGATCGATCAAGATAAAATCAGCTTCTTTTCCAGGTGTGAGCGAGCCGATTTTGTCATCAAGCTTCAAGGCATGAGCCCCGTTTATAGTGGCTGCTTCAAGCATTTGCTGTGCAGACAATCCAAGTTCAGGCCCTGGCATCGTCCCTTCCATCAATAAAGATTGATTTTGAATCGCTCGTTCCGCCTGTAGTCCGAATTTCATTTGAGCAAACAAATCTCCGCTTGTCGCTGTCACCACATCTACACCAAGCGTTGGCAGAACGCCATTTTCAATGGCGAGCCCTGTGACAGGATATCCGTGTCCCATCATCATTTCAATCTCAGGTGTAATCGAGATGGAGCTTCCGCTGTCAGCTAACATCTTCATTTGATCTGCATCAATTGCATTGATATGCACCATATTCAAATCAGGCCCGAGCAGCCCTGCTTGATGAAGCCGCTCAATCGATCGATCCGCTGCTCCCCAATTTCCAAAGCCAATGTGCATACTGCATAATGCATCTAGTGATCTCGCTGTTTCAATTTCAAAGACAGTCGTCTCCCATGAAGAAAATTCAGGTCCACGAATGGCAAGTCCCATCGTCAACAGCTGATCCGATGATTGAAAATGTTTTTGTTTCACGCGGGCTGCGTCTTCCATATTCGTGAGCGTACTCTCTCTGTCCCAATACGCTGCATCTCCAGAGGTACCAAAACCAAAGACCGCTCGAATACCCGCATCTTTTAAACCTCCAATGAGTTCTTCTGTATGATCCATAGAATTGATCATCGTCCAGTCGAAAAACGTGGTCACTCCTGCATCTAATGCCTCTAATGCGCCTAAATAATTAGCAATTCGATCATCTGATGGACGTCTCATCGCCCCATAGTTGCCATAATAAATTTTGCTCAAATACGTTTGCAAAGACCAATCTGTTCCGATCCCCCGTATGACAGACTGCCACACATGACGATGGGTATCCACAAGCCCTGGCATGATGACCATGTCAGACGCATCCACAACATCAGCACCACTTGCTTCAATCGAAGGTCCGACTTCTACAATATGTGCCCCTTCAATTAATAGATCTCCCTTCTCCAGAAAACCTAAAGATGGATCAAGTGTGATAAGAGCCGCATCTTTAAACAATGTTTTCTTCATCCATATCCCCCTTTTCAAATAAAGAGAATGATTCACTCACTCTCTCTGTCATTTTAAGACATAACAGGTTCAAATTAGAAGAAAAGTGACTCAAGGAATGTGGTTTTATGAGCTGATATTCCGAAAATAGTTGTATATCCGTTTTAATTTCACGTCATGCTTCCCTTTTGGACTTTCCATCATGCCAAATTCAAAGAATTTCACCGGTTTAATCCCGACATATTGTAAAAGAGCTCGTTTCATTAAGATTTTGTGGGCATTTTGCAAAAAGAAGAAAGGATAGTGGGTCGGTCCTTGCATTGTCGAAACACATACAGCCCTCTTTCCTTTTAACAAGCCTTCTGGAAGCAGCCCGCCTGTTTGACGATAAGCAAAGTTCGCTGCAAACATGCGATCAATAAAACCAAGCAACATGGCTGGCGGCCGCCCCCACCAAATCGGATAAACAAACACGATGTTGTCTGCCCATTTGATTTTCTCTTGATATTCTTGAATCTCAGGGTCCTTATGCATATCACGTCTTTTTTTCTCTTCATTAAAAATAAGTACAGGATCAAATTTGTCTTGGTATAAATCGATGATTCTCACTTCTTGAACGTTTGGATTTTCTTCACTGCCCTTTAGGATTTCTTTAAAAAAAGCACCATTTAAACTATTGTGATGGGGGTGAGTATAAATAATGAGTACATTCATGGCTCGGCTCCTTTAGTTATCATTTGATAACCAAAAGCATACACCCCTCTTTTTTAGTTGTCAAATGATAATTGTTTTTTGATAATAAATTTGGTATGGTACGTAGGAGGTGAAACATAATGAAAAACCCACATTTTTTCAAAGAGTTTGTCACATTTGCTTCTACTTTTTCTGAGCTGAAACATGCTATGATGAGCAAGATCAAACCATCTGATCTAACCACTCTACAATATTTGATTCTGGAGCAGTTAGCCGTCAGTGAGCCGCTAACACCTAGCGAAATCGCCGATTGTCAGCACATGTCTCTTCCGAATGTCAGCAGAGAATTGAAAAAGCTTCACGAAAAACAATTCATTGATAGACAAGAAGATAAAGATGACAAGCGAAAACATGTCATTATGCTGTCTAAAAAAGGCCGTGCGTGTATGGACAAAGCATTTCAACAAATTGAATCCATGCTCATGGACAGCCTTTCTTCCTCTGACCGAAATCAAATGGATGATATCGTACAAGCTCTCCGTCTATTAAATCAAACCATCTTCAAAAAATGATCGAATGAAAAAAGCATGAGCGTATCGCTCATGCAAATGATTTTTGAACACATTAGTAAAGAGATGCTAAAAGATACGTGATGAAACCTACTATTGGAATAATCGGGATCATCAGCTTCAATGTTTTATTCGTATTCTTATATAAATTCCACAGCAAAACTGGTACACCAAACGTATCCAAGACAGCAAGCACTGCCCCTTTATGCTGTTCTTTATGAGCCATTTGAAAACCTCCACATCCAATAAAATACATTTTTTTATAGTGTAGCATACATTCTATTTTGATCATTTCCTTCAGGTAATTGAATTGTCAGTATGTCTGAGATAAATGAACGGGGTGTAACTGATGCTTGCCCCGAGACAGTAGACAACAAAAAAGCGCCAGATGTTTTCCATCCAACGCTTTTTCCCATGACATGTTCAGCACTCATTTTCATGCATCACGTCTCTTTTGCTCTATGTATCCTTTATCCAATAAGCTGATAGGCGATATATAATGCAACCAGCCAGATCATGACGGCTGATGCTTTATTGATCCGGTTCATCCACTTGCCGTTTGTATCTAGCTTTCCTAACATTTTCCCGAGAAGGGCAAGACCCATAAACCATAACCACGAGACAATGATACAGGCTGCGGTAAATGCCACCTTTTCCGCCCCATGATATTGAAGAGAGTTCGTCCCTATCACTCCTATTGTATCGAGAATCGCGTGAGGATTTAATAGGGAAACGGAACAGGCAAATACGATTTGTTTTCTCATAGGCATCAAGTCCATCTTTTCTTGATTACCTGTTGCGGAGCTCGTGTTCCAAACTGACCACCCCATATAAAGTAAAAAGAAAAATCCAATGATAAAAAGACCTATTTGCAAGATAGGAATGGTGAGTACAACAACCGAAACCCCAATGACAGCTAAAGTAATTAAAAGTGTGTCGCAGAGAGCAGCTGTAATGACCACAGGCAGTACGCGATATAATCGAGGCTGAAGGGCTCCTTGCTGAAATACAAATACATTTTGTGCGCCCAAAGGTAAAATAAGACCAAAGGCAAGCACAATCCCATGAATTATCGCAATCGACATTTTCAGAACATTCTCCTTTTTCAAGTCATCCTTACACATTTTAACATAAAACATCATGAACCAATTTTACATATTTGATTTGTCCAATAAAAAAAGCGCTAGATGATTTTCCATCCAGACGCTTATTGTTTCTACTGTTATGATGATTTTCGTGCAAGCTCTCTTTCTCTCAGCTCAACACGTCGAATTTTCGCTGACGGAGTTTTTGGTAGCTCGTCAATGAATTCGATTTCTCTTGGATATTTGTACGGTGCTGTTGTATTTTTCACGTGTGTTTGCAGTTCTTTAATCAGCTCATCGCTTTGTGCAGATGCATCTCGCAGGACGACGTATGCTTTCACGATTGATCCTCTGATTTCATCTGGACTTGCCACAACCGCACATTCTTTCACTGCTGGGTGTTTAATCAGTGCATCTTCGACTTCAAATGGACCAATTGTATAACCTGAGCTGACGATGATGTCATCCCTGCGGCTTTCAAACCAAAAATACCCGTCTTCATCTTTTTTCGCACGGTCACCGGTAATAAAGTAATCCCCGCGGCGCTGCGCCTTTGTACGCTCTGCATCTTTGTAGTATTCCTTGAATAAAGCCGGCGTTTCAAGATGAACGGCAATGTCACCTATTTCTCCTGGAGCACAGATCTGGCCATTCTCATCAATGATCTCTACTTCATTGCCTGGTGTTGGTTTGCCCATGCTGCCTGGCTTGATGTCCATTCCTTTCAGCACCCCGACTAGCAGTGTGCTTTCTGTTTGCCCGTAACCATCTCGCACTTCGATATCGAAATGTTTTTTGAACGTATCGATGACTTCACGGTTGAGCGGCTCTCCCGCAGAAACAGCACTATGCAATTTGGGTAGCTCGTACTGACTGAGGTCATCCACTTTTGCCATAAATCGATATTCTGTTGGTGTACAGCATAGAACATTGATTTCATTTTTTTGAAGCAGCTCTAAGTACGTATCCGGATTAAACTTTCCTCCATAAACAAAACCTTCTGCTCCGCTTCCTAAAACAGATAAGAGAGGACTCCACACCCATTTTTGCCAGCCTGGTCCTGCTGTTGCCCATACTTTATCCCCTTCATTAATGGAGAGCCATGCTTTGGCCGCTGTACGTAAATGTGCATACGCCCAGCCGTGTGTATGAACAACCCCTTTGGGATTACCTGTTGTGCCTGATGTATAAGAGAGAAATGCCATGTCCGTACGTGTTGTGTCTGCCAATTTCAACTCGCTTGACTGCTCTTCCTTTTGCGCAACAATGTTTGTCCAGCCATGATCATTCTCACCAATCGAGAATGTTTTGAAATCTTTTGGCTGGTTGGTTCCTTCAAACGATTGAATGAATGATGCGTAAACAATCGCTCCTTTTGCTTCTGCATGCTCAATTCGGTAATCTATATCTTTAGCGCGAAGCATTTCTGAACAAGGAATTACAACCATTCCTGTTTTTAAAATGGCTAAATAAATGCTGTATGCCTCTAGCATACGAGGCACCATCACAATGATTTTATCGCCTTTTTTAAAGCCTGCATTTAATAGAACATGACCAATTTTATTCGCCTCTTCTACTAATGCTGCATATGTCACATGCGCTTCATGGCCATTCCCGTCCTGCCAGTGCAGGGCGATTTTCTCCTGGTCATGACTGAACGCTTCAATCTCACTGACTAAGTTATATTGTTCTGGTGCAATTAAGTCTTCTCTTTTCATGGTACAGCTCCTTTTAGCCTCTTTCTATGAAACGAATCATGTTTCAATTTACCTATTCTAACACTCATAACTGAAAAATGCTTGAATTAGGACCTACTCCTAGTATTATGCCATAATTTTTTCATTTAGTCTTCTTTTTTAAAAATATTCTAACAATTTATGTACAAAAAAAAGAGCGGGAATAAACCCGCTCATAAGCCATAGCTTTTTAATTGTGTGTCTTAGAAAGATCCGCCACCCATATGTTGTTGAGCGTAAGATACAAGACGCTTAGTGATTTCTCCACCAACTGATCCGTTAGCGCGAGCTGTTGTTTCTGGTCCAAGGTTTACGCCAAATTCTGAAGCGATTTCGTACTTCATTTGGTCGATCGCTTGTGCAGCGCCTGGAACGACTAATTGATTAGAACTGCTTTGTCTGTTTTGTTGAGCCATGTGTTCTCACCTCCTTGTGAATATAGAATGTGTAGAAACACATGACTTCATGCGATTGATTTTATGGTAATTATTATGAAATTTTTATTTAGAATAAATCAGCGAATTTGTCAGCTGCTTTCTTTTCATTTGTGACAACGATTGTTTCGATCTGCTCCACTGCCTCATCAAGCATTGGCTCGAATTCAGCAAAGCTTTCGTAGCGTTCTACTTTTTCAAGTTTTGGTTTTGTTTTTGGAGATGGCGGCGTAAAGATCGTGCAGCAATCCTCAAATGGCTGAATGCTTGTCTCATATGTGCCAATTCGTCTCGCTTCTTCGATAATGTCATTCTTATCCACGGCAATCAGCGGGCGAATGATCGGTGTGTTTGTGACATGATTAATGGCATACATGCTTTCAAGTGTCTGACTTGCCACTTGACCAAGGCTTTCACCTGTAATAATGGCAAGCGCATCACGCTTGGCTCTTATTTTATCTGCAATTTTGAGCATCATTCTTCTCGTTGAAGTCATCGTATAGTTTTCTGGTACTTGTTTGTGAATGAGCTCTTGAATTTTTGTAAAAGGAACGATGTGAAGCTTGACTTCGCCTCCATAGGCAGCTAAGCATTCCGCTAGATCAATGACCTTTTGCTTGGCACGCTCACTTGTATAAGGTGGGCTAAAGAAATGAACAGCTTCAATTTGAATGCCTCGTTTCATTGCCTGATAGCCGGCCACTGGGCTGTCAAAGCCGCCAGAGAGCATCAGCATCGCTCTTCCGCTTGAACCAACTGGCAGTCCGCCTGCACCTTTTACATCTTTAAATGTAATGTACGTCGCGTGTTCTCTTATTTCAATTCGCAAGTGAACATCTGGCTGTTTCACATTAACGGTTAAGTTGTCTGTATTCCTTAGAACATGTCCACCAATTTCTCGGTTCATTTCATTTGAATCAAGCTCAAATTGTTTATAAGAGCGTTTCGTTGAGACCTTAAATGTATTTCCTTGTTCATACACTTCCTGAACCGCTGAGAGTGCCGCTTCTTTGATGGCATCAAGATTTGTCTCACATTTCACAGCCAGGCTAAAGCTTTGAATGCCAAATACACCTTTAAGCTGTTCTGAAATCGGTTCAGGGTCTTCTCCGTTTAGCATGATCGTAATGCGGTCTCTGTCAGATGCATACTTTAATGCTTCAAAGTCTTTTAATACAAACCGGATATGCTGTCTTAGTTTTTCGATAAATTTCTTTCTATTTTTCCCTTTTGTTGAAATCTCACCAAAACGGACTAAAATATGGTCATACTTCATGTTGTTATCTCATTCCTTTTAATTTTTTCACACTTTGTGCGATCGATGTGATGATTTGCGGCGCTAGCTCTGGTCCTTGTCCATATGTCAAACTGATTCTCATGCTGCTTTTGGCTGCTTCTTCTGATTTTCCCATCGCCAGCAGGACACGGCTTGGTTCCTTTTTCTTAGCAGAACAAGCAGACGTTGTCGAAACGTAAATGCCTTCTTTTTCGAGCATATGCAGAAGGACTTCAATTTGAATACCTGGCACTGAAAAATTCACAATGTGCGGTGCGCTATGCGTCAGCGGTGTGTTTATGACGACGCCTTCTATCTTTCCAAGCTGCTGCTCTAGCTCTGTTTTTAAAGCGATCATCTCATCATGATGCTTGTTTAAATGTTCAAATGATTGCTTGATGGCTTTTGCTAAGCTGACAGCTCCAGCAGGGTTCTCAGTCCCTGAGCGAAGGCCAAGTTCTTGCTCTCCTCCTGTGATAAAAGGGGCAAGCACGATCTCTTTCTTTAAAAAGAGGGCACCTGTTCCCTTCAGGCCGTGAATCTTGTGGCCTGACATCGTTAAAAGATCAATATCCATCTCTTTAGGCAGCGGAACCTTGCCAATTCCTTGTACGCCGTCGACATGAAAAATCGCCTCTTTGGCATACGTGCGAATGATGCTTGCCGCTTCCTCTATCGGCTGAATCACGCCTGTTTCATTGTTTACATGCATGAGACTGACAAGCACTGTATCAGGGCGAAGCACTTCTTTTAAATGCGTCATATCTGCACGGCCATGCTCATTTACTTGAATATAGGAAATATCAAAGCCAAATAATGTTTTCAGCTGTTCAAACGATTCAATGACAGATGGATGCTCAATCGCTGTTGTGACAATATGTCTGCCTCGGTTCATCTTGGCAAGAGCAGCCCCTTTGATGGCAATGTTATTTGCTTCTGTTGCACCTGAAGTAAAAATAATCTCATATTGTGTAAAGCCTGTATAGTGAAGGATTTGTTTTCGCGTTTCACTTAATAGACGGCTGGCATCAATTCCAAGTTGATGCAGCGAAGACGGATTCCCAAAAAAACGCTCACTCACTTGCTGATGTACTTGTAAAACCTCTGGATAAGGCTTTGTTGTGGCACTATTATCAAGATAAATCATATCTTAAACTCCTTACAAAAAAACTTAAAAAATAAATGCATTTATATGTTACCATAATGAAGTCAGACAGAGAATTTTCTGAAAATGGCAGTTGACAACTTTTCATTTTCACTATATCATCCATAGTGCAATTGTCATATAAACACCTAAATTGTCAGAATATTTAAATTTGACACAATACACTGATTGAGGAGGGACTATTTTGAAAAATAGTTTAAGTATAAAAGAAACATTGGCTATTGGACTAATGCTTTTTGCATTATTCTTTGGCGCAGGAAATATGATTTTCCCGCCTGTTCTTGGACAATATGCTGGTGAAAACGTATGGCTTGCCATCGGCGGATTCCTACTTACAGGCGTAGGTCTTCCACTATTAGGGGTTATTGCTGTCGCCCTTACTGGTACCGGAGCCAAAGGCCTTGCCGATAAAGCACACCCTAAATTCGGGACTATCTTCACCGTGATTCTGTATTTATCCATTGGACCATTTTTCGCCATTCCGCGAACTGGTACGGTTTCGTATGAGATAGGATTAGCTCCATTTCTCTCAGGTGCCCAAGCCACTTCATGGGTACCACTATTCATCTTTACCGTAGTGTTTTTCACTATTTCATACTTGCTTGCGTTAAATCCTTCAAAGCTGGTTGATCGTATTGGTAAAATTTTGACACCGATCTTATTAACTGTTATTGCTATTATTGTCATTAAAGCCATTGCTACGCCAATGGGAATGATCGGTGCTCCAGATAAAACATATGAGGCAAATCCGCTTTTCACTGGATTTTTAGAAGGCTATAAAACAATGGATGCACTTGCTTCTATCGTCTTTGGAATCGTCGTGGTGACAGCTGTTAAGGACAGAGGCATCACAGAGCGAAAATCTCTTGCAGCAGCTTGTATTAAGGCAGGACTCGTAGCAGCTGTTGGACTGGCACTCGTGTACATTTCACTTGCTTATGTGGGCGCTTCAAGCCCCGATGCCACGGGAATGGTTGGAGCAAATGAAGGAGGAAAACTACTTTCACTTTCTGCCAACTTTTTATTCGGTTCTGCTGGTAACATTGTTCTTGGCGCAGCCATTTTATTCGCTTGTTTAACGACTAGTGTTGGACTTATTTCATCTTGTGGAGAATATTTTTCAAAGCTCTTCCCTAGCCTGTCTTATCGCACAGTCGTTCTGATCGTCTCTTTATTTAGTACACTGGTTGCAAACCTTGGACTCGCACAGATCATTTCTCTGTCGGTGCCTGTACTCGTAGCGATCTATCCACTGGCCATTGTCATTATTTTATTATCGTTCCTTGACCGCTGGATTAACGGCAGAAGAATCATTTATATTACTTCTCTCATCTTTACTGGTTTCTTTGCCATTATTGATGGATTATTAGCTGCCGAAGTGAATCTAGGCGGATTGCCTGGCATCTTGAAATCAATTGTTCCGTTTTACGATTTAGGCATTGGCTGGATCATACCAGCTATTATCGGTGCTGTGATTGGTGTACTTATTTCCATGTTTACCAGCCCACCAAAGCAACTTGCCTCATAATCATCGCAAATCAAAACATCCCCTTCCAAAGAAGAAGGGGATGTTTTTTTATTGTTCTTCATATACTAAAATAGAAAAATTCATGACTTTTGTACGAAAACACATGTTGACATCAGGCGTACATCCTTTATAATTAGTGATTGTTAATGATGAACGGTTACCTAGCAACTAATTAACAGAATATTTCAACATAATAATGGAGGCTTTAAATGCAATGAAGGCAACTTTGTCGACGAAAGATACGGTTATCATAGGTTTTATGCTGTTTGCTCTATTCTTCGGCGCCGGTAATATGATTTATCCACCAGAGCTTGGGCAATATGCTGGGCAAAATGTGTGGAAAGCAATGGGCGGATTTTTATTAACAGGTGTCGGTTTACCTCTTCTAGGGATTATTGCAATCGCTTTGACAGGTCGAGATGCGAAAGGATTAGCTGATAAAGCTCACCCAGCTTTTGGAACAGCGTTTACCGTCATTTTATATTTATCTATCGGGCCACTTTTCGCTATTCCTCGTACAGGAACGGTTTCATATGAAATTGGTGCACTACCCTTTTTAGCTGGTGTACCAGCTTGGCTCTCACTTTTTTTATTTACACTGGCCTTTTTTGGTATTACGTATTATCTTGCGCTAAATCCAACGAAAATTGTGGATCGTGTAGGGAAAGTGTTAACACCGATTAAATTTACGATCATTTTGATTATTATCGTCAAAGCCATTTTGACACCGATGGGCGTCATTGGCACACCTGATGTGTCCTATAGCAATGGATCATTTTTCAAAGGGTTTTTAGAAGGCTATAAAACCATGGACGCTCTTGCATCTATTGTGTTTGGGGTTGTTGTCATCAACGCCATTAAAGGACGTGGTGTAACAAGTAAAAAGGCACTCACTTCTGCTTGTATCAAAGCAGGTCTAATTGCAGCTTGCGGATTAACATTTGTTTATCTATCACTTGCTTATTTAGGTGCTTCAAGTACACACGCCATTGGTTTTGTTGGAGATGGTAGTAAAATCTTGGCTCAGTCTTCACAATTTCTTTTTGGCAGTTTAGGTAATATTGTGTTAGGCGCGGCGATTACGGTTGCCTGTTTAACCACAAGTATCGGTCTTGTGACATCGTGCGGAGAGTATTTCTCAAATTTATTACCTAAACTTTCTTATAAAATGGTCGTTACACTCGTCACATTATTCAGTTTTATCATTTCAAATTTTGGACTTGCTCATATTATCGCTTTTTCAGTACCTGTGTTAACTGCGATTTACCCGTTAGCAATTGTGATTATCGTTTTATCACTTGCTGACAAATGGCTTGGTCATAGAAGACCTGTGTATGTCCTTACTTTGATTTTAACTGGCTGCGTCAGTCTGTTTGACGGTTTAGCAGCGGCTAAACTGCCTATCGGTCCTGTGAAAGATCTCTTTCAAACGATCTTGCCGCTATATGACCTTGGCATTGGCTGGATTGTACCTGCCATACTCGGAATCGTGATTGGATTTGTCATCTCTCTATTCACTTCTTCTGCTTCAGAAGAACGCCAAAAACAAGTTTCATAACATGGAAAAAGCTGAAGTCCATTTTAGGACTTCAGCTTTTTTATTGATGCTGATATTCTTTTTCTTGCTGAGTTAAAAGCTTCTGGACGGCTCCAGGTGATGCTTTTTCGACAGCAGCTGCTGCCACTTCAAATGAATCGTTATAATCATAGGCATAAAATCTTCGTTCTGCCTCTTTTAATTGCTCTGAAAGAATGTGGTTTTGACTTCTAAACCGGTTGCCGTATTGTATAATCCGTTCAATTTGATCCACTTTACGAAGCATGTCATGTGTTTCATCAACGACATGTCTGACTGTTTCAGAGGCTTCTTTTAATTGCTGGTTCACTGCTGGCATATTCAGCGGCAAATTCTCTAGCTGCTCCTGCACTTGCTGAACCATCTCCTGCGCTTTTTCAGCACGGTCTTTGATGTCAGCAGGTACACCTGGAATGTTGCTTTTGTGCAGCTGGCGCACTGTATCTGTCAGCATGGTTTTAAGTTCAGCCAATGTTTCTCTTGCCTGTAATTCTTCTTTTCGTAACGATTGAAGGTGATCTTTAAACGCTTCATGAAGCGTTTTGGCATCCTCAATAAAGGTCTCAAGCTGATTGATTTCATCCATTAATAATGTGTATGCGACATGGTCACGATCAAGCTTCTCTCGTATTTGCTTCATGAGCTTTTCAATTTCTTCTAATCGTTTTTCGAATGCTTTCTGCTGATCCAGCTCTCCTGCTGTAAGCTTGTAGCTTTCTTTCACAAGAGCCGTTTCTGCCTTTGTCTGCGTGTGGTCTTGTTCAAGTTTTTCAAATGCTTCGGTCAGCTCAGGCATTTTGCTCTTGATTTCCTGACCTGCTTCTACTTCTGCTTCTAGCTGATCATACAGCGTCTGAATCGCATCATCAATCATTTGCAGAATGCTTGATGCTTCATCTAAATTGAGTTCATCAATCAGCAGTTTCTCCGCCCGGGTCAGCTGTTTATTCAAGTTCTCCAGCTCTTTTGTGATCTGGATGTGCTCTAGCTTGTAGCCTTTGTCTGTCATTTCTTTATAACCGTCTTTCAGCTTCGTCAGCTGACCTGGCACCGTTTGTTTGCAGTCTGCGATGAGCTTCGGTACATCATTGATATATAATTGTAGCTGATCGAGTCTGCGGTCTTGCTCAAGCAAAATTTTCCTTGCTGTCATGTAGTTTCCGTTTTCTGTCTCTTCTTCATACTGCTTGATCCCTTCCCAGGCCTCGTCCAAGTCCTGCTCCATTTTGTCATAAAGGGTGCCATATAAATGGCTGTAAGCAAGTAGATTTTTTCGTACCGTTTGATATTGCTCTTTGACCTTCTCGATGTCTTTTCGGTTTTGCTCTTCACTTGTGACAAGGTCTGCAATCTCTTTTAAAATGTCTTCGATGTTTGAATCAGCAGCGGTGAGCAGATCTCCTATATGTGCAAGAACTTGCTTCGCTTTGGAGAATCGATATTTATCAGAATACTCCTCTGCATCATATAATAGCTCCTCTACCTTTGGAAGATGGGCTGTGACGATATCGTCCCACTCTGCACGCCATCTTTCAAAAAACTGCTCTGTTTCTCCGGTCATTTTTAAATGTTTGATTTTTGAAATTTCTTCTACAATTGATCTGTTTAAAATTTCAATTTTCCATGCTTCCAATCGGTCAATCTCTTTATATATATTTTTTCTGAGGAAATAACCGACTGAAAACAAAGCAAGCAAAATGACAATTAAACCGATGATAAACTCCATAATGAGCCCCCTTGTTGTGATCTAAGTGATGTCAGGGTAGTGTCCCGAGTAGACCTGAGAACCCTTTCGTGTCCGCTTTGCATTTGTTTTTTATAAGCAGGATTGTATTTTTGCCAATACGATCCATTCACGGTTTTATGTATGTTTTTTCAAGAAAGTCATTCAGGCTTTCTATCATTTGATCACATGTATTGATGTGACCTGTTTTTATGTATGCGGAAGCTGTCGTTTTCATTGTTATTATGATACCATGTAACCAGCATTTTTGGTCATGATTTTTCATTATTTTCGCTGATAAACATGACGTTTTTCAAAATATCGACAAGAGGTGACGACATGTTGAAACAAGATGCACATTTACATACGCCATTTTGCCCGCACGGTACGCTTGATCCTTTTCATTCTTATATTGAAAAAGCAATCAAAAAGGGATTTGATTCCATCACCTTTACCGAGCATGCCCCGCTGCCTCCTTCGTTTCGAGATCCAACGCCTGAGCAGGATAGTGCCATGAAGCTTCAAGACCTTGAAGCCTATTTGACGAAGCTGGATCAGCTGAAACAGGAATACAAAGGACAGTTAATAGTAAAAACTGGGCTTGAGGTCGACTATATCAAAGAGTATGAAGAGGAAACAAGTGCCTTTTTAGACTGCTACGGCCCTGAACTAGACGATAGCATTTTATCTGTTCACTTTCTTCCTGCTGGCAATGATTATATTTGTCTTGATTTTGATGAGCACGCCTTCAAGCAGCTGATCAGCATCTATGGCAGCACCGAACACGTCTATCAAAACTACTATGAACAAATTCATTCTTCTATTCTATCATCTTTAGGTCCATATAAGCCAAAGAGAATCGGTCATATCACCCTTGTCCAGAAATTCAAACAACTTTTCCCATACGAAATGTCGCCAGAACTATGTCAAAGGGTTACCCTTTGTCTTGAAGAAACGGCAAAAAAAGGCATGTCCTTAGATTTTAATACATCAGGTCTTCGTAAAACATATGCCAGAAGTATCTATTTAGATCAATGGATGATTGATCTTGCAAAACAGAAAAAAATTCCGCTCATATTCGGGTCTGATGCCCATCAAGCGGAAGATCTCGGGTATGCATATGATCAATTTGAAGACATCATGAGTTTCAGGTGAGGATCAAGTGCGGGTTCATTTGGTTCTAACAGATGATGAAGCGACCGGCTCAGTTCCTTATAGTACGTTTGATAAAAGTAAGGCTCATTTGGGTTGATATAAAGCACCTCTGTTAAATATTGCGGCTGCAGATAAGGCATCATCAGAAGTGATTTTAGCTGGATCATAAATGATGAGAGTGACAGCTGCTTACAAATCACATGGGTGCTTTTTCCTTTTTCAATGATAAGCTGAAACAAGTATTTTTCCTTTGTTAAATAGGTGGACATGATTTCCCTGATCAGCGTTGAATCAATGGTCACTTCTCGATAAACGAAACGGGTTAATTGACGATTTTCATGCTGATAAGATAAAATATCAAAAACCACATGAAGTAAACATTCTTTTGCATGACGGGTTTCCATGTGCTGGATGTGCGATTCAATCATCTGAATATAGCCTTCATAAAAATCGGATACGAGCTGCTCAAGCAGCCCTCCTTTTCCTTGAAAGTAATAAGATATATGGGCAACGTTGACGTTTGCTTCCTTCGCAATCTCACGGACAGAGGTTCCAGAAAATCCTTTTTGGTTAAAAAGTCTGATGGCAGCTTCAATAATACGGTCTTTTGTTTGCACGGTTGTTGATGTTTTCATCCGCTCACCCCTCTTCATGTGTACATACTTCAAGGTGAAGGCGGAAGTTCCTTTAATCATTGCTCGACAAATCCCACATGCGAAGCGCAAGTTATGTATTTTTGAGATAGAAAGTAGGAGATTTTCATGTTTCATGTCGAAAAACAGTCTGGTGATCCATCGAAAGACTATCAATTACTCATCAAGCAAGTAGAAGCGATTACGGATGGTGAACCTGATCTCATTGCCAACCTAGCCAATGCTGCGGCGCTGCTTTATCACTCGCTTCCTGAAGTCAATTGGGCAGGATTTTATTTAGCAAAAGGCGGAGAGCTTGTGCTTGGTCCATTCAACGGACTGCCCGCATGTGTACGCATTCCTTCTGGAAAAGGGGTTTGCGGTACAGCATTTGCGACAGGTGATGTACAGCGTATCGCTGATGTGCATGCATTCCCTGGTCATATTGCATGTGATGCCGCATCGCAGTCTGAAATCGTGATCCCTCTTAAAGTAAATGGACAAATCATTGGGGTACTCGACATTGACAGTCCAGTGAAAGATCGTTTCAATGAAATAGATGAAACGTACTTAGTTCAATTTACAGAGGTTCTCCAAAATGCGTTATCAGCCTCTACTGATGCGTCATGATGCTTGAAAAGCAGACAATGTGTCTGCTTTTTTATTTTGCTTTCTTCCCGGATGAATGCCGACCACGTTTGACATTCTCCTCTTTAAATAGGTTGACTTCTCCTATCTGGCGTCATATAATAGAGTTTGTGTGAAATATGGCAGCCTTTTTGTTCGGCTTTTTTGTATCATTTTGTTCCTTCTATATGGAGGTGCATCTTGTAACTCCCTGCTGCTGGAGCGAGGATGCATGAAAACATAATGACGGAAAAGACAAAGAACAGACGGTTTTTATTTTTCACAAATAAAAACAATAAGGAGGAGTCACATTATGGCTCGCTATACAGGTCCAAGTTGGAAGATTTCCCGCCGTTTAGGCATTTCATTAAGCGGAACAGGTAAGGAACTTGAAAAACGCCCTTACGCTCCAGGCCCACATGGTCCAGGACAACGCAAAAAACTATCTGAATACGGTTTACAATTACAAGAGAAGCAAAAGCTTCGTCACATGTACGGTGTCAACGAACGTCAATTCCGTACACTATTTGACAGAGCTGCTAAACTTCCTGGTAAACAAGGTGAAAACTTCATGATCCTTCTTGAAACTCGCCTTGACAACCTAGTATACCGTCTTGGCCTTGCTCGTACGCGCCGCCAAGCTCGTCAGCTAGTAAACCATGGTCACATCCTTGTTGATGGAAGCCGTGTAGACATCCCATCTTTCTCTGTGAAACCAGGTCAAACGATTGCTCTTCGTGAGAAATCTCAAAACCTTGCAGTTGTGAAAGAATCAGTTGAAGTGAACAACTTCGTACCTGAATACCTTACTTTCGATGCTGAAAAGCTTGAAGGAACTTTCACTCGTCTTCCAGAGCGTTCTGAATTAGCGCCTGAAATCAGCGAACAACTAATCGTTGAGTTCTACTCTCGTTAATTTCATTGCTCTCTCAGAGAGTGATCAAACAAACCCTAGAGACCTTGATTGTTCAAGGATTTCTAGGGTTTTTTGTTTGTATTCCATCATGTTCTAACACCTAACTAGATGAGAGTGGATGTATGACAGTGTTTAACAAAATCCTTTTTATGTTATAATACAAATAGATGTAGCGTAAATTAAAAGAAGCCAGGATGCTGTCACATCCCGGCAATGCACAAATGCTTGGCTCAAAGTGAGCTGGCTAGAAGGTACACAATAAATGGACCTACCCTACAAGTTGTCTAGGCTCAAAGGGTGGTCTATTTCTTTTTGTCTATATACGTCAACAAAGCAAGAATAAACATCCCAAATAAAAACATAAGGGACAACGCTTGAAAAGTTGACATAGGCTGCACCCCCTTTCAAGGGGATTTAGCCAAGACCACCTTTGAGTACGCCGTACATTTGTACGCTCTCTATTATACATGAAAACATTGGAAGTTACCTTCCATATTTAAAAACCTTTCTTTGCAGCATAACCACCTTCACGCTTCATTACGTGATTGTCATTCCCACATGCAACTATAGGAAAAAAATATCATTTAGCTGCCGTTTGTCTATTGGTACAATGATGATAGAGATTTTTTTCTAACGCACTAAGCTGGAGGAATTCCATGTTTTTTACCATAGTCATGATTTTCGTTCTCTTTTTCTTGTCTATTTTCGCCTATTCTCTTTTAAGAAAAAAGCAGGTCATAGATGCACCCCCAAACCTACTGGCTACGATATCGTTCATATTACTGCTTTATTTTTCTCTCTGTCTCGTGATCGCTGTTCCAAGTGTCATTCTGTGCATCGTTGCTTTAGGGATAAACTATCTTTTTGGAGATTACATCACATATGATTCATTTTTCTCTTTCATCTCGTTCTCTTTATTGGTGAGTGGAATCGTGGTTTTTTGGTCGCCTTTTCTTCTTTTCATAGGCAAAGGGCTGGCTTATTTACTCAAATTCCCTTCATGGCTGACTTTTGCTTTGGAGTGGATCAGTTCTTGGATCGTTTTACACCTCTCGATTAAGTATGTCCTTTACATAAAACTAGTAAATATCTCCATTTTGGAGCACGGCACACTCATTTTATCTTTCTTTGTCAGCTTCTTATTTATTGGAATAGATCTCATATACTCAAGTATTGAACAACGAAAACAGCCGCTGGATGAACAAGCAAAAAGCTCCTAGAGATGATTCTAGGAGCTTTTGCTTGCCCAATTTGTGATGAGCTGCTCTGTTGTCAGGACAGTCGCAAATTCATCATGCAGTGTTGCAAGTGAAAGGCGATGGATCATTTCTGGATCATAGTATGTACCGGTTTGATCTGCGAGTCCAAAGGCGGCTGTTGCATCCGACATGAGGTATGTCTCAAAGCCTAGGTTTCCACTCATTCTTGTTGTGGTAGATACGCAGTGCGGTGTTGTAAGTCCAGCAATCACAACAGTGTCGATCTCGTTTGATCTTAGTTGTTCCTCTAAGTTTGTACCTATAAAGCTACTGTTGACTTTCTTTTGTATGACCGTTTCTTCATCTAGCGGTTTGGCGATCTCTTTGAAGGAGTGCCCTTCATTTGCTGGATGAAATAAGGAGTGCGGCTGATCCGATGTATGCTGAATATGAATGACTGTCCAGCCTTTTTCTCTCCAAAACGTCAATAGACGACTGATATTCTTCTCTGCATCTAGGTTATTCCGTTCTCCCCATTTTTCGTGCTCGAATGCTTTCTGTACATCAACCATAATCAAAGCCTTTTGATGTTGTTGCACAAATCCCCACCTCCAAAGAATCTGAATCATTACTTGTAGTGTAAGGAATGGTGGTTGATTTGTACATGTTTTTATTTGGCTATGTACGATGTTTTGTCTGTTTTTGCAGTAAAAAGACAAACCACACACTGGCTATTAAGTAATAGATACCAATGATGGATGTACAATTAGATATGACTTCTGCCCATTGCACTGATTTGACGATTGCCATCCAGATCATATAGATAATCAGAAATGAACATGGGAAATAGAGAAAGTAGCCTAAGAAATATTGTTTGAGTTTTTGCGTCATCTTTTATCCTCCTAAAAACCTTCTGCAACACCTAGTAGACCCTATATAACCATGACATCAAAAAAGACAGCACAAATCGCTGTCTTTTTCATTTTTTAATTCGTATTCTGTCCTCCGCCATTCAATCCTTCTTTCACATAGCCTTTGACTTGGCTTGAGGTTAATAGACCGATATGTCCAACGCCGTGGATGAGGACGTTTCTCGCGCCAATTAAACGTGAGAGGCTGTTGACGACAATGAGATCGGCTGAGCTATAGACAGATGTGTAAAGAATTTTTTGATTTGGATCGGTGCCTGGTAATGCTCTGAGTGATACGAGTCCATTCGCTCCACCAAGTGTGACGACGTTTTCAATTTTATCTCCGCCGTCTAGGTTTTTAATATAGTATAACGTGTTCGCACCACCCATACTATGAGCCACAATATCTACTTTTTTGGCGCCCGTTTTGGCTAGTACATCTTTGACGAATCTAGAGAGCCTCGGGCCATTGTTCAGGTTATTACCTGTTTTGTCTATGAAATCGATTGCAAAAAGTTGGTTTTGATCCCAGCCCTGTGTCACTAAGTATCGTTTGATCGAAGCAAAGTTATAAGACGCACCGCCCATGCCGTGTACCATTACAACCGGATTATGCGCAGCCGCTTTGACTTCTTTCGGCTGGATGAAGACCATTGAACCTAGCACTAAGGCAAGCGCAATCAGAATTTGCAAACTCCTTTTCTTTAAAACGATCATGTTCATTCCCCCTTAATTTTCTGATACGTCTCTATTTTAAACAAGAAAAATATGACAGAAAAGTGAACAAGGTAATATTTATCAGATGATTTTACAGCACAATACCTAATGAAAAAGCACCATGGTCTTTTTGAAATTAAAACAAAAAGACTACGGGCCTCTCTATCTTTCATATATAATGTGAATAGACAAAAGGAGGTTCTACTAGATGCTATTTACTCAAACACCTGCACCACCTTACTATGCAGTCATTTTCACATCAAAACGAACAAATGTTGAGCAGAAAGAATACGCTGCTGCTGCTCAAAAAATGGAACAATTAGCGAAAGAACTAGACGGGTTTCTTGGAATAGAAAGTGCACGAGATGAACATGGTGTTGGAATCACTGTCTCTTACTGGGATTCATTAGCAGCCATCAAAGAATGGAAAGCACATACAGCACATCAGCGTGTTCAAAAAAAAGGAAAAAAAGATTGGTATGAATCCTATACAACCCGAATTTGTAAGGTAGAACATGCTTATACAAACGAAGATTCACTTCTTGAATAAGAAACAGACAAATGAGAGAAAACCGCTCTGTAAAAGCCTAATTCCTACTTCTGAATAAAAAAGAAAAGCACCTCAATGTATATGAACATTTGAGATGCTTTTCATGATACTTACTGTTTCATAAGGATTTATTTATACGTCACAAGGAAGTATTTCTTTTTCCCTCTTCTTAAGACCGTAAATTGGTTTTCAATTCGGTCATCTGCTGAAAGGACATAGTCTTTGTCGGTTTGTCTCTCTCCGTTGATGTAGACCGCACCGTTTGTAATATCTTCACGTGCTTGACGTTTTGATGGAGACAGTTTTGATTCGACAAGAACATCAACAAGTGTTAATTCTTCTGCACTGTCTTTCTCCATTGATGGCACATCTTTAAAGCCTACTTTCACTTCTTCTGCTGTAAGAGATTTGATCTCGCCTTTAAATAGCGCATTTGAGATGTTGACTGCCTGTTCTAGTGATTCACGGCCATGCACAAGTGTTGTGACTTCTTCTGCCAAACGGCGCTGTGCTTCACGCTTTTCAGGGGCTGTTTGCACTTTTTCTTCGTACGATGCGATCTCTTCTTTTGATAGGAACGTAAAGTATTTTAAGTATTTCACGACATCACGGTCATCTGTGTTAATCCAGAATTGGTAGAATTCATATGGTGATGTTTTTTCTTTATCTAACCAGATGGCACCACCTTCTGTTTTCCCAAACTTCGTGCCGTCTGCTTTTGTCACAAGCGGCATTGTGAGACCGAATGCTTTTGCGCCTTCTGCTTCAGACTTACGGATCAACTCAAGTCCAGATGTGATATTTCCCCACTGGTCACTTCCGCCGATTTGCAGCTTACAGTTTTCATTTCTGTAAAGGCTCAAGAAGTCTAACGATTGCAGAATCACGTAGCTGAATTCTGTGTACGAAATCCCTGTTTCAATACGGGAGCTGACGATATCTTTTGCGAGCATGAAGTTGACACCGAAGTTCTTTCCAATATCACGAAGGAACGTGATGACATTCATTTGACTGATCCAGTCATAGTTATTCACGATGACAGCTGGGTTGTCACCTGCTTCAAAATCAAGGAATTGAGAGAGCTGGCCTTTGATTTTCTCTGACCACTGTTCGACGATTTCTGCTGGGTTTAGTGAACGTTCTGCTTTTTTGAAACTTGGGTCACCAATCAGTCCAGTTGCGCCGCCAACAAGTGCAATCGGATGATGACCTGCTTCTTGGAATCTGCGCAATGTTAAAATTGGCAGTAAGTGACCAATGTGCAAGCTGTCAGCTGTTGGATCAAAGCCGGAGTATAGCTTGATTTTTTCTTCTGCTAATAATTTTGTTAAACCTTCTTCATCTGTTTGTTGCTGAATTAATCCTCTGAACGATAATTCTTCCATCAATTGACTCATATCCAAATCTCCTTTTTTTACAATTCAACATAAAAAACGCCCCTTCGAATGAACGAAGGGACGATATATATCGCGGTACCACCCTGCTTAAAAGACAAAACAACACGTCTTTTCACTTACACTGATAACGGACAGATCCGTTCTTTCACTAATCAGATAGCATATGCTCCTTTTCGTAAAAGCGGTTCGTGAGGGTAATTCGAATATCTCTTTGTACTGACTCGCACCAGCCGTCAGCTCTCTTGGACAGGGAAAGATGATTCTACTGAATCTCAGTCAAAACCTTTTCATATTCAACTAAAGTCATTTTTAACATACTTTTGATATCAAGTCAACTGATGGAAGTGATTAATCTTCCATTGTCGAGAGATCGCCAGCAGGTAAATTCAGTTCCCACGCTTTTAGCACACGTCTCATAATTTTACCGCTGCGTGTTTTTGGCAATTTGTCTTTAAACTCAATTTCTCTCGGTGCTGCATGTGCAGCGAGTCCTTTTTTCACGAACGTACGAATTTCTTCTTTCAGGTCATCAGACGGTTCGTATCCGCTTCTAAGCGCTATAAATGCTTTAATAATTTCACCGCGCACAGGATCTGGTTTTCCGATGACACCAGCCTCTGCAATGGCCGGATGTTCCACCAGTTTACTTTCTACCTCAAATGGACCGACCCGCTCTCCTGACGTCATGATGACATCGTCGACACGTCCCTGGAACCAGAAGTATCCGTCTTCATCCATATAAGCTGAATCTCCTGAAACATACCAATCTCCCGGCATAAAGTAAGATTCATATTTTTCAGGATTGTTCCAGATCGTATGCATCATAGACGGCCAGCCTTTTTTGATGGCAAGGTTCCCCATCCGGTATGGCGGAAGTTCATTTCCGGCATTATCCACAATCGCGGCTTCAACGCCTGGAATTGGTTTCCCCATCGAACCTGGTTTGATATCCATGCATGGATAGTTACAAATCAGCTGTGCACCTGTTTCTGTCATCCACCAAGTGTCATGAATTCGTTTACCGAATACAGCGTCTCCCCAGCGGATCACTTCTGGATTAAGTGGCTCTCCTACACTTAACACATGACGTAGTGAGCTGAGATCATATTTTTGAATGAGATCGTCTCCTGCTCCCATCAGCATTCTGAAGGCTGTCGGTGCACTGTACCAAACGGTCACACCAAACGATTCAATGGTTTCGTACCACGTATCAGGGTTGAACCGACCGCCTAAAATCACATTCGTCGCTCCATTCAGCCACGGAGAAAAAATACCGTACACCGTCCCTGTTACCCAGCCTGGATCAGCTGTACACCAGTAGACATCTTCTTCTTTCAAATCAAGTACCCATTTACCCGTCTGGCCTTGCTGCACCATTGCCCCATGAACATGGAGCACACCTTTTGGCGTACCAGTGGACCCTGACGTGTAATGAAGCAGGTATCCATCTTTTTCATCCATCCACTCGATTTCAAGTTCCTTCGCTGCCTGCTCAAATGCTTCTTCAAAGTGAATCGTCCGCACACCACCTGCATCCTCTTTTTCACCACCGACAATGATGACGGATTCAAGCTTTGGAAGTTCTGCAAACGGAATCCGCTCAAGCAGATCAGGCGTTGTCACAATCACTTTTGCCTCACTATTTTCTAAACGATCTTTGACGGCACCTTCCATAAATGCCTCAAATAACGGACCGACGATCGCACCAATTTTGACAGCACCAAGCAGTAGAAAATAGAGCTCAGGTGATCTTGGCATAAAGATAAACACGCGATCCCCTTTTTGCACATGTGCCTGTTCTCTTAATAGATTTCCTGCTTTGTTTGTCTTGATTTTCATATCCCTGAACGTATACTTTTCATCCCGCTGTGAATCTTTGTAGTGAAGCGCCACCTTGTTTTTACGAAACGAGTCCGCATGTCTGTCAATCGCTTCATAAGCTGCATTTACTTTTCCTGTTTCATACCAAGAGAAATTTTTTCTCGCTTCCTCCCATGAAAATTCTTTGTATGCTTGCTCATAATCATTTAAATGATAGTCCCCTTTTACTGATGGTAGCGTTTCCACTTTCATCAAACAGTCCCCCTTTGCATACGTTTACAATGACCATTATAGTATAGATGACTTTTTTTCTCAATTTTTAAAAAACTTCTAATGAAACCGTTTTAATTATTGCAAGATTTAAGATAGAATAGAGACGACTCACTAGAATTTGAGGCGGTGGATACGTGGAGCATCCTAAAACTTATTATTCAAAAACCATTGAGCGAGAAACAGGTTCCATCCTGATTGAAGGACCGGTACCTGCATCAGAGCTGGCGAAATATACGTTTCATGAAGGACTAACAGCATTTCGCACGCCTGAGGAACAGAAACAAGCACTTGTTGAAATAGCAGATCTTCCTGAAGGACGTATTATCATTGCTAGGGTGGATGAGCTTGTCGTAGGCTATGTCACGTATTTGTACCCTGATCCGCTTGAACGCTGGTCAGAAGGCAACATGGACAATTTAATTGAGCTCGGTGCCATTGAAGTCGCTCCTCCATTCAGAGGCTGCTCACTTGGCAAGCATTTACTGGATGTGAGCATGATGGATGAGCAAATGGAGAATTACATTATCATTACAACTGAATATTACTGGCATTGGGATTTAAAGGGGACAAAGAAAAACGTGTGGGAGTACCGCAAAATGATGGAGAAAATGATGAACGCAGGCGGTCTTGTCTGGTTTGCAACAGACGAGCCAGAGATTAGCTCACATCCAGCCAATTGTTTAATGGCACGGATCGGAAAACATGTGAGTCCAGATTCAATCGAGCGTTTCGATCGTCTTCGCTTCCATCAGCGCTTTATGTATTAACGTTCAATTCGTTTTTTTGGCAAAGGGGATTGGTAAACATGATGATTGAACAAATTATGGAGCGTGATGTGATCACGCTGCGCAAAACCGATACGATTGAAGAAGCCATTCAAAAAATGAGTGCACATCACATTCGGCATATTCCCATCGTATCTGAGCAGGGATCTGTCATTGGGATGGTGACAGATCGGGATATTAAAAATGCCAGTCCAAGTATTTTTGAAACAGAGAAAAGGCAGCTTTTTATTCAGCGGCCGGTTGAAGACATCATGGTGCTAGAGACGATTACCGCTCATCCGCTTGATTTCGTTGAGGAGATTTCAAGTGTCTTTTTTGAACACGGAATTGGCTGTCTTCCCGTTGTGAGACGTGGCAAGCTTGTAGGGATCATCACAAAAACAGATTTACTTCGTACGTTTGTAAGACTAACAGGTGCAGATCAGCCTGGATCACATTTAGAGGTTGAAGTAGCGCAAGTGACAGAGGGTCTTGCAGACATTACGGCCATTTTAAAAGAGCAGCATATTCAAATGCTGAGTGTACTCGTGTACCCACATGCCAATGAAGCCTCTAAAGTGCTCGTCTTCCGCCTTCAAACGATGCATGCAGATCATGTGACGAAGCTAATTCGTGCAAAAGGCTATAAGGTGCTATGGCCTATGGAGCAGACGATCAAATGAAGGAAGCGACCTTTGTTTTTTCACCATCTTTTCAAACGTACCAGTTTCACCAAGATCATCCCTTCAATCAGCTTCGCGTCTACTTAACTTATGATCTTCTTCAAAAAATGAAGGCGTTAACGGATGATGAGATTGTCGCACCTCGGATGGCGACGCTGGAGGAGTTGAAGCTCGTCCATACAGCAGACTATATTCAAGCAGTACAGCGAGCAAGTGAAGGAAAACTGTCCACCGTAGAGGGGGAACGTTATGGTCTTGGCACTGAGGACACCCCGATGTTTGCAGGGATGCATGAGGCAGCTTCTCTCCTAGTTGGCGGGACATTAACAGCGGTTGATCAAGTGATGCTTGGGCATTCGCAGCATGCGCTCAATCTTGGCGGCGGGCTTCACCATGGATTTAAAGGGCGTGCTTCTGGCTTTTGTATTTATAATGACAGCTCTGTGGCCATTCAGTATATTCAAAAGACATATGGCGCTAGAATTTTATATATTGATACAGATGCTCATCATGGCGATGGTGTCCAGTTTAGCTTCTATGATGATCCAGAGGTATGTACTGTTTCCATTCATGAAACAGGGCGCTATTTGTTCCCTGGAACTGGACAAGTACAGGAAAGGGGTCATGATAAAGGCTATGGTTATGCATATAATATCCCGCTTGACGCATTTACAGAAGACGAATCATTTTTAGAAGCCTATCGAACAGCAGTGACAGAGATTGCTGCTTTTTTTAAACCAGATGTCATTTTGACGCAAAATGGAGCAGATGCCCACTATTACGACCCTTTGACGCATTTATCTGCTACCATGAAAATATATGAGGAAATTCCTAGAATTGCCCATGAGCTGGCGCATCAATATTGTGATGGAAAATGGATCGCTGTGGGCGGAGGCGGCTATGATATTTGGCGTGTCGTCCCAAGAGCATGGAGCCGCATTTGGCTTGAGATGAAAGGCATTACACCACCAGATGCGCTTCCTCAGGAATGGATTCGGGCATGGGAAAAACAATCTCCTGTTCCGCTTCCATCCACATGGCTAGATCCTGACGATTTATATCCACCGATTCCAAGAAGAGCAGAAATTACAGAAAAAAATGCGCAAACGGTAGAAAAAGCACTCATGCCTGTTAGACGAGAAAAGAAAAAGGCATAAAAAAAAGCAGGCGTCCACTGATCAAGTGAGCCTGCTTTCTTTTTTATTTCGTCGATTGTCTTTCTTCAATTCTATGTGGCAATTCAACAATTTGATCTTCTACTTGTTCTTTGTTCATGAGCTTTGTCAAAAGTCTCATCGCAACAGCGCCAATATCATAAGTAGGCTGAACAACTGTTGTCAATTGAGGGCGCACCATGAGGGATAGTCTTGTGTTATCAAAGCCAATCACTTCTAAATCTTCAGGAATTGATACGCCTCTGTCCTGCGCTCCATGAATGACACCTAGCGCCATTTCGTCAGTCGCTGCAATCACAGCCGTCGGCTTGTCAGATTGCTCAAGCAGATTAGCGAGCGCTTCAATACCAGAGTCATATGAGTAGTCTCCTTCAGCAACAAGCGCTTCGTCAAACGCGATACCAGCTTCTTCAAGCGCACGCTTATAACCAGCAAGCTTTCTCATAGAGTTAATTGGTTCTGACATTGGTCCAGATACAAACGCAATTCGTTTATGTCCTTTTTCAACTAATAGCTGAACTGAATCATAAATGGCTTGTTCATAGTTAATGTTGACTGATGGTGTTTGTGCCTGCTCTTCAACAGATGCTGCAAGTACAATTGGTACAGGAGAGCGCTTAAATTCTTCCACATGCACATCTGTAATGTTTCCGCCCATAAAAACGATTCCATCTACTTGTTTGCCAAGCATTGTGTTTAACAAATGAAGTTCTTTATCAGTATTTTGGTCTGAGTTGCTCAAAATAATGTTGTACTTGTACATCGTCGCAATATCTTCAATTCCTCGTGCAAGCTCTGAATAGAAGATACTTGAAATATCAGGGATGATGACCCCAACTGTTGTGGTCTTTTTACTTGCAAGGCCTCGTGCGACTGCGTTTGGACGGTAGCCGAGACGATCAATTGCTTCAAGTACCTTTTTTCTTGTTGTTGGTTTTACGTTTGGATTACCATTAACAACGCGTGATACCGTTGCCATACTTACGTTTGCTTCTCTTGCTACATCATATATTGTAACATTATTCACATAAATCACTCCTTCAAATACACTTCATATCTATAGCATTCACCAATTGGATAGAGACATGTCAGATACGAGGAAAATAATATCCTATTTGTCATTAAAACGATGAAAAGAGACACATAATTTTTCAATCTACATCAAAATGACATTCTTTTATGAAATTATACACGTTTTTTCTTCATATGAAAACGTTCCCTTTCTTTTTATAACTAAATTAAACAAACTTTAATGAGCTTGTTACCTGTAAATTGAATCATATTTCACCAAAAATCGTCGCGAACGTCAGCTATGACAATGATCTTAGCAGATTCTATCGAATTTTAAAAATGAAAACATTGTGAACAAGCATATTTTTAGCTTGCAATGTGCTCTCTTCCTTTCATTGCCAATCTTAATCGTATTTTTTCATGAAAAAACCGCCGGGCTGTCATCCGGCGGCTTTTCTATTTATCATTACGCATGAATGTTGACAAGTGGTCTTAACGCATCTAACCATTTTTCGAATTGTGGAATGTCCATTTGCTGCGCTGAATCAGATAGGGCAACAGATGGATCTGGATGCACTTCTGCCATCACACCGTCTGCTCCAATCGCAAGAGCTGCTTTAGCTGTTGGAAGAAGTAGATCTCTTCGTCCAGTTGAGTGTGTCACGTCAACAAAGACTGGTAAATGTGTCTCTTGTTTCAAGATTGGCACAGCCGAGATATCTAGTGTATTTCTTGTGGCTGTTTCGTATGTGCGGATGCCTCGCTCGCAAAGGATGATTTGGTCATTTCCTTGTGCGATGATGTATTCAGCTGCATTGATGAATTCTGAAATTGTTGCTGCTAGACCGCGTTTTAAAAGAACTGGTTTGTTCACAGAACCGGCTTCTTTTAAAAGCTCGAAGTTTTGCATGTTACGTGCTCCAATTTGGATGACATCGATATGCTCAATCGCTTCTTCAATATGAGCAGGATTCACGATTTCACTAATAACTGCAAGACCGTATTCATCTGCTACACGTTTTAGAATTTTTAGACCGTCTACGCCAAGTCCTTGGAAGTCGTATGGACTTGTGCGAGGCTTAAATGCGCCGCCACGAAGAAGTTTTAGTCCCTGCTGTTTCGCTGCTGCCGCTACTTCTGCAACTTGCTCGTAGCTTTCAACGGCACATGGTCCAACGATGAAACGTTGTTTTCCGTCACCGATCGCTTCTCCATTGATATTTACAATTGTATTTTCAGGTTTTTTCTTACGAGAAACAAGAAGTGCTTTGCTGTGGTCATCTTCTTGAAGCTCTAAACCTGCTTTGAAAATTTCTTTGAAAATATGTTGAATCGTTGAATTTTCAAATGGGCCATCATTTTCTTCAAGAATTTGATTAAGCATTGTGCGCTCTCTGACAGGGTCATAACGGTTGACACCTTGCGCTTCTTTTGCCTTTCCAATTTCTTTTACAATGTTTCCTCTTTCATTGATCAGTTTTAAGATTTGAAGATTTAGTTCATCTGCTTGCTGTCTCAATTGTTCCAATTCATTGTTGCTCATTTTTGTCATCCTTTCCTCTGCCCGCTCTCGCTTTTTATTTTTGATCTCTTATAATAGGGTTTATTATAAACAAAGATTTCGGAATTGTCACGAAAAAATTCTTTATTACCCAAACGCTTTTAAGCGATAAAGTATTATGTGTAAGATTATAGCATACTTTTGATGCAAGTAAACCTTTTTTATAAAAAAAACGTCAGCAATCGCTGACGTTTTTCTACATGTTATGTTCAAGCGCTTCTTTTGTAATGCTTGAGTGAGAAGCATGCCACTTTACTTTGCCACCGCTAAAGATGAGTGCCTGCGGGCTTTCGTGCTTGATCCCTGACTTTTCAGTCACATAGGATGAAAGCTCTCTTGTGTTTTGAATTTGCAAGAAATAAGCAGGAACATCCTCATGTTCTGACGCAAACGCTTCAAACTCTTGAAAAGCAGCTTGGCTGATTGGACATGTCAAACTGTGCTTAAAAAAGACAAAGGTTCCGTCTTGATTCGTTAGTTGATCAAACTGTTCTTCTGTTTCTATGAGTTGTTTAGACATGATGTGCTCCTTCCTAACTTAAGCAGCGAGTTAGCCTTTCGTAGATTGTTCTACTTTTGCTTTGACATCTTTGATGCCGTCTTCAATGTCTGCTTTTGCTTCTTGTGCTCTTACTTTTGCTTCATCTGCTACATCTGAAGCTTCATTTGCAATATTTGCTGCAGCATCTTCTGCTTCGCTTTTTACTTGTTTAGCTTTTCCAGCTGTACGATCTTTTATGTCTTTTACTTTGTCTAAAATCTGGTTTGACTGCTCTGCTACGAGCTGAGACAATTCAGATGTTTTGTCTTTCGCAATCGTCACATATTCAGTGCCTTTTTCCTTTGCATCTGTTGTGAGACGATCTGTTTTTTCTTTTAGGGCATTCGCTTGGGTGTTCAAATCATCGCGAAGCTCTTTCCCTGACTTTGGTGCTAAAAATAATGCCGTTGTTGCACCGATAATGCCACCGATAAGTGTTCCGATCAAAAAGTCTTTGCTATTGATTCCGTCTTTGCTCATGATTATTCCTCCTATGCGAAAATGGTTGATTATTGTTGTTTACGTTGTTTCCATTTTTTATAGATTTCAAGTGCTGCGTTACTCCAGCTTACCACATCCGTGACTTTCTCCTGATTTCGTTCAACGGATGAAGAAACCGCACCAGCTGCCTGCTTTATGCTTGTATTAAATTGGTTGATCGAGCCGCCAATTCCCTGCACCGCATCCACAACTGTGTTAAGTTTTGCCGATTTGTCTTGAATATCTTCAGCAAGCTGATTGGTCTTATGTAGCAACTGTGCTGTCTCTGTGGTGATGCCTTGCATCTGTCCTTCAAGACCTTCTAAAGTTGATGCGACATTCTTTAATGTCAGCTGTAAGGATTTCAATGTTTTGGACAAGTAGATGACAAGAATGAGGAAAGCGATTGCGATGAGTGCAACGCTTAAATAGAGAATAATAATCATCTGATACCTCCTTTGCTGCGGGCATATTCAATTCAATACCCTCTCGTTGTATCATTCAAACATCGCCTAGAATGACCGATTGAATAATAATTCTACACTTATTCGCCAATTCCTGTCCACAGCGAACGAAAAAAAGCGGCACATCTTGTCACATTTAGCCCCTTTGTCACATTTTATTCAAAATAAAAAGCGCCGATTGAATCGGCACTTTTTGACAGGCAATTATACTGCGACTTTCTCATAAGCACGAAGATACTTTTGAATATCTCCTGCTCCCATAAAGACCAAGATCGCATTTTCATGTGCTTTCAGCACAGATGTCTCTTCTTCTTCAATCAATTGGGCTTGCGGAATTTTTTCCCGCAAATCTTCAATGCTTAGTTTCCCAATGTTTTCACGAGCTGAACCGAAAATATCACAGAGGTATACATAGTCTGCTTTTTTCAGACTGTCCGCAAATTCACTTAAAAATTGCTGTGTACGAGTGAAAGTGTGCGGCTGGAAGACTGCTACAATATCACGGTCTGGATACTTCTGGCGAGCTGCTTCGATCGTGACTTCAATTTCAGTCGGATGGTGCGCATAATCGTCAATTAAGACTTGTTCACCGACTACTTTTTCATTAAAGCGTCGTTTCACACCTCCAAATGTCGTTAAAGCACCTTTGATGAGCTCTACATCAATGGCCTCATAGTGGCATAATGCAATGACCGCTAATGAGTTAAGGACATTGTGGTTTCCGTAAGCAGGAATGTAGAAGGTATCATAAAACGTATTACGTACAAATACATCAAATGTCGTGCCTTCTGTGTTTTTCACAACATTTCGTGCTTGGAAATCATTTTCTTCATTGAATCCGTAGTACACAACAGGTACTTTTGCTTGGATCTTGAGCAGATGCTCGTCATCACCGCAAGCGATGATGGCTTTTTTCACTTGAAGTGCCATGTTTTGAAACGCATCAAACACGTCATCAATATCCGTGAAATAATCAGGGTGATCAAAATCAATATTGGTCATGATCGCATAGTCTGGATGGTAGCTGAGGAAATGCCTGCGGTATTCGCACGCTTCAAATACAAAATACTCGCTGTTTTCTTTCCCCATTCCAGATCCATCACCGATTAAGTAGGAAGTTGGTTTTGCCGCTTGCATCACATGTGCAAGCAGACCTGTTGTCGATGTTTTACCATGAGCACCCGTAATTGCAACGTTTGTGAATGAATCCATGTATTCTCCAAGAAATTTATGATAACGAATAACAGGAATCCCTTCAGAAAGAGCACGCTCAATCTCAGGGTGTGTATCTGGGAATGCATTTCCTGCAATCACCGTCATCCCTGGCTGAATATTATCTGGGTCAAATGGAAGAATTTTAATATTTCGTTCTTCTAATGCTTTTTGTGTAAAGATATGTTTTTCGATATCCGATCCTTGGACAGTATACCCAGTATCATGAAGAATTTGGGCCAGTGGACTCATACCTGTCCCTTTTATTCCAACAAAATGATAAACAGTCATAATTGTACCTCCAACAAACGTCTATCTGACTTACAGTATATGACGCTCATTTCAATTTGCAACTTGTGATTTTTGTCTCTAGCTGATCACAAATCGCAGCTCCAAATAAAGATTTTTTTCCGATCTTCCTATTCTAATCAATATTAACTATGATTAGTATCCGACAACTTTCCCATTTCTAACACCTGCTTTCGCTCATTTTCATTAAAAAGCGTTCAGACAGGCATGCGAAAAGCGTCCAATTCAAAAATTGCACCTATGTGCTATCATACCATGTTTATCAAAAAAATGAAGTGGTTTGTTTAGATCAATTGTTCTAAGTCACTCAGTGTCATGAGGACCTCTCTTGGCTTACTGCCTTTTGCCCCAGAGATCATTCCTTCACGTTCCATCATATCAATCAATCTTGCTGCTCGATTGTAGCCAATTCTAAATCTTCTTTGCAAACTGGATGTACTTGCACTATTTTGCTCGATGGCGAACCGGCATGCGTCCATAAACAATTCATCTTCGTCTGTAATGGCAGAGCCTTGGAGCATCAATTCTTCCTGTTCAAAAAGGAACACAGGTTTGCGCTGTTTTCTCACATGCGCTACCACTTCATCAATCTCTCGATCTGATACAAAGTTCCCTTGTAGTCTTGTCGGTTTGCCAGAGCCATTTTCTAAGAACAGCATGTCTCCTTTTCCGAGAAGCTTTTCAGCACCTGCCATATCAATGATCGTTCTTGAATCCACTTGGCTTGAAACAGAGAAAGCAATTCTTGTTGGGATGTTTGCTTTAATGAGGCCTGTAATGACATCAACAGAAGGTCTTTGCGTCGCAATGAGTAAGTGAATCCCGCATGCTCTTGCTTTTTGGGCAATTCGGCAAATGCTTTCTTCGACTTCATTTGGTGCGACCATCATTAAATCAGCCAGCTCATCAATGACAACGACGAGATATGGCAGTTTTTCACCCATTTGTTTTTCTTTCACCAGTTCGTTAAATCGTTTGATTTCTCTCACACCAGAGTGTGCAAACAGTTCGTAGCGTCTTTCCATTTCATCTACTACCCATTTCAAAGCAGCTGTTGCTGTCTTGGCATCAGTAATAACCGGGCTCACAAGATGCGGAATGTGATTATACGGTGCCAGTTCGACCATTTTAGGGTCGATTAACAGCATTTTCACTTCATCAGGTGAGGCTTTAAACATCAGGCTCACGAGAATGGTATTAATACAGACACTTTTCCCTGAACCTGTTGCTCCGGCAATTAAGCCGTGCGGCATTTTTTGCAAATCAACCACAACGGGCTGACCGGAAATATCCAATCCGAGTGCCGCCGTTAATGGAGATGGATTGTCTCTGAAGGCACTGCTTCTGATCATTTCTCTTAAGAAAACCATTTTACTGTGAAGGTTCGGCACTTCGATTCCAATCGTGTTCTTCCCAGGAATCGGCGCTTCGATTCGAATATCTTTTGCAGACAAACTGAGTTTGATATCATCTGACAGGTTTGTAATTTTGTTCACTTTCACGCCTGGTTCAGGATGTACTTCAAATCTTGTAACAGAAGGACCTTGCGTCACATGAACAACACTTGCTCTGACATTGAAGTTTTTCAGTGTGGCATTGAGCAGTTCTGCCCGTTCTTTCACCCATGTTCCGTCCTCTTCTTTTTGTGCTGGCGGAACGTCTAGAAGAGCTAAACTCGGAAATACATAGCCTTGTGCATCTGCCGTTTTCTTCTGTCCTTGCACGCGCTGATCACTTTTTAACATCATGACGTTAAAAGGAACGGTGGAGGTTTGACCGCTTGAGTGCTTTGGCTGTGGAGAAGACGGTTTTGGTTCTTCACGATTCGGTGCTTCTCGTTTTACTTCGGGCGTTTCTTCATGCTGCTCTGCCATATCCGCGGCGATCTCTGCTTGTCCAGAGTCAGCGAATTCATCTGATGCTTCTTCAACTGGCATGACTTCATCATCTGTTATTTCTTCTTCCGGCATAGAATCATCATCTTGCGAATCCTGTATGATCACCGGTTCTTCATGTTCAAATGCTGCCGCTGACACGTCTGCTTGACTTTCTTCTATCCATGCAGACTCTGTTGTTTCCTCCATAGCCTCTATGTTCTTCTCTTCCAGCATCGCAGTTTCTTCTACTGGGCTTTCTATCTCCATGTCGAGAGCTGGTGATGCGCTTTCAGCTGTTTCAAATGTAAAGCTCTCTTTTTTCTCAGCATCATCTTCAAGCGGAATCATCGGCTCTTCTTGTTCAATGGTGACTGCCTGTTCTTGCTCCATCTCTAGAGGCTCGTTAGATGCTTCAGCTTGCTCCATATGTAAGAATGCTTCCCGATCGTCTTTGGTCTGTGACAAAGCTTGATCTTGATCCTCTGTCTCACTGAAAGGCTCGTCATATAAACGTTCCATCGTTGATTGAACGTGATCTTGATAAGCGAGTTCCTCTTGCAAAGTAAGCGGCGTCGTGACAGGTTGCTTCTGTACTTGTTCTTCTGTTTGGGCTGACATCATGTCTTCCAACCGTTGTTCTTTTCGTATAGACGGGATGTTCATTTGCTGTCTTACATTCCGTTCACGCTCTGCTTCTTCTGATAACAGTGTGACACGCTGTGACGTTTCTTCTGCCGATTTCATTTTGACAGAAGATGTGTCTTCTTTGGCTGCTGCATGTTTTGGACGCATATCCTGGTGGTAGCCATAGATGGGTGAAGGGATTTGCTCTGGTTTAAAAGGCTTTTTATTGAGATCAGGCTGCACCGTTTGTTTTGGCTGATAGGTCGTCTGCTTTGCCTTTGGCTGACTTGGCCGCGTGCGCCTTCTTTCTTGCTGCTTTGCTGCCTCACGTGCAGGTTCATCTGGAACGAGAGGAAAGCGGAAATTGCCTTTTGGATATTCATAATACACTTTCGTATCTTCAACTTTTTTATATTCTTTATGCTGTTCAACAGCTGGCTGCTTTGGTGCAATCGGACCTGTTTCAGGCCTCTCAGCTTTTTCTTCTTTTTTTTCTTCTCCTAAAAATACACTAAAAAATTTATCTAACCAACTCATCATTTATCACTCACTTTAACTCCCCTTACGTTTTCTTGGGCGATTTTTAGTATACCATTGCTTTTTCATGCAGAAAAGCAAGAAAAGTGCTACGCTTTGCTGTTCATGCTGTCTGTAGATGAAAAAAAGTCACTAAGTACGTACTTAGTGACTTTTGGTATAACACATTCTTCGCTCATTTGTACCCGTTTATGGGAGGTTACGCTTCAAATGGTTCGCCAGCTTGGCGGCTTCCTTCTAGAACAAGGATTCCTTTTTCAGCAGGCGCATTCGGAAGATCTAATTCTTTTGCAGAACAAATCATTCCGCTTGAAGGAACACCTCTTAGTTCAGCATCTTTGATCACCAAACCGCTTGGCATCACAGCACCGACCTTTGCAACCACAACATATTGACCTTGATCAACGTTTGGTGCACCGCACACGATTTGTAAGGTTTCATCGCCAACATCTACTTGGCAAATGTTCAGTTTATCTGCATTCGGATGTTTTTCTTTTTCCTTCACATAACCGACCACAAACTTAGGTGATAGATCAACTGTTAATGTTTCACTGACACCGTTGCGGTTCAAAATTTCATTGATATCTTGAACAAGCGTTTCAGAAAGCGGTACAGATCCGTTTTCTTCAATTTTCATGTAAGTAGATGCATTGAAAATATTAAAACCTGTTGTTTCTTTTGTGTCTTGATTGAAGATTCTTACGACATCTCCAAACGTTTCATGACCTACTTCTTCTCTTGTTACATCTTTTAATGAAATAAGGAGTGTGTCGCCGACACCTTCTGCATTATAAAAAACGTTCATTCTTCAAAATTCCCTTCTACTGCTGTTTTGGTCTGCTTTTCGCAAGAATAAAGATCGGTTCAAGCTTGCCTTCGTCATATAAAAATGACAAGGCGGTAATCGGAACCGTGCCGCTGGCGAAGAAGCTCATCGACATTTGCCCTAAAATATCATAGCCTGATTCATTGCGTACATCTGCAATGATGAACACATCTTGATGGGGAACGGAAATAGCCATTTGCCCCTCTACTTTTTGCGCGTATTCTTGTAAAATCGATTCATTTAAAATTCTGCTTGCATCGTACCCGTCGTTTGCACGGAAGAAATAAAAACGGTTGCCCGCCACTTCATCCATTTTCACGACAGTCTTTAGTGACCGGACGTTAAAACTTGCGGTTTCTCTGATTCGTTCTTTAGTCCAGTTTTCCTTTTGCAGCATCTTCTCGTCAATTAATCTGTAGGTGCTTCCAAGGTCAAGTGCATAGTAGATTCTTGTCTCTGCTGTATGCTCATCAAAAACGAGCGGAATCTCATCACTTGATGTTTCTGGAAAGGACGTTGAACGAATGACCGGATAAATGTGCTTCTCTTTACCTGAGATGTGCTGCGCTTCACCTTTCATAGCGCTGAGCGCCTCTTTCACATAATAAACGATCTCATCCAGTGTTTCATCAGGCTTTACTTCCCACTTTGCAATAATCGGTGGGAGCTCAAGCGTGATACCCTTTCCTGTATGTTTATCTTCCACACGAAGCGTATCTTTTTCCCTGTCAAACTGGTGGGTCCAGCTGTCGTTCGTCAGACGGCTTTTCAATTGATTGGCAAGCTGTCTTGATGTCATTTTCGCCATGATAAGACCCTCCTTTCGTTATTTAGAAAGAGAATCTGTTAAAAATGCTTCAATCTCTTCCTTTGTCTTACGATCTTTGCTGACAAAACGGTTGATCTCTTGTCCGTTTTTAAAGACTAAAAAGCTTGGAATTCCGTAAATTTCCCACTCTGCACAAGTATCGATGAACTGATCTCTATCCACATAGAAGTATTCAAATTCTGGATAGTTTGCTTCAAGCTCTGGCAAAAACGGCTCAATAAATGTGCAGTCCGGGCACCAGTCAGCTGAAAATAGTAATACGGTTAAGTCTTCTTGAATCACTTTTTGTAATTCTTCGTTTGATTCAATTTTTTTCATGTTTGATTCCTCCAGTTTGTATACTTAAATCTCCGAATTGTATATAGCCTTTCTTTCTCATCCATTCTGATACTACCAAACTAATCACTGCCGGGCCAACGATATGCAAAAGAGCAATTGCGAGGAAAACGGATGGATGAAATCCCATGACTGTGAGTGTCATGAGCTGGCCGACAAGACCGCTCGTTCCCATACCCGCTCCTGCCGCATTATTGACCATCCCAAAGCCAATAATACCAATTGGCGCAAGGATCAGTCCTGCAATCGTCGGCGGAATGAGAATGAGCGGATTTTTCACAATGTTCGGCAGCTGTAGTTTTGATGTTCCAATGCCTACCGCAGCAAGACCGCCAAAACGATTTTCTCTAAATCCTGCAGCAGCAAAGCCGACCATCTGCGCACAGCAGCCAATCGTTGCCGCACCAGCAGCAAGACCGCTTAAATCAAGCATCAGCGCAAGCGCAGCACTTGAAATCGGTGAGCTAAGAGCAAGTCCAACAATGGTTGCAACCAGCATGCCCATGATGAGTGGACTTTGGTCAGTCCCCCATACGATCAGCCTGCCGAGCCCTGTCATCACCGCCTGAATCCCAGGGCCGATGAAAGCAGCGGTGAGAAAACCTGTGATAATCGTAACAAGCGGCGTTAAAATAATATCAATTCTTGTCTCACCACTGATCAGTTTGCCTAATTCCACACCAATGAGAGCAGCCACGAAGCTTCCAGCAGGTCCCCCAAGCTCTGCTCCAGCGGCACCTGAAACAACACTTGCGAAAATAATTAAAGGAGAAGCGTTTAAGCGATAAGCAACCGCTACGCCAATTGCTGGTCCCATCAGCCCCATTGCGAGCGTTCCCATTTCCACGATGAGAGGAAATGATAACAGGCCGCCTGCTGTTTTTAAAATCAGCCCTACCACTAATGTAGCAAATAGACCTAAAGCCATATAAGAGAGTGCATCAATAAAATACACCTTTGGCGAAAGGGAAATACCCTTTCTTTTTAAATAAGTCATCAACGTCGTCTTCCTGCTTTCTCATAGGAAAGACGAAGAGGCCTGTCCTTCCCATTATATGTAGTCTTCTTACGATGAAAAATAGTCTCTACCATGAATATCATAATCATATTTTTTTTGCTTTATCAAGCACTTCTTGTGTAACATGAAAAGAAACAGGGCAAACCTTTACTAAGTTTGTGCACAAGGAGGAAATTGTTATGCAATTAACGGTTTATTTAGCTGGAGAAATTCACAGCCAGTGGCGCGATGAAATTAAGGAAAAAAGCCAGTCTTTGAAACTGCCAGTGACGTTTGTTGGTCCAATGGAGAATCATGACCGATCAGATAACATCGGAGAAGATATTTTAGGCGGACAGCCAAATGCCATCTTGAAAGACGATGCGGCTTCTGATTTGAACAATTTCCGCACCGAACTATTATTAAATAAGGCAGACGTCGTCATCGCCCGCTTTGGTGAGAAATATAAACAGTGGAACACGGCAATGGATGCTTCTTCTGCCATCGCCAAAGGAAAACCCCTTATTTTGATTCGTCCTAAAGAATTACATCATCCCCTAAAGGAACTATCAAACAAAGCAAATATCACTGTCGAAACAGTGAATCAAGCAATTAAGGCGTTGTCATACGTGTTTGAACAAGAATAAGAAAAAGGCTGTGCTCTTAATGAGGCAGCCTTTTTCTTATCGTTTACACTTGTTGATAAATCGAATCCACCGTGCTTTGATCACAATTTTTCACAAGACGAACAATTAATTCTTTTGCCGCTGCATAATCATCCACATGCAAGACAGAGTGACTTGTATGAATGTAACGCGCACATACACCAATAACAGCAGATGGTACACCTTGATTTGAGATATGAACACGTCCAGCATCCGTACCGCCTGGCGATACGAAATATTGATATGGAATATTGTTTGTTTCGGCTGTATCGAGGACAAATTCTCTCATGCCTCGGTGCGTAATCATCGTGCGATCATAAATACGAAGAAGTGCACCTTTTCCAAGCTGGCCAAATTGTGATTTGTCTCCCGTCACATCATTTGCGGGACTCGCATCTAGAGCAAAGAACAGATCAGGCTGAATCATATTCGCAGCTACCTCAGCCCCTCTGAGCCCTACTTCCTCTTGGACGGTTGCGCCTGAATATAGCTGACATGAAAGAGCTTCGTCTTTTAATTCTTTCAATAATTCAATGGCAAGTCCGCACCCATAGCGGTTATCCCAAGCTTTGGCTAAAATCTTTTTCGGATTGGCCATTGGGGTAAAGACCGTTGCAGGAACGATTTGCTGCCCTGGGCGAACGCCAAGCTCTTTCGCTTCTTCTTCACTGTCTGCACCAATATCAATCAGCATATCTGACGGTTTTACTGGTTTGCTTTTTTGTTCTGGTGTCAGAAGATGAGGAGGTGTGCTCGATACAACGCCCGGAATTGGCCCGTGATCCGTATGAACATCCACACGCTGCGCAAGCATCACTTGACTCCACCAGCCGCCAAGTGTTTGAAAACGAATCATTCCATTTTTCGTAATGGATGACACCATAAAGCCGACTTCATCCATATGACCAGCCACCATAATCTTCGGCGCGTTCTCTGGGCCTTTGCGGACACCAAACACTCCGCCAAGACGATCCTGTATGAGTTCATCGGAATATTTCTCAAGTTCCTTTTTCATAAAAGCACGCACATGGTGCTCATTACCTGGAGTCCCTTGTAATTCTGTTAAATTTCGGAAAAGCGACATTGTTTCTTCGTTCATTTGACAGTTACCCTCATTTCTATGTAATGACCATATAAATTCCTATAAAAATAACACTCACTTTATACTATAAGAATTCTTTCGGTTTTCCAAGTATCTCTCCAGAAATTTTGAATATGCTTTCAAGTATTCGGATTTCTTAACATCGCTGGACAAGTTTTGTATAATGGAAAAAACAGCAATACGGAGGTGCAGCACGTTGAAGTTAAAACATGTTCTGATTGGTGCGAGTATTGGCGTAGCCGCTGCAATTGTTGCAAAGAAAGTCTTTTTCCCGACGTATATCTCGTCTGAAAAAGCGTTAAAAATTGTGAAATCCGCTTTTAAACAGCGCGGCCCGATTGATGGCTCTTGGATTTATACTGTACCAGAACCGTATACCGTAAATGGTGAAACGATTGATGTGTACAAATCTGGCATTACACGCTCCGCCTTTGGCGAGCTGGAACAGTATGAAGTCATGATTGATGCAAAAACAGGCATGATCGTTGATGTCATTGATTCTGTTGCTTAATAAGAAAGCTTCGCAAAGACAAGTCCTTGCGAAGCTTTTTTTAGATGGCTTTGATTTTTTTGTATACAGGGTGCCACATGGCGTCTTGCACAGCCTGAATGAGATCATGAGGGGTTTCTTCCGCAATTCCTTCGTCAATCGCTGCTTGTGCCACACGGACAGCCACTGTCGCTGAAACTGTTCTGAGCTGATCAACACTTGGGAGCATCGCAGCACCCGGTTTTCCGACATTGACCATGCTCGCAATCGCTTCAGCACTCGCAACAAACATGCTGTCTGTCATGAGGCGGGCTTTACACACAATCGTTCCAAGACCAAGCCCTGGAAACACAAGGGCATTATTTGCCTGCCCAATTTCATATGTCACACCACCATATTCAACCGGATCAAACGGGCTTCCCGTTGTGACAAGCGCACGTCCTTCTGTCCATTCAATGAGATCTTCCGGCTTTGCCTCTGAAAGAGGTGTCGGGTTAGACATCGGTAAAATCGCTGGCCGCTCTACATGTGACGCCATTTCTTTCACTATTTCCTCTGTAAATGCCCCACCTACAGTTGAGGTACCAATTAAGATCGTAGGTTTCGCCTGCTTCACGACCTCTAACAAATCAATTGAATGCTTTGGACCATTACGTGCATAATCCTTCACTTCATCAGAACGTCTTGCATACGGCTTTTGGAATGGCTGAATGTCAGGTGAATCATCTGTGAGCAATCCCGTTTTATCAATACACCAGAAATGATCATATGATTCCTCTTCTTTGACACCATCTCGCACGATGGCATCACGAATTTGCTCGGCTATACCAATCCCTGCTGTACCTGCTCCAAAGATCACGATTCGGTGATCTTTCAGCGGAACCTTCGATGCTTTTGCACAAGCCAGAACGGCAGCAAGTGAGACGGCTCCAGTTCCTTGAATATCATCATTAAACGTACAAATACGGTCCTTATATTTTTCCAAAATGGCGCGCGCATTTTTTGTACCGAAGTCTTCCCAGTGAAGAAGTGCATTTGGAAAAGTCGCACGGGCAAGCTCAACATATTGATCAATAAACTGATCATAGCGCTCTCCTCGAACGCGGGAGTGCTGATTTCCCACATAAAGCGGATCATTTAAAAGGCTTTCCTGGTTGGTCCCAGCATCAAGCACCACTGCCAGCACACGGCTAGGATCAATCCCTGCTGCGGCTGTATAAACAGCCAGCTTCCCGACTGAAATGGCAATTCCGCCAACACCCCAGTCGCCGATGCCTAAAATTCCTTCTGCATCTGTTGCGACAATGAGATCAATTGATTCATCCACTCCGTAAGATGCAAAAATTTCTTCCATTCCTTCTAGGTCATCAATGGATAAATAAATTCCTCTTGGCTTTCTATACTCGTGGCTGTAACGCTGAATCGCTGTTCCTACGGTCGGTGTGTAAACAATCGGCAGCATTTCTGCCAAATGCTCATTTAATAATTTATAAAAGAGCACTTCATTTCTGTCATGAAGCGCAGTTAAATAGACATTTTTCCCAAGTGCATCTGGCTGTGCTTTGAACTGTTCATATGCACGCTTTGCTTGATCTTCTAGTGTTAACACCTTCGGCGGCAGAAATCCCTTTAACCCAAGCTCTTCCCGCTCTTCCTTTGTAAATGCGACTCCTTTGTTTAAATAAGGGACAGACATGACTTCGATCCCTCTTAACGGTGTCTCGATGACATCACCATGTACACGATAAAATTGATTCACCTGCACTCTTCCTTTCACAAGTTCATTTTGTCGTTATTTTGTGTGAAAGGCGAAAAAACATACAGATGATCTTTTATCTTCCGGTTTCTCTTTTGACCTCATGGGTCATTGCCCCGTCTTCATCCCACTTTACAGCACGGTAGATGGCATCATGATAAAACAAGTACCATGCATTGTTTTCTTCGGCAAATGCCTGCCATTTTTGCTTCGCTGGGATCGAGGTCATTGGATAATCATCGTATGCCAAGACCCAAAGCGGGTTTTTATGAGCGTGTGTCGGCATGATATCCGCTAAATGAATAGCTGTTTCTCCCTGACTTGTGAGCGTTAAGATGCTATGCCCATTGCTATGTCCACCTGTATGATGCAGGCGAATGCCTTCTGTTACTTCGATGCTATCTTCAAATGTCATGACTTGATCGGCAACAGGCTCCCAGTTTTCTTTCCAATATGTATTTCTTGAGCGGATGTTCGGTGCTCTCATTTCGTCCCATTCAATTTTGGACGTGATGATTTTTGCCTGCTGAAAAACAGACACGAGCTCATCGCCTTCACGTTTTGTCAGCCCGCTTGCATGATCAAAATGCAAATGAGTCATTAAGACGTAATCTATATCAGATGGGCGCAAACCGAGAGCCGCAAGTGATTCTTCTATTTTCGTTTCCTCTGTGACGCCATAATTGCGTTTTTGTTTCTCTGTCAGCTTCCCTGATCCGATGCCGGAATCTACTAACAGATGAAGACCGTTCCACCGTATGAGCATTGGATCACACCGTAATTCAATTTGATTTCGATCATTCACAGGGTATTTTTTTGACCATAATGGCTTTGGCACCACGCCAAACATGGCACCGCCATCCATGTGTGTATCTCCCCCATTTAACCAGAACAGTTCCATTTCACCTATTTTCATTGTCTCCATTGCTGTCATCCCTCCTTTTTCTATCGTAGCAAATACAAAGGAAAATCGCATGTGCTAATCTTTTTATCAAAAAAAGCTGACCGCAATCGTTCGTTGCAGCCAGCTTTGTTCGCTTGTTATTCAGGGAATTTCACTTCTGATCGATAGATCGGTTGTCCCATGGAAGAGAATTTCTCTTCATATTCTGTCATGACATTTCCTTCGAGGCCATCCTCATGTAAATCAAGGCTCACATACGTTAAAAGGAGTCCGTAAGACGAAAAGCTTTTCAAGGAATATTCAAATAGTCCGCGGTTATCGGTTTTGAAATGTAATTCACCGCCTGGACGGAGGATCTGTTCATATCGCTTTAAAAAGGCTTTAAACGTCAACCTACGTTTTTCATGCCTTGATTTTGGCCACGGATCAGAGAAGTTTAAATACACCCGGTCAATCTCATTTTCCGCAAAGACATCTGTCAGTGTCTCTGCGTTGATGTTCAGAAGCTTTACGTTTTCTACATCTGTTTCTTTGATTTTATCGACTGCCGTCACAATGACACTTTTAAATAATTCAATGCCGATATAGTTTATCTCAGGATGAAGCTTGCCCATTCCGGCAATAAAGCTCCCTTTTCCTGTACCGACTTCGATATGGATTGGATGATCATTTCCAAACAGCTCATGCCATTTCCCTTTGTATTGTTCAGGGTTGGCTAAAGCAATATGAGCATTTTCAGCTAAGTAATCATCCGCCCACGGTTTATGTCGCATTCTCAATTTGATACACCTCTATTTTCTTTACATTTTATCAAGATACCATGAAACATAAAGAGCCGCAAGACAGCAACTTATCCGCACATATGAAAAAGACCAGCTGCTATTTGGGCTGGTCTGCTTCATGTATAAAATCAAAGCTGAATGCACAGTTTAACCACATAAATGACACGCTTGAAAGGAGCATACGTATGGGATTAAACCGCCAACATCAGCTTCAATTAATCAAAGATATTTTAACTGATCACCAGCTGGATTGCTGCGGGACTGTTGCAGAATATGAACAGGTGGGACGCGTGATTCAATTAATGCTGGCAAAAGAAGATTTGGATGCTGACGTTCGTCAGCTACTAACCGATATTTATGATTACAGCCAAAAAGGCACCTCTGTCAGTTCAATTGATGCACATATCGAAGCGCATCAATCTCATCTATCTAACTGGGTCGAGAACATTCCACTGTCTTAATGGATGTTTAACCGTTTTAAGAGTGCATGTAGCTCGGCTTGCACTTCTTTTTGCGCCTTTTCATTTCCTTTTCTTTTATGCCAAACGACAAACGAGACAGTTTCAGCCAGCACATACCATGCCATGCGTTTTCGCAAGTTGTCGGTCAGCGGAGCACCATACATAGAGAGCCAGCTTTCCCAGTTCTCTTCTTCAACATAATGGTATAAGAGCGGTCCAAGATCAATCGCTGGATCTGCAATCATTGCCCCGTCCCAATCAATTAAATAGAGCTGATTTTCATCTGTCAGCAGCCAATTATTATGGTTGAGGTCACAATGGCATACGACCTTATCCTCGAAATGAACTGCGTCCACATGTTTCTCTAAATACTGGATGGCGCGCGTGATATCATGTGAGTCAATCTGCTCTTTTAAGATCGATGCCTTGAGATGCATCAAGATCGATGCCGGGTCAAGCGAGTGCTTTTCTAATCGTTTCAGCATATCGAGCAGCTCTTTTGATGTATGAATTTTTCTTAGCTGCTCCGCTACAGGACGGTCATTCATGTCCTTTGGCTTCAGCTCTCTGCCGCTCAGCCAGTGCTGTGCAGTGATGACATCCCCATTTTCCATTCGTTTTGTCCAGACAAGCTTCGGCACAATGCCTTCAGCTGACAAAACCGCAAGAAACGGTGACGTATTGCGTTTTAAAAATAGCTTTTGGTCATTGTGTGTTGCGAAGTACGCATCTCCCGTAGCGCCTCCAGCAGGAGAGATGTGCCATTCGCTACCTAATATTTGTCCCAACCAGTTCATATCAATTTTCAACCCATCATTTCTTAAAATATTTTAAATCATGCTTTTTTAGTCGACAAAATTCAGCCGATTGAGATCAATTGGCTGTTTATTTTTTATTTATATGATCATAAAAACAAAAAGGACAGCTATTGAGAATGAGATGCTAAACAATAGCCGTCCTTTAGATTTTATCGCTACCTTCTTATACTCGTCAAGCAAAACTAGAAAAACAGGACAAGAACCTTATGAAAAGGGAAGTCTTTTTTCATGTTTCTTTTGCTCGTGCGCACACTGGCTGCTTCTTAGCCACGTAATTTTAACGATCGCTCACTAGCCTTAACAAACACTGGAGTGGCGCCAATCACTTCTCCATCGGCGTGAAATAAGATTTTTTCATCTGCCTCCAAGTAGGCTTCTTCATGCTGAAAAAGGGTGACTCCCTCCATTACAAGGTGCTTTTTAAAAACCATTGCACTTAAAAATAAGAGAACTTTCAATGGATTCAAATCCGTGACAACGAGCGTTTGAAATCCTGATTGCCTCGCACTCGCTTCCGGCGCTGCTTCCAGCCCGCCCCCATAGTAAGGGTGATTACATACGATCACAAACCACACTTGGCGAAAAACTTTTCTCTCATTTTCAATAAAAAGAGCAAGGTCAAACGGTTTGAATGACCATAACGAATGTAGAAAAGACAGCGGGTAGATGATAAACCCGAGTTTGAGTCGGTTGAGCCACTTTTTCCCTCTAAAATGGACCGTTCTCTTCAAGACATGCGCATCAAACCCAACACCAATATGATTGAGAAAAAAAACAGATTGCGGACTTTCTGCATGATCTTGAAAGGAACCGAGAGAAAATGTTTTCGTCAGCATCCTCTTTTGTTTTCTCACTTCTTTGATCACATCATGACGCTGGATGCCCAGCCCCTTCGCAGCATCATTCCAATGACCTGCTGGGACAAAGCTTAGCTGCACATGATCGATTTCTTTTAAACCATTTAGCACTTCATGAATTGTGCCGTCACCGCCAATGACGATCAACCGTTTCAATCTGTCGTCTTGCATAGCGCTAATCTGTCTCGCCAAAACTTCGGCATGTCCTTCATGCTGGGTAAGAAACGATCTGTAGGAGATCTCTACCTTTTGTAATTCTTTCTCTATGCTTCTCCAAGTGCGGAGTCCTTTTCCTTGTCCTGCTGCTGGATTGACGATAAAGTACCATTCATTCATATATTAGCTCCACTCAGGTCTCATTTTTTGGTGACCTTGATATGCCTTTAATCGAGCCATTCCTGCCTTCTCTTGCTGTCTGATTCACCGTAAGCGAGCAATGCCTTTGTCGCTTTGAATTGCTGGTGCTTTGTCGGCGCGGTGTTTTTCCGCTGCTTGTCAAACCAATCCTCCGCTTTCTTCTTATCGACAACCTCCATCCCGAATGGAACTTCGGGCAAATCAATATACGAGGTGCGGCTGATGAGGATTTTTTTCACAGGAAGCTCTACACCACTTTGCTGTAAAATTTTTGACACAACAGTTCCAGAGCGAAGAAGGCTTGCACAAGGGTTTAAAACGGATTGAACAGCTTTTCCCGTCGCCCGCTTTTCCCAAAAACGTTCCTTCGATCCAATATATACGCTGTCTGGCTCTGCTTCTAAGAATGATAAACAGATGACTTCAAGCGGTGTAATGAGCACTGGACACAATTCCATCTCAGCTTTTTGAATGAGCAGCACCGGCTTGTACATCACAAAATAAGAATCTGGCAGCTGCCTTGCAAGCATCCGCAGCTTTTCATCATAGCGAATGTGATGGGAGACAGTTGAAATATGAGAAATCGTCGAGCTGGCCCATTTTAACTGAACATCGTAAAGATGATCTTTAAAAAAGTGAATCAGCTTCGCTTCATCGGTAGGAACGTTTGTAAAAACACCTTGTTCTATATCTGTTGGCTCGTTAAAAAGACTCAGGTCCCGTTCCTTTTTCATATCGGCTTCTTTTTGCTTTCTTTTTAAGGAGAATTTCTTTCTCTTTTCTTCCTCTTGTTCAGGTGCTTGCTCGGTGGCTTGGTCAGCCTGCTTTTGCACCTGCTCTTTTGAAGCCTTTTTTAACTCGTCCCATCTTTGTTTTTTCAACCGAATAAACTGATTGATGTAATGATGCGGGTCTTGTTCATATCGTGATATATAATCTTGGATTTTAATAATTTGCGCCATCTGCTGCTCACTCCAACCTCTAGAATCATTTATGTAGTGTAAATTGTTTGATCGCGTGATAACGCGGGGTTTCTTTTAGACGGATTTCAAATAAAGCGATACTAGAAACCTCCATCGAATATGGTTCTTTCCGTAAGGGTGCTTGTTCTATATAGGACTGTTCTCTATTCCATTTGCGCGCAATCGTCATATGTGGATGAAAGGGTCTCTTTTCGACAGGATGACCTGCTGTCAAAACGGCTGCTTTCACTTTTTCTCTTAGATCCATCAAAGGCTTACTTTCACTAGGCTTTGCAAAAAAGACTCTCGGCCGCTCCTTTTGGCCAAATATCCCTACTTCATTCAGCTTCAGCGGGAAAGCAGACACCTCAGGAGACAGCTGTGCAAGTAGCTCAGAAATCTTATTTAAACGGCCCTCTGGAATCGCACCTAAAAACACAAGGGTGACATGATAATCAATGGGTGCTGTCCATTTTTGAAAGGATAGTCCGCTCCTCTTGTCTATATCCGCTTTCATTTGATACGCGAGTTGTTCAGGGATTGGAATCCCGATAAAATAATGACGGCTTTCGGCCATATTTTCACCTGTCCTTTTTAACAAACTTTACGAATCCCCATTGATGATAGTATAACTAAAGTAATGCGGAATGAGAAGAAAGGGTGTCACATGATGAAGGTTGCACAAAATATAGCTGAATTAATAGGTCATACACCACTTGTAAAATTACAGCGCCTTCAGCCAGAACATGGCGCTGCTGTTTATTTAAAACTGGAATCATTTAATCCTAGCGGAAGTGTAAAAGATCGGGCTGCTTACAATATGATCCTTGAGGCAGAAAAACAAGGAAAGCTCACAAAAGGGGCAACGATTATTGAACCAACGAGCGGGAATACAGGAATTGGCTTAGCGATGAACGCTGCTGCAAGAGGCTACAAAGCCATTCTGATCATGCCTGATACGATGACCCAAGAAAGAATCAATATTTTAAAGGCATACGGCGCACAGGTCGTTTTAACCCCAGGGGAGGAAAAAATGCCAGGCTGTATTCGCAAGGCAGAAGAATTAGCTGCTCAAATTCCTAACAGCTTTATTCCCATGCAATTTGACAACGGTGCGAACCCCGATGCTCATAGAGGGACAACGGCTGTAGAAATTATCGATGCAGTGCAACAGATCGGGCAGCCGCTTGCCGCTTTTGTCGCAACTGCTGGAACGGGCGGAACCATTACAGGCACTGGAGAGGAACTCAAAAAAGCATTCCCGGAATTGACGATACATGTGGCAGAGCCAAAGGGGTCTCCTGTTTTATCAGGCGGGAAACCTGGCAAACATAAGCTTGTTGGCACAAGTCCAGGATTTATCCCACATATTTTAAACGAACAGGTGTATGATGAGATTGTGCAAGTGAGTGATGAAGATGCTTACGACATCACACGAAAGCTCGCCCGTCTTGAAGGTATTTTAGTCGGTCCATCATCTGGTGCGGCATGCTATGCAGCGATTGAAGCAGCCAAGCAAATGCCAAAGGATCACATTGTCATTTGTATGACAGCAGACACGGGTGAACGTTATTTATCAAGTGATGTGTTTCAAGATTAAAAAAGGAACAGGGCGTATGCTCCTGTTCCTTTTTCTTCGTTTCATATGAACAACTCCTACAAGACCGTCTTGACCTCAGTCTGTTCGCCTGTCACAAGTAAAACTTGTTCATCAGTGAGCGGGCATAAAGAGAGCGTATTTTGATCTTTCTCTATGATGTGCTGCGCGGCTTCACCTAAATAAGGATTGTTTATATGCGGTACCGGATAGCTGCTGATCTCATTGAATCCTTCAAAGGAAGATAATTCTAGCGCTTTCTCCTGATCATCCATCAGTGAGATGTATTCAATGCTTGGCGCCATGATAATACTCCCCGCAGATTCTCCGATATACAGCTTGCCTTTGCCGATCTCTTCTTTCAATACACGATCGAGCCCGTGCTTTCTTAATTCTTGCAGCAAATAAAAGGTATTGCCGCCAGATACATACATGACATCATTCTTCCTAATGATCTGTGTGATCTCCTGAACCGTTTGCCCGGTCAGTTGAACAGTCTCTACACGCATTTCTAATTGATGAAAGGCTTCTTTTGCTGCATCGACATAGTGCGTGACTTCTTCCACTTCACTGGCTACCGGAATGAATGTCACACTTTTTCCTTTTAAGGTGTCGCCTGCAAAGTCAGACAAGAGAGAATAGCTGTCTTTGAATGAAGAGCATAAGAACATTTTTTTCACGGTGAATCCCCTCTTCTCTTTCCTTTTTTATTTCGCCAATTCATACATGGCTTGTGCATATAGAGCAGTTGCTCGTAGTAAATCATCGATTTCGATATATTCATCCTTTTGGTGTGCGCAATCAGGTCTTCCAGGGAATAGAGGGCCAAAGGCAACACCTGCTTCTAATGACCTTGCATACGTTCCTCCCCCAATCGCAATAAGATGGGCAGGATCTCCTGTTTGTTCTTCGTAGACACGCTGTAATGTTTTCACAAGTGGATGGTCTTTTGAGACGTGATGAGGCGGACTGTCATCAAATTTCTCAATCGCTGCCCCTTTTATTCGTTCAATCCCTTTTTTGACTTCCTTACCGTCCGCTGTTACGGGATAGCGGACATTCAGCCCAAGCTTCGCTTCTTCGTTTTGCGAATAGCGGATTGTGCCCACATTCAAGGTCAAGTCACCACTAATATCATCCTTACAAGCGATGCCGAGTTTTTGTCCTCTTGTGTCTTGATTAAATAAAGCCTTTATTTGTGATGTAAATGCGAGCCCTCTTTCATCTAATTCATGCTCACATAAGAAATTCGCCATATGAATGCCCGCATTTGTGCCATTCGCCGGCTCCATTGCATGAACTGATACACCTTTTAATGTGAATGTCAGTCCATCTGCTGTATGGTTTGCCTCACCGGTTAACTGATTTTCCGCAAGATAGGCTGTAAAAGCCGTTTTTAATGCTTCAGCATCGTGATCGTTTGCTGCTGCCACAATTGCGCGAGCCTCATCTGGAACCATATTGAGACGCATGCCTGATGTGAATTGCTTGAGGATGTAACGCTTGTTTTCTTCTGATTGTTCGTATGTAAAGGATACGATGGCATCTATGATCCCTTTTTCAGCATGAATAATTGGAAAATCAGCATCTGGTGCAAACCCAATTTGTGGCATCGCCTCATGCTTGAAATAGTGATCGACGCAGCGCCAATCGCTTTCTTCATCTGTGCCAATGATGATTCGAATCTTTTTCGACAGCGGCAGACCGGCATCTTTTAACATTTTCAATGCGTAAAACGCCGCCATGGTCGGCCCTTTATCATCAATGGCTCCTCTTGCAAAGATTTTATTTTCTCTTATGTCCGCTGAAAATGGTGGGGTTGTCCAGTCGTCACCCGCAGGCACGACATCCACATGGCATAGCACACCGACGATGTCTTCGCCTTCTCCATATTCAATATGACCAGCATAACCATCAACATTTTTCACTTTGAAGCCCTCGTCCTGCCCTTTTTTGAGCATATACTGAAGAGCCTCATCCACTTTTTCACCGAACGGTTTTCCTTCTGTGCCGCCTTCTTCATCCAAGACACTTTCAATTTGTAAAAAAGATTGTGTATCTTGAATCAAACTGTCTTTTTTTCGTATGACTTCTGCTTCCCAATTCATTTTTCCATTCCTCCTTGAAAAAAGGTTGCAATCCACCCTTAAAACGAATATTATATTAAGTGTTTTGTAATAATGTTCGTAAATGGAGGATTTTATGTTTCAGTTAAAAGAGAACCAAACCAACATAAAGAAAGAATTACTCGCTGGTATGACGACATTCTTTACGATGGTATATATTGTAGCCGTCAATCCAGGAATCCTTTCAGATGCAGGCATTCCTTTTGACCAAGTCTTTACTGCAACCATTATCGCTGCTGTTGTCGGTACACTCTGGATGGCACTCTTTGCAAACTATCCAATTGCCATTGCACCAGGTATGGGGCTGAATGTCTATTTCACCGTCACTGTTGTCGGTGGTGGGGGCCTCAGCTATCAAACAGCATTTAGTGCGGTATTTGTTGCTGGAATACTCTTTATTATTTTATCGTTAACATCCCTTAGAAAACAACTCATTGAGGCGATTCCAGATAATTTAAAGTACGGGATTACAGCAGGTATCGGATTATTTATTGCATTCATTGGGCTAAGACAGTCTGGAATCATCACTGCTGATCCACAAAATCTTGTGAAGCTTGGCAATTTAAGCTCACCTGTTGTCATTTTGACACTCGTTGGTTTAATGATTTCTGTCATATTAATGGTTCTTCAAGTGTATGGAGCGCTGTTTATCGGCATGTTAGCAACCACATTAATTGCACTTGCAACAGGCCAGCTTCATTTTCCTAAAGTGCTAGTGGATACCCCAGCACTGCCTGAAGGAATGCTGATTACAAATCCATTCGCTGCGTTTGGCGATGTATTTTCCCATCACTTGTATGCTGTTGTCTTCTCCTTTTTACTTGTGACGATTTTTGATACAACAGGAACAATGATCGGGGTTGCGGAACAAGCAGGTTTAATGAAAAATGGTCAGCTCCCAAAAGTACGCAGAGCCTTACTTGCTGACTCTGCTGCGACGACAATTGGCTCAATGTTTGGAACAAGCCCAACCACAGCTTACATTGAATCCTCATCAGGAGTTGCTGCTGGCGGAAGAACTGGACTGACCTCTTTAACCGTTGCTGCATTGTTTATTGTGGCTTTGTTTTTTGGTCCACTCGTTCAAGCCATTTCGTCTTTGCCGTCCATCACTTCACCTGTCTTAATCATTGTCGGCTGTTTGATGATGAATTCAGTGTCACGTATTCGCTGGAATGAGCTTGACGAAGCATTTCCTGCTTTTCTTGTGATTCTTTCCATGCCGCTGACATCTAGCATCTCTACAGGAATTTCACTAGGATTTATTTCATATCCACTTGTGAAGCTGGCAAAAGGAAAATGGAAAGAAGTGCATATTCTTGTGCTCATTTTTGCTGTCTTATTTTTCGTGCAGCTCTTTTTCTTAGAAGGATAACCAAAATAAAAAGACACATTTCTCATTTGAATGTGTCTTTTTTGTATGAATGATTTTTTATTTTGTAAATTTTCTGTGTTTATTTTTTGATCTTTCTTAAGTGGCAATTTTCTTTATATGCCTTGTGTTTATTGGGTTGTAACCGGATTCAAATCATGATATATAACATATTTCAATTCATGAAGACAAGTTTAAAAACACGTAAAGTTGACTTTTTGGTGGAACTAGATGCATAATAACGTGTATAATAGAATAAAACATTAAGAAACACGAACATTTACCATTGTTGCATGTCCTTATGTCGCAGTTTTAGTGTAGTAAGTTGTGGTTAGTCAAGTCCATCCGATCTTATTGATAGGGAGTGGTTTTTTGAAACCTTCAACAAACCGTATGATGACTCGAATAAAATCAGTTTATATGTTCATTCAAGAGAAAGGTCTTGTGACGACACAAGAACTGGTTGATGAATTCGGGATCACACCTAGAACCATCCAAAGAGACTTAAACGTGCTTGCCTATAACGATCTTGTTCATAGTCCAAGCAGAGGCAAATGGGAAACAACGAGAAAAAAAGTAAAAATATCATCATAAGCGAATAATGAACTTCCATATAACAAAAAGAACCGGCGGTCGCCGGTTCTTTTCATTTTGTTGACAAAGGGCTAAAATGAACTTGATTTTAGCCCTTTGTCTTCTTTTTAGCGTGATAGAAAACCTTTGCAGCCCTAGGAAGGACGAGTACTGGAGCGGAGCGAATTTGACATTCGTGAGCACCAGCGCGCAGGACTGCGGGCGAATGCGAGGGTTTGTCTACACGCTAAAAGAACCGGCGATATGCCGGTTCTTTTCATTTTCTCTATATTAATCACGATTGATTAAGCTGTCTAACTCTTCCTCCGTCAATTCACGGTATTCTCCGGGCGCCAAATCTTCGTCTAATGAAACAGCCCCCATCGAGAGCCGTTTTAAAAAGATCACTTCATTGCCCACTGCTTGTGCCATCAGCTTCACTTGATGGTACTTCCCTTCAGTAATCGTTAACCGGATTCGTGTATCTGCCTCTTGGTTGGCATCTACTTCAACCTGCGCCGGCTTCGTTCGGTAGTCGTCTAAAATCACAACTCCCTCTTCTAGACGAGTGATGTCTTGATCTCCAAGCGGGTATTTTAGATGAACTTCATACGTTTTCGGGACGTGCTTTTTCGGAGATAACAATTGATGAGCAAGCTGGCCGTCATTTGTAAGGAGGAGGAGACCGACTGTATCCTTATCCAGTCTCCCCACAGGGAATGGCTCCCTTGCAATATCCTCTGGCTCTAGTAGATCGACAACCGTCTCATCTCGCAGATCCTCCGTTGCTGAAATGACACCATCTGGCTTGTTCATCATGAGATAAATGAATTCTTTATACTCTACACGCTCTCCATGCACGAGCACTTCATCATTTGTTGGATCGACATGATCTTTCACCTGCTTCGCCACTTCTCCATTCACTGTGACAGCCCGGGCCTTGACCAGCTTCTTTACATCTTTCCTTGAACCAAAGCCGGTATTGGCCAGCAATTTATCAAGCCTCATGCTTCTCCACCTCTTCTTAACTCTTTTTTCTTAAAAATGATGGCATCCGGCTGCCAAGTACACGCTCTAACAATCCAACTTTATAAGATAAGAACATATACACACCGCCGCCAGTGATCATTGAAATCAAAATAACAATACCCGCTTGTATGATTCCGCCTTCATATGAAATGACTTGACTCACAAGCTGACATGTCACATAAGCCACTACAGCCATGATTGCCGTTAAAATACCAATTAAAATAAACCGTTTGAAAATCCTGCGGAACGAATAGCCTGCATGGCGCTTGATCATGATGAACATATACAAAATCGAGGCACTGTAGCCTAATGCCGTTGCAAGCACAGAACCGTTTCCTTGCAGCCAGCTAATCAGCGGGATATTGAGAACCGTTTTAATGATGATCCCTAACAAAAGACTGACGATCGCAAATTTTTGTTTGTTAATCCCTTGTAAAATCGCTGCGTTAATGGTGAATAAAGAAAACAGTAACGCAACAGGTGCATACCAAAACAAAATAGAAGTCCCAATCTCAGGATGCACAGACGGATAGAAAAACCAATAAACTGGTCCAGCCAATGCCGAGATACCAAATGAAGCAGGCAAAACGAAGAATAAAATGACCTGCATCGTTTGATCAATTTGTCGATTCAGCAGCTTGTAATTTCGCGCTGTAAAGGATTCCGTTATGGTTGGAATCAATGTTAAACCAAATGCAGTTGCAAGTGACACAGGAATCATGACAAGCTTCGGTAAATATAGCGTCACAATAGACAGAACCGCTGTACTAATATCCTGATGTCCTGATGCAATCATCGCTCTGTTAATTGTATTTGTATCAATATAAGAATAAATTGGAATGGCAAGGCCAACAAACACATAGGGTGCTGCATAACTGAACAGCTCTGTAAACATTTGCTTATAAGATAATCCAGAATAGTCCCCTGTATTCGGCTGCATTGCCAAAAGCCGATCTTTCCGCTTCAGCCAATATAAATAAAGCGTAAATAGACCGCCAAACGCACCAATGAGTGCGGCAAATGTGGCATAACCAACCGCAATAACAAGACCGCCGTCAAGCACTTTTAAAATGATAAACGTCGCTGTTAATAGGAAGATGATTCTGACAAGTTGTTCGATGACTTGGGAAACAGCTGTCGGGCCCATCATCGAGTGGCCTTGGAAAAACCCTCGCACAAGACTCATAATGGGTACAACCAATAGACCCAAACTGACCATCCGAATCACATAAACCACTTGATCAACCGTCAAACCGCCAGTTTCATTCGATCCTCCAAGCTGAATCTTGGCAAAGATCGGTGCGGTCAAATATAAAATAGAAAAGGCGATAATACCGGTGACAAGCATGACCGACATACCCGCCCTGAACATTTTTCTTGTTGTCTCATAATCGCCGATTGCATTATATTTAGAGACGAATTTCGATACCGCTGTTGGAAAACCGAGCGTAGCAATACTTAAAAAGATCGTATACTGATTGTATCCATATTGGAATAGCGCACCACCAGTCGCTCCGACCATTGCGCTAAATGGAATTAAGTAAATCATACCAAGAATACGAGAGAGATAAGTCCCTATCGTTAAAACCAACGTACCACGAAGCAGTTTATTAGACATGCGCTTAACCACCATTTTTCTAATGAATATTCAACTTAACTATTTTAACACATCATTTCATCGCACAGGTAACAAATCCAATACAGAAGTCACAAAACCAATCAATTCATATTTCAGCCTTCCCCAATCTTCGTTATAATAGAGAAATGACTGAAAGTAGAAAGAGGAATGTAACATGAAACATTATGATGTCATTGTCATTGGCGGTGGGCCTTCTGGACTGATGGCCGCGATTGCATCGGCAGAACACGGTGCATCGGTTCTGTTAATTGACAAAGGAAACAAACTTGGCAGAAAGCTCGCCATTTCTGGCGGTGGACGCTGCAATGTGACCAATCGCCTTCCAGTAGAAGAAATTATCAAGCATATTCCCGGAAACGGACGTTTTCTATATAGTGCATTTTCTGAGTTCAATAACGAGGATATTATTTCGTTCTTTGAAAATCTAGGTATTGAACTAAAAGAAGAAGACCATGGACGTATGTTCCCTGTCTCAAACAAAGCACAATCTGTTGTGGATTCCCTATTGGATAGGCTCCGCGTGCTCAATGTGACCATTCGAACGAATGAAAAGATTAAAACCGTTCTGTATCAAGACGGACAAGCAGCTGGAATTGTTACAAATAATGATGAAAAAATTTCAAGTCATGCCGTTGTCATTGCTGTTGGCGGGAAAAGTGTGCCTCATACAGGCTCTACTGGCGATGGCTATGCATGGGCAGAAGCCGCTGGCCATACCATTACAGAGCTCTTCCCAACAGAAGTACCCGTCACGTCAGATGAGCGTTTTATTAAGGACAAAGTGCTTCAAGGTCTTTCATTAAGAAGTGTGGCCGTGAGTGTTTTAAATAAAAAAGGAAAACCCGTCGTCACTCATGTCATGGATATGATCTTTACACACTTTGGCTTATCAGGTCCTGCCGTTCTGAGATGCAGCGGATTTGTTGTGAAGGAACTGAAAAAGCAACCGGGCGTCCGTCTTCAAATTGACTTATACCCAAAGCTCAATGACGAGGAGCTATTCCAAAAGCTTCATCGCGATCTAAAAGATGAACCAAAAAAAGCCATTAAAAATGTCCTGAAATCTTGGATGCAAGAACGCTATTTATTGTTCCTTTTAGAACGAAATGGCATTGATCCGCAGGAGACATTTTCTGGTCTCGCTAAAGATAAACTCCGCGCTTTTGCGCATGATTGTAAACATTTCATCGTCCATGCAAATGGGACGCTTTCTTTAGATAAAGCCTTTGTTACAGGAGGCGGCGTTTCTGTTAAAGAAATTGAACCGAAGAAAATGGCATCTAAAAAAATGGCGGGTCTTTATTTCTGCGGAGAAATTTTAGATATTCACGGTTACACAGGCGGTTACAATATTACGTCAGCACTTGTCACAGGCAGGTTAGCTGGCATGAATGCCGCACTAGAAGTAAAGGAGAGATTCCAATGATTAGACGTGCACTTCCGATTGTCCTTGCAGTTGTCATTAGTTTGACAGCCGCTTTCTTTATGAAGCTGTCCATTACCCCGTTAAAAGTCGCCATTATTTTAGCGTTTACGATTTTCGCTGTTTGTTTAAAAGAATATGTCTACCGTCTGCGCAAACGAATTGAAGAAAAGTCATCTTCACATATCGATGGTTGATAAATGGAAGCAAAACATGTTACGGTAAAATAGAGGTCGAGTGAGAAACTCGCCTCTTTTTGTTTGAAAATAGTTGAGACAGGGGATATTAAATTAAATCCTCTGCTTAAACGTGTAGAACAACAGGAGAGTGAGATGGTGTGAAAAACGTATCAAGTGTATTTTGGATTGTGATTGCTATCACATTTGTTGCCGTTCTATGGGGAGCCCTTTCTCCAGAATCACTGCAAAATGTGACAGATCAAATTCAAACATACATTACAAATGACTTTGGCTGGTATTATTTATTAGTCGTATCGCTGCTAGTCGGCTTTTGTCTATTCTTTATCTTTAGCCCTATCGGAAAAATTACGTTAGGTAAGCCAGGTGAAGAGCCTGAATTTGGTCTATTTTCTTGGTTTGCGATGCTATTTAGTGCTGGAATGGGCATTGGGCTTGTTTTTTACGGAGCCGCTGAACCGATCAGCCACTTTGCCATTCAATCCCCAACAGGCGAGACGGAAAATGCACAAGCCTTCCGTGATTCCCTTCGTTATACCTTTTTCCACTGGGGACTTCATGCATGGGCCATTTATGCAATTGTCGCCCTTTGCATTGCATACTTTAAATTTAGAAAAGATGCACCTGGATTAATCAGTTCCACCTTATACCCAGTATTCGGAAACAGAATTCATGGATGGATTGGAAAAACCATTGATTGCATCGCAGTATTTGCAACGGTGGTAGGCGTAGCTACTAGTTTAGGACTAGGTGCCGCACAAATTAATGGCGGATTAAACTATTTATTTGGTATTCCAAATAACTTCCTAACTCAGCTCATCATTATTGCAATCGTCACGGTCCTGTTCCTTCTCTCTGCTTGGAGCGGTATTGGTAAAGGGATTAAATATTTAAGTAACACAAACATGATTCTTGCTGCTTTACTCATGTTCTTTTTACTCATTGTTGGACCAACTGTGTATATTTTAAATTCATTTACTGATTCAATCGGACAATACTTATCAAATATTGTACAAATGAGCTTTAGATTATCACCAAATGATCCTGAAAAAAGAGAATGGATTAATGGATGGACCATCTTCTATTGGGCATGGTGGATCTCTTGGTCGCCATTTGTCGGTATTTTTATTGCAAGGGTTTCACGCGGAAGAACCATTCGAGAATTTTTAATTGGTGTCTTAGTGGCTCCTTCCATCCTCGTGTTCCTTTGGTTCTCAATCTTTGGCGTATCTGCGATGGACTTGCAACAGAACAATATCGTCGATGTTGCAAACATGTCTACTGAAACGATGCTGTTTGGTGTTTTAAATGAATATCCACTTGCCATGATTACTTCCATTCTGGCACTGATCTTAATTGCGGTATTCTTTATCACATCAGCAGACTCAGCTACATTTGTTCTCGGAATGCAGACAACCTATGGATCATTAAATCCAGCGAATAGTGTAAAAATCAGCTGGGGTATTATCCAGTCAGCAGTAGCAGCAGTGCTCTTATTTTCAGGCGGTCTGCAGGCCTTGCAAAACACAGCCAAACTTGCTGCTTTACCGTTCTCTGTTGTCATCATTTTAATGATTGTATCTCTGTACAAATCATTAAATGAAGAACGAAGAGCGATTAAACAAGCAAATAAGTACAATAAACCAAGAAGTCCAAGAGTAAAAAAAGCATAATCATCACAAAAGAAAAGTCGTTCCTCATCCGAACGGCTTTTTTTCTCGTTGAAATAATTGAAGATTGTCATGACATCGTGTATTCCGATAAAATAGTGTTGAATCATCACTTTTCTACATAATGGAGGTTTATATGACGTTACCTACGTTCAAGTACAACCCAGACCCAGTTTCATTACATGTGATTAAAAAAGAGCAGACGATATGCCCCGTTTGTGAGAAAGAACGAGATTATGTATATCATGGTCCTTTTTATTCTGTTGAAGACGTTTCTGGCATTTGTCCTTGGTGCATTAAAGATGGATCAGCTGCTCAAACATATAATGGAATGTTTCAAGACGATGTGAGTTGTGATGACGTCGATCATGAAGAATATATAGATGAACTGATCTACAGAACGCCGGGTTACCGCGGATGGCAGCAGGAATATTGGTTAAGCCATTGCGGGGATTTTTGCGCGATTGTGCAGTATGTTGGATGGAAAGAGATTGAGCATTTAGAGGAAGAACTCTCAGAGGATATTGAAGAGATTTGCAGTGGTGGACATTTCACAAAAGAGAACCTGAAACAATGGCTCGTGAACGGAGGAGACTTGCAAGGCTACCTCTTTCAATGCGTTCACTGCAAAAAGCATCGTTTACATATTGACGCTAGTTGATCATGGCAAAAGGACCTTTCAGCAGGTCCTTTTATTTTTTATATAAAATGAGCGCTGAAAAACAGTAGAGCTGCTCTCCTCCTTGCTCACAGATCACCGCCACATTGTATTTAATGTCAATAATTTGGTCGTCGTCCATTCCTTTTAAAAAAAGATTGATTTCGCTTTGCAAATCTTTCTCGTGTTCTTCATCAAATACAGCTACCTTCAGCACACATGCCACTCTCCCTTCTCTTGCTACTCTATTTTTATGCAAATAGAGACGGACATATGAACAAAAAAAGCCTTCCATCTTGTCGATGAAAGGACTTCTGTTTACAGCTTCGGTTTTGTTTCTCCTGTCCATGCAAGCATGCCGCCAACGACATTGGTTGCTTGATAGCCTTGGTCTTCTAAGAAATAGCAGACATTCTCACTGCGTTTACCAGAACGGCAAATAATATAATACTCTTGTGTCTTATCAAACGCATCTAGCTTCTCAGGAATATCGCCCATTCGAATATGGACTGCCTCTGGAATCATGCCTTCTGCTACCTCTTCATCCTCACGCACATCGACGAGTTGAATGGCTTCTTCTTGCTCTAGCTTTTGCTTTAATTCTTCTATTGAAATTTCTTTTACTGACACGACTCTCATCTCTCCTTTTATTCACGGTGACACCATTATAGCAAATCATACACATCACTGCGTATTCACCCGCTTGGATTGAAGGAAAGACGGGAATCGTTTCTTCACATCAACTGCCGGCTGTTCGCTTTCAAACTCTATCTTTTTAAACACTTGATAGGCTAGCCACATGTGGCCATATGCGAGAATGCTGATGCTAAAAAATGGCACGATCCCTGGCAAATAAGCAAATAGGATAAAGAGAATAGCCGAGAAAACGAGCATAGAGAGCGTATATTGCAAATACGAGATCCCAAGTAGAAGGGAAAATTTCAAATAAAGACGCTTTTTCCAATCATAATGAGCCAGCAGCGGAAAGATATAAAACAAGCTGACAATAAACAGAAAACCAAAGATATAGATCGCAAAGCGAAGCACGTGTAAAAACCAGCTCGTTGGATAAATATAAGCAAGGTCTACATAAATAATTGTCCCGATGATGACCAGCACCACTCCAATGACATTAGAGCGTACAAATTCTTCGCGGTATACTTTCCAAAAGGTTTGAAAGACGCTGACTTGCTCATGCCCTTGTATCCACTTTCTCATCACAGAAAATAACGCTGTTGTTGCAGGCATGAAGCCAAAGATTCCAAGCCCAAGTAAAGTGAACAAAAGCCATAACAAATTTGTATAGGCGAGTCTCATCACCCACTCACACATACGCAGCATTCTGCTCATTGATCCGTCATGATCCATCTCTCGTCCCTCCTCTCTTTCTCGTTACACCGTCTCTTTTTGAAACAATTCTTCTATTTCAATCGGGCGTTTTTCTGCAACTGAGCGCCACATGCCTTCGCCAAGTGCAATGGAATAAGCCCCCGCCTCTGCTCCTGCCGAAATGTCATAAGGAATGAGCGGATCTTTTCCTAAAAATAAATCTGCTAATAATAGCGGATCTCCGCCTCCATGACCACCTGATTGCTTCACAACTTCAATCGTTTCTTTTCCACCAAACATCGGGTAGTATGCAATTGTCTGTTCAGGGAATTGAAAAGGGATTCTCGATGGCACATGAAACTCATTTGTTTCAATCCGTCCCTTCGTCCCGTTAATCGCAAGCCGGTAGCCTTCATATGGCGCTGAAAATTGAATCGAGTAACTTAACAAAGCCCCCTGATCATAAGCCACTGACGCCACATATGTATCCTCAATATCAATTTCTTGATCAAAAATACAGGCATCCGGGCGATAATTCGAGTATTGCTTTGACTGCTGCTCACCTGATTCAATATGGTCATCCTCCACCTTTGTGCGCTCTACCCGCGGATTCCACCTTGCTTCATAATGACAGGTATCTCTTACATGACACGTTCCACAATATCGATTCTCTTCACCCTGCAAAGGATTCCAAGGACTTTCATCCCCATAATAATTCAGTGCGCCATAGGCAAATACTTGCTTCGGCTTTTGATCAATCCACCAGTTGACCAAGTCAAAGTGATGGGTCGATTTATGAATAGACAGACCACCTGAATATTGACGCGAGCGGTTCCACCTTTTGAAATAACTCGCTCCGTGATACGTATCAATGAGCCAGCTTAACTCAACAGACGTGACCCTCCCAATCTTTCCATCTAAAATGAGCTCTTTTATCTTTCGATGGAATGGATTGTAGCGATAATTAAAGGTGACGGTGACCTTTCCTTTGCTTTCTGCCTCTTTTTCCATCACCTCTTTGGCGTCTTTTACTGTTGTGACCATCGGCTTTTCCGTTATGACATCCAGATCATGATCCAGTGCCTGCAGGATATATGTGACATGTGTATCATCTCGCCCCGCCACAATGACGATATCTGGTCTTGCTTCCTTCACCATCTGACCAAATGCATCCTCATGAAAAAATGAGACGCCCCTTAGTGATGGAAAACGCTCCTGACAAAGTGTATACCGCTTCTCATCTACATCTAGGAGCCCTGTAATCCTGTAATGCTCGTTAAAATCCTCGGTGAGCGGTTTGATAAACATATTGAAAGCACGGTGACTGAGCCCGCAAACGGCGACCCTTTTCACATTCCCCCACCCCTTTTTCTATTGGTTTTCACGAAGCTGCTTCATGAGAGACAGTGCCTCTTTAGATTTCTCCCCATACACAGGAATGAAGGCGACCATATCTCGATGTAATCGAAAGGTATAGCCATTTAGCTGCTTTGTTCCTTTCTTGATTTGGACCGCATAATCGACTGTATTTCCCGTCTTTGCATCTTCTACCGTATATGGTCCTGCCCCTTCGCCATCTACCCGCATCTCTTCAAGCAGCTGAAAGCTTTCAGGATCATCATATGTTCTAAACATTTCTTCCGGGACAAACATCACGTCCCCCTCTTTTGCAGTTATTTCAACAAGAAGTTTTTCAGGAATTGCAGGGAAGATGTGAACATCGTATGTCTCCTGATTTGGTTGAAAAGCTTTCTCCACTAATTGGTCTTTCATTGCTTTTGACATGTCAGAAAAAATAAGGACATCAATCCCCTCTGTTTTCCCCTGACAGGCGGACAAATAAAAGGCAGCGATGAAGCTGAGGAGCCATGCCGCAGCCTTTTGATGCCGCCTCATACCTTTTGAAACACAGACAGCTTTTCTAGTTCAGTTAACGCCATAATAAAAGCGCCTGCTCCATGCAAATCATTCGTGCTCCGCTCTCTGCCAACGTAATAATCATAAAATCCCGCAGATGTTCCAATACAAATATCGTTCACTGTAAAATCGCCGTTGTCTTTTTCCTCCGTTTTATACTCAATCAACCCTTGATACGCTTTGACCACGTGATCAACATATCGAAGACTGACATATCCTTCATTCATGGCTTTTGCCATCGCATACATGAATAGACATGACCCTGAGCTTTCAAGCCAATTGTCGCTATGACTTCCTTTATCAATGATTTGATGCCATAGACCCGTTTTGTCGTCCTGATACTTTGCTACACTTTCCAGCATATCTGTCAGTGTGTCCTTCCACAATTTTCGTCCTTCATGACCTTCTGGCAAATCTTCGATCATATCGGCTAACGCAAGGACATACCAGCCAAAGGATCTTGCCCAAAATTCTGGGGAACAGCCCGTCTGTTGATCAGCCCATGGCATCACTTTCCGTTCATCCCATGCATGATAGTAAAGGCCCGTTTTTTCATCTTTGGTATGCTTTCTCATGAGATGCTCTTGATGGATGACCATGTCCACCAGCTCCGATTCTCCTGTCAACTGGGCATACTTTAAAGCAAAAGGTCCACCCATATAAAGACCATCTAGCCACATTTGATAGGCATAATTGTCTTTATGCCAGAAACCACCCTCAGACGTGCGATTCAGCGTCCGGTAAAGCCCCCGAAGCTTTTCTGCTGCCTTCACATACCGCTTCTCTCCCGTTCTTTCAATCAGCGGGAATAAAATGAGCCCTGCTTGAATGGCATCAAGCTCGTCTCTGCGGAATAACAGATTCCCATGGTCATCAATGAGTGAGTCAGCATAATTTTTCACATAATCAAAGTACGCCTCGTTTTCTGTTGCTTCGTAAAGCTTCATCACTCCGCAAAGGAAAACCCCTTGATGATAGTGCCACCTTCCAGCTGGCGGAAGTTCAATCGGTGTATACGCTTTCATTATTGTTTGTGCTAATTTCTCTGCATGCTCAAGCGGTGATCCCTTTTCAATCGATAATGTCATTGGTCTTCATCTCCCCTTTTAATAAATCCCTTCTTCTCCAAACTTCTTCGCTAAACGGTTCGCCATCATGACCAAAATAAGTCCAACAGCTGCTTTAAATAAACCAACAGCAGTACTATAGCTGAATTGTCCTTGCTTCAGACCAGCTGTATACACATACGTATCAAAAATCTCTGCGACTTCCCTGTTGGTCGCATTGAGTAATAAATAGACATGCTCAAATCCAAGTTCTAATGTATCACCAATTTTTAAAATGAGTAGTACAACAATGACGCTTTTAATCGCAGGAAGGGTGATGTGCCACATTTGTCTGAGTCTGCCGGCTCCATCCATTTTTGCTGCTTCATATAGCTGCGGATCTACTGCTGTAATCGCTGCAAGATAAATAATGGTTGACCAACCCGCTTCTCTCCAGATTACCTGCAAAATGTACATGGGTCTAAACCATTCTTGACTAAGAAGGAAGTTAATCTTTTCTCCTCCGAAGAAAGCAATCAATTCATTGATTAACCCGCCATCTACCGTTAACAAAACAAAAGATAAGGACACCACAATCACCCATGACATGAAGTGAGGAATATAAATCATTGTCTGAACAAATTTCTTAAACAGTGCCAATCTGACCTCGTTTAAAAGAAGGGCTAATAAGATTGGAATCGGAAAGAAAATCACGACATTCATGGCAAATAAAATGAGCGTATTTTTTAATAAGATGAAAAATGTTGGTTCTGTAAATAAGCGAATAAAGTGTTTGAAGCCAACCCACTCACTGCCAAGAATTCCGAGAAACGGCTGGTAATCTTGAAAGGCAATGATCAGCCCCCACATAGGGACATATTTAAAGACAAGAAAATAAAGGAGCCCTGGCAAAATCATTAAATACAGAAATTTTTGACTAAGCAATTGATTAAGTAAGCGCTTTCTCTTTTCTTTTTTCAAAGCTGCCGCAGGCACACCCTTGGCAGTGACATCCTGTGTTTTCACAGATAAAGCCTCCCCTCATGCTGATGCATGTGTTAACTGTATCTTAAGGATGAAAAATCCGTCTACAATCATATCATCAGATCATATTTACTCAGGGGAAGCTACTCAAAACGTTACATAAAACATAAGAAAATGATCCTAATCTCAGAAAATGATTATTGACAAACCTACCAGATTTTTGGATTAATAAACTAAGGGGAAAAGATTGTTTCGTTTGAAATGGGGGGTTTTATGAAAAGAAAGCAGTATAAATTTTATTACAAGCTGGTGACGTTTTTTTTCGTGCTTAGTACGATTCCTGTTATTATTGTCGGTATTTTTTCTTATCAGCATTCGCAAAAAACTGCACTCGAAAATATTTCAAATGAAAAGCTGGACAGCGTCAAACAAACGCAATCCAATATTGAGCATATTTTAAAGACAGTAGATCATTCTCTCACTCACTATGTCAGTTCGCCGCCTCTCCTTCAAACACTGGCAGAACCTTTAAATCCAGACCAATTCCAACTTTATAATCAAGTCCAGCAAGAACTGAATTACCTGCAAACCTTCGACACCGATCTCTCCAATATTACACTTGTTAGTAAAATGGAAGATTGGTACATGAACAATTCTGGTCTTTATCATGTATCAAACGGAGATCAAGAGAAAGCGTTAACCTCTTACCTCAATATTCCGAGTCATTCCAGCTGGGCACTTGAAGAAAATAATCCACTTGTCTCAACAAAAGAAGGAAAGACATCCTTTTGCAAATACAATGTGAATTTAATCAAGCAGCTTCCGATGAATAGTGTCCAAAAGAAGGGGATCGCCGTCGCCAGCATTCCAAGCTGCGTGATTGCTGACAACATGCCTGACTTCTCTCAATCTGATAGTATGTTTGTCATTGATACAAACGGAAAAGTGCTGCTACATAATCGAAAAGAACAAATTGGTGACTCGTTAAAAAATCAAGATTTCGTCAAACATGTCCTGTCACTTGAAGAACGATCCGGACAATTTGATATGAAAATCGATGAACTAAACTATCAAATTACGTTTCAAAAATCAGATTATAACGAATGGACATACTTATCCTTTGTCTCCATTCCAGAACTAAAGCAGCAAACGAAATCAATCGGGTGGATCACCTTTATTATTTGCTTTATTTTGTTAGCGCTTTCATTATTATTTTCATGGTTTGGCTCTAGACACTTTTATAAACCGATTCGCTTATTATACGAATCCTTTGCACGTAATGAGTCGTTTTTGCATAAACAGCCTTTCCAAAATGAATTTGAGCTCATCGAATCGAGCATTAAACAAATGAAAGATCAAAACAATGATCTAGAGGAACGGATTGAACAGCAAGTAACACACTTACAGCAATACTTTATGGTGCGGCTGCTGCTTGGCAAGCTGACGGAAGAAGAGATTCACAACCGATTTCAAAGTCTAGGCTTTCCTCGTGACTGGTCCCATTTGTCCATGCTTGTGACCCAAATCGATACACTAAAAGGAACGCCGTATGAAAAAAAGGATGCAGACTTGCTTTTATTTGCGATAAATGGACTGATTGAGCAGATTATTCCGCTAGAGGAGCACCTTCAGCCGACCGTTGTCAATCAGCATCAAACGACGATTGTCCTCAATCAATCGAAGTCAGAAGAGGAATTTACTGAATATTTAAATCAATTAGCCGAAACAATTCAGCAGCGGATTGAGGAAGAGCTGGGCTTGTCGATCAGCATTGGGATCAGTCGCTCATTTAAAGAGCTCTCTATGGCCAAACATGCTTATATTGAGGGAAAAGAAGCCTTAAAATATAGGCTCAAAGCAGAGAAAAAATCCATTCTTTTATACGAGCACATTCAGCAAGGAAAGACGTTTAAGACTCATTTCCCAAAACAACTGCAGCATGATTTATTTGATGCCATTAAAGCAGGCGATCAAGGCAAGGCAGATCACTATTTACATGTGCTTCTGCAATCCATTTTTTCTAAAAATGCTGGACCACATGAGTACCAGATTGCTCTCGCTCGTTTTTTAAACAATCTCATCGAGCTGATGCATTTGCTAGGCATTGAATTGTTTGAAGTCGAAGATAATAAAATGCTCTATGATACGATCTTTGAGTTTAAAACGTTTGAAGATACAGAAGCGTGGCTGAAACATGAGATCATTCGACCCATCATTGATCAGCTCGGCGCGCGTGAAGACTCTCAATATAAAAATATCTCTGAGAAAATCATTCATATCATTCATCAAGAATTTGACTCAGATCTGACATTGGACGAAATCGCTACACGCCTGCACTACAACCCAAATTATTTAAGCAGTATTTTTAGAAAAGAAATGGATATCTCCTTTAGTGAATATCTCTCGTCTTACAGACATCATGTCGCCAAAAACTGGTTGGTGGAGACGGATATGTCGGTGAAAGAAATTTCGGAAAAGCTAAAATATAAAAATCCGCAAAATTTCATCCGCTCCTTTAAAAAGCTGGAAGGCACGACACCTGGGAAATACCGTGATCAGAAAAAAGGCACATAAAGCAAAGTCCCGCTCTCACAAGAAGCGGGACTTTTTTATTTAAACTGTTCATTTAGAATACTGTCTTCCAGCACTGAAAGCGGCTCGCCATACACTCGTTCAATATGGGCTGCCCCCCAATCACATAACGCATTTAAAATTCGCTCAAGTGACTGTCCGTATTCACTTAATTCATATTCCACTTTGGGCGGCACTTGTTCATATACAATGCGGTTAATCACACCGTCATTTTCAAGCTCTCGCAGCTGCTGTGTGAGCATTTTTTGCGTGATATTTGGCATGAGGCGCTTCAGTTCACTCGTCCGCTTTTTCCCATGTGTTAAATGACATAAAATGACACACTTCCATTTCCCGCCGATCACTTCAAGCGTTGCTTCCACAGAGATATTATATTTCTTCTTTTCCAACGTCGCTTCACTCCTTTTGATGCTGAACAGGCACTTTTTAGTACCTATATTACAAAAAAGTACGTACTTTTTTTTCTGTCATCTATGTTAGATAATAACTCTTGCCGATCGGCTTCGTCTATTAAAATGTCATGAAAGAAGGATGTGAATCACGATGCAAAACAAACAAAATCACTTTGCCCTTCTCGCACTAGCGATTAGTGCATTTGCTATAGGTACAACTGAATTTATCTCTGTAGGTCTCCTGCCGATGATCTCAGAGGACTTTGGCGTGAGTGTCAGTCAGGCCGGCTGGACCGTTTCTTTATATGCGCTCGGTGTTACCTTTGGCGCACCAATTCTAACCTCACTTACGTCAACGATGAAAAAAAAGACATTGCTTTTGCTCATTATGCTCGTCTTTTTGATCGGAAATACACTCGCCACGATTGCCCCGACTTTTTCTGTACTCTTAATCGGACGAGTGATTTCAGCCCTATCACATGGCGTATTTATGTCGATTGGCTCGACCATTGCCGCAAGCCTAGTGGTGAAAGAAAAGCGGGCAAGCGCTATTGCCTTTATGTTCACTGGTTTAACAGTCGCTACTGTGACCGGTGTGCCATTCGGTACGTTTCTTGGTCATGAGCTCGGCTGGCGGACGTCATTTGGTGTGATTGTTATGATTGGCCTAATCGCACTGATTTCTAACTATTTCCTTGTTCCGTCTCAATTGAAACAGGGCGTGAAAACAACGTTTAAGGATCAAGCATCCTTATTAAAGACGAAAAGAATGTTGCTTTTATTTGTCATTACTGCTACAGGGTATGGAGGAACTTTTGTCGTCTTCACCTATTTATCCCCACTCTTGCAGCATGTGACAGGTCTTGCGCCTGGAACAGTTGCCTTGATCCTGCTGTTATACGGGATGACCATCGCCGCTGGGAATGTCATTGGCGGAAAAGCAGCGAATAAACAGCCAATGAAGGCACTGATTTATATGTTTATCATTCAAAGTCTCATCTTGTTTATCCTTAGCTTTACTGCTGGATTTATGACACTCGGGATTGGAACTGTGATGCTGATGGGACTGTTTGCTTTCATGAATGTACCCGGCCTTCAAGTTGCCGTCGTTGATTTTGCAGAAAGGTATACACCTGGAGCTGTCGATGTTGCTTCCGCTCTGAATATCGCTGCCTTTAATGCGGGTATCGCCATTGGTTCATTTTTAGGCGGCATCGTGACAGATACCCTTGGGCTTGTGCATACCGGCTGGGTTGGCGGCATCATGGTGCTCATAGCGGCCATACTCACGATGGTGAGTCATCAAATCGAACAAAAAGAATACAAACAAACCATTTAAAGGAGACTTTCATATGAACGATTTACAAAGTACAAAAACATTAAACAACGGCGTCCGCATGCCCGGATTTGGTCTTGGGGTCTTTCAGGTTGAAGAGGGAACGGAATTAATTGAAGCTGTTAAAACAGCCATTCAATTAGGATATCGCAGTATTGATACAGCTTCTATTTACGGCAATGAAGAAGGTGTTGGACGAGGCATACAACTTGGTCTAGCAGAAACAGGCCTTCGCCGCGAAGACATCTTTGTGACATCCAAAGTGTGGAATGCCGATTTAGGATATGAAGCGACACTAAAAGCATACGAAGACAGCCTGAAAAAACTTCAGCTTGATTATCTTGATCTGTATTTAATTCACTGGCCAGTTGAAAGGAAATACAAGGAAGCATGGCGCGCGCTTGAAACGCTGTACCGTGAAGGAAAAGTCAGAGCCATCGGTGTGAGTAACTTCCAGCCGCATCATCTAGACGAATTATTGAAAGATGCGGACATCATTCCAGCGATTAATCAAGTCGAGTTTCATCCAAAACTCACGCAGGAAACGCTGTTTACGTATTTGAAAACACATGGCATCCAAATGGAAGCCTGGTCACCACTTATGCAGGGAGAGCTGCTGCACCACCCGCTGATCACTGAGCTTGCGGGCACATACAGCAAAACACCTGCTCAAATTATTTTGCGCTGGGATGTGCAAAAAGGCGTCATTACGATTCCTAAATCAACGAAAGCCCATCGTTTAAAAGAAAATGCCGATATTTTCGATTTTGTCCTATCTGATGAGGATATGAAGCGCCTGTCTGCCTTAAATGAAAATAAACGAATTGGTCCTGATCCCGACAACTTCGACTTTTAATGAAAACACCCCCGCTTTTTACTAAGCGGGGGTCTTCATGTTCATCATTTTGATTTTTTAAAAGAAGCTTCATATTCTTCTATGATTTTATTTCCACCATTTGATTTCCACTTCTCTACATCTTTCTTAAATTGTTCTTCGTTGATATCACCAAGAATGAACTTATATGTCGCATCATCGATGATTTTCTTCAATTCATTTCCTCGCTCTGATGCTGTTTCTGAATACAGGCTTTCAGCAGGGTTAGCGACAATGATGTTTTTATTGTCTTCTTCTAGCTCTTCATATTTTGTACGAACTGCATCGCCTTTATTTTTCAAGTAACGTTTATCAATCCCTACGAGGCTGACAAGCGGCTGTACATCTGTCTGCCAGCTTTTCACTTGGCTTTCTTCCCTCACAAATGTATTTCCATCTTGTTTGTTATAGTGCTTTCCATCAATCCCATACGTCATGAGACCATACACGTCTTCTTCTGCAATACGGTCAAAGAAAGCCAAAATTCTCTTTAACTCTGCTTCTGATTTGACACTTGTTTTAGGGAAGGCGAAGATGCCATTATGGCCGCCTGATGCCCATACACGTTCTTTGCCATCTGGACCTTTGATTCGGTTGATAATATCCACTTCCATGTTCTTATCTGTTGCATCATCTCTTAAGTTCACTGCATCTACCATATTTCCAACATAGATACCCGCTTTTCCTTGTGAGAACAATTCTTGCTGCTGCGTTTTGCTTGTGACTGGGAAGTCTTTGTTTATATAGCCATTGTCACGCAGCTTTTTCATATATTTCATTGTATTCATATATTCATCTGTCATAAAGTCTGGCGTAAATTTGCCGTTTTCTTCTTTCCAATCTGTTGGCATTCCTTCATAAGAACCGAGCGTTTTAAATGCACCGTAAATCAAATCATTACGGTCTGTAAAACCAATTGTATCGTCCTTGCCATTTTTGTTCGGATCTTTTTCAGTAAATGCCTTGGCTACTTCATAAAGGTCATCCAGCGTTTTTGGTGTATCCAAATTTAAATTTTCAAGCCAATCCTTTCGAATGACAATCCCTTGTCTTGAAAGTGGTCTCTCTCTATAAATGCCATAAAGCTTCCCATCGATAGAGGCATTTTTATTAATCAGTTCGTTCATCTTACTTAAATTTGGATAATCCTTTAAGTATGGACCGATTTCCCAGAACATGCCTGATCTAAACGCATTGATAGCAGATGAATTCTTAATGTCTTGAATCGTCACAATTTGCGGGAGGTTCCCTGCGGCAAGTGCTGAATTTAAACGGTCTTCTTTCACCGCATCAGGTACCCACGTAATATCAAGCTCTGTATTTGTGAGCTTCTCAATCTCTTTTAACACTGACTCTTTCGGCGGCTGCTGATGATACAAAATCGCCATCCATGTCAGCTTCACCTTTTTGTCTAAATCAACCTTTTCATCTGATGAACTTGCCCCTTTACTTGAACAAGCTGACAGAATACCGCTTGCGGCAAATAACAAAACAAAGGCAATCAGCCATAATTTCTTTCTCCCCATAAGATCCCTCCGTTATTCCATCTTTTTAACCCTTTACAGAACCTAGTAATGCCCCTTTGTTGAAATGCTTTTGAATAAATGGATAGACAAGCAGAACGGGAATGGTCGCCACGACGATGACCGCCATTTTAATGGTTTGGTCTGGCGGCGGTGTTGATGAGCCCATATCTGACATATCTCCCTGCATACCGCTTGATACAATGACGATTTGTCTTAACAGGACCTGAATTGGCCATTTCACCGAATCGTTTAAATATAAAATGGCTGTCATGTACGTATTCCAATACGTCACGGCATAAAAAAGTGAAATCGTCGCAATAGCTGGCAAAGAAAGTGGCAGCACGATTTTAAAGAAGATCCCTAAATCGTTACAGCCGTCCATCTTCGCTGATTCTTCAAGGCTAGCCGGTATGTTTTGAAAGAAGTTTTTCAAAATGATCAAATTGAATGCATTGATGGCCACTGGCAGAATGAGTGACCAGTAAGTATCAAGCAGCCCAAGTGTTTTCACGACGATAAACGTCGGAATCATCCCTCCGCTAAACAGCATCGTGAAGACAACGAGAAACATGAGGGTTCTTCGGCCCTTTAGCTCTTGACGAGACAGCCCATACGCCATAAGTGAGGATAAAAACATGCTGACCGCTGTTCCAACGAGTGTCACAAGAATGGATACAATCAGGCTGCGATACACAATATCTGTAGAAAAGATATAGCGATAGGCCTCTAGAGAAAACGTCGTTGGAAACAAAATAAACTTCTTTGAGATGACCTCTTCTACTGTCGCAAAAGAGGCGGCAATGACATGGATGAACGGGAGCACACATATTAATGCGAACATGAGTAGAAAAGAGTAATTAAATACATTGAACAATCGGCCTTTAATAGAACGATCTATGTTCATCACGCCCTTTCTTTGTAAGCGTTATCATTTCGTCTGAACATAAGCTGCAGCCTTTGACGATATCGTGATTAAAATGTAACAAACGGGGGAAGAAAGCGTCTATAATCATCATGACAGACCACAGAGATGATCATGCCATTCGTGCTTTTAGCCTCATCAATGAAAAGAAAAAGATCATGAGCTAATGTCATGATTATGCTCTATGCCTGATCGTTTTCTTTCAGAATTTCTGCCGTATTGACATCAGGCCTGTAGCCTAACTCCTGCTGCGTTGCCTCAGTAGACCAAGGTTTTCCTTCGTTTTCTGATACGGCATAATAAGTCCCAAATGGAACGTCCGTTTCGATGGCGGCCTTGATCATGCTAAAAAGATCTTCATGTGAAAGAAGCGTTCGTTTCGTTCTTTTTTTAGTGTGCAATCCTTCCATCTCATCTGTCACGACAGTTCCAATTCTCAAATTGATGACAGACATACCTGTTTGATCGTGAAACAAACGCCCAAGCTGTTCGGAAGCAAATTTTAAAATGCCATACACATTTTTCGTTGCTGGTACATCATCAGTCGTAATTTCTCGCCCTAGTAAGGAGTGACCATCTTTTTCATAGCGATCTGTCACATGGTTACTGCTTGCAAAAATGACTTTTGGAATGCTTAACCTGGTCGCTGAACGAAACATATTATACGTGCTTATCCAAAACACATCATTCATTTTTGCAAACTCCTTTTCATTCATCACATCATGCGTCATGTCTGTGTTTAAAAGATGAATGATCACATCTGTATCTCTTGGAATGGCTTGAAACAACTCCTCTTCAATTGCCGCATTTGCAAAAATGACTTCTTCTACACATCTTGTTTGATCAATGATGGTCAGGTCATACTCCGAAGAGAGCTCTTTAGTTAATAAACGTCCGATGACACCACATCCGCCAATCATGGTGATTTTTTTCATCTGCTTCCTCCTTCATCTTCTATCGGAGTAGTATGTCCATGCCTTCTATTGATTACAGCCACTTTTTCAAAAAACGTGTAGCCTCGTGGCGCATAGCAGCCGTTTCAAAATGACCTGCATGTAGACCTATAAGCTGATAACGTTCCTTTAAGGAAGCAGCTTGATAGGCTTGACTTAATGTCTGTTGAATTCGTCCAACGCCTTCAGCTGGTGTAAGCTGATCATGCTTTCCAACTAAGCTTAAATGCGGTCTTGGGAAAATCATTTCTTGGATGTCAGCTGCTGTAAAGTGCTTAGCTAAGCTCGGTACATAATAGTAAAAACCGTGTCTATCTAAATGATTTGTTTCAATCAATGTGTGATGATCAACCTGTGCGCAAAGATCCACACACACACTGACCCTCTCATCAAGTGCTGCCGTCCACCATGAAAGAAGGCCGCCCATTGACATCCCAAAAACAGCTAAACGCTCTGGAAGCACATCAGAGCGGGACAGCAAATAATCAATTGCACACATGCTCTCATACAGCATCATGCCCCACATCACTTTTCCTGTTAACAGCATTTCTTTGAAAATTTCACTTTCTGTTCTTCCCCTTCTTTCACCAAATCCCGCATGATCAATCGCCAACACACTATAGCCCTTTGAAGTGAATTCTTTTGCGTATGAAGGCGTTTGCAAATAATGAGCCCCCTTCAATAACTCTTCTTTCCCATCCACATAATTCCCACCATGAGAATGCTGAAACAAGACAACAGGCCTTTTTTTCACTGTATCTTTCGGCTTCACAAAATAAGCCGGAACTTCCTCCACCCCATGAATAGAGAGAATGAGTGTTTCTACTAAGTACGATTCACGTTCCTCAATCTTTAACGTATACGCCTCCACACGATGGCGCTCCGGCATTTCCCCTAATAAACTGAGCAGTTGTTCACGTTTGCTTTCCTTTTCCATTGACGTCACTCCTCATTTTCTTGATCAACTTGTTAAATACGAGATTGATGGAGGAATTACCTTGTTTTCGACAAAATTATGTCCCGGGAAATAAACAACACCCATCGGCTGATACCGATGGGTGCGTTCATTAGTTCGCGACAATATTGACAAGTTTTCCAGGAACCGCAATCACTTTACGGATTGTTTTCCCTTCAAGCTGTTCTTTTATCCGTGCATCACTTTTCGCAAGCTCTTCTAGTTGCTCTTTTGTTGCATCAGCAGGAACCGTTAATTTTGCTTTCACTTTTCCATTTAGCTGTACGACAATTTCCACTTCATCATCGACAAGTTTTGACTCATCATATTGCGGCCATGCTTCATAAGAAATAGACCCTTCATGACCAAGTTTATTCCAAAGCTCTTCCGCTACATGCGGTGCAATCGGAGAAAGAAGTTTCACAAATCCTTCTGCATATTCTTTCGGCAGTGTGTCAGCCTTGTATGCATCGTTGATGAACACCATTAATTGTGAAATCCCAGTATTGAAACGTAAGCCTTCATAATGATCCGTTACCTTCATGACGGTTTCATGGTAGCTGCGCTCTAATGCGCCGCCAGATTGCTCTGTCACTTTATCACTGATGGAGCCATCTTCATTTGTAAACAGACGCCATACACGATCTAGGAAACGACGAGCACCATCAAGACCTGTTTCAGACCAAGCAATCGATGCATCTAAAGGTCCCATGAACATTTCATACAGTCTTAATGTATCTGCACCATGAGATTCTACGATATCATCTGGGTTGACAACATTCCCTTTTGATTTACTCATTTTTTCATTATTTTCACCAAGAATCATTCCTTGGTTGAACAATTTCATGAACGGTTCTTTTGTTGGAACAACACCAATATCATACAAGAATTTATGCCAGAATCGTGCATATAGCAGATGAAGCACAGCATGTTCTGCTCCACCAATATACACATCAACCGGAAGCCATTTCTTCAGCTTTTCAGGAGATGCAAGTTCTTCTGTGTTATGTGGATCAATATAACGTAAGAAGTACCAGCAGCTACCTGCCCATTGTGGCATCGTATTGGTTTCACGGCGTCCTTTTTTACCTGTCACTGGATCGACGACCTCTACCCAATCTTTAATATTCGCTAAAGGTGATTCACCTGTTCCGCTTGGCTTAATCTCCGTCGTCTTAGGCAAAATCAGTGGAAGCTCTTCTTCTGAAACAGCTGAAGATGTTCCGTCCTCCCAATGAATAATTGGAATTGGCTCTCCCCAGTAACGCTGACGGCTGAACAGCCAGTCTCTTAAACGATAAGTGACTTTCTTTTCACCTTTTTGATGTTCTTCCAGCCATGCAATCGCTTTTTCAATTGCTTCTTCTTTCCCTAAGCCGTTTAAGAAATCAGAGTTGATGTGCTTTCCATCACCTGTGTAGGCTTCTTTGTCAATATCTCCACCTTCGACAACCTCTTTGATTGGAAGATCGAATGTTTTGGCGAATTCATAATCACGCTCATCATGAGCAGGAACTGCCATGATCGCTCCAGTGCCATATGTGGCTAACACATAATCTGCAATCCAGATCGGCATCTTTTCCCCATTCAATGGATTGATGGCATAAGCACCTGTGAAAATGCCCGTTTTCGTTTTAGCAAGATCTGTTCGCTCTAAGTCACTCTTAGACTGAATTTCTTTGATATATGCTTCAACTGCTTCTTTTTGAGCAGCTGTTGTAATTTTTTCAACTAGTGCATGCTCTGGTGCAAGAACGGCATATGTTGCACCAAATAGTGTATCAGGACGTGTTGTAAACACAGTAAACTGTTCGTCATGTCCTTCTACTTCGAAGTGAACATGTGCACCTTCAGAACGTCCAATCCAGTTGCGCTGCATATCTTTGATGCTTTCAGGCCAATCAATGTCTTCTAAATCTTCTAACAGCCTGTCCGCATATGCTGTAATTTTTAGCATCCATTGCTTCATTGGACGTCTTTCAACAGGATGCCCTCCGCGCTCACTTTTTCCATCAATGACTTCTTCATTTGCAAGGACTGTACCAAGTGCTGGGCACCAGTTTACAGGTACTTCATCAATATACGCCAATCCTTTTTCGTACAATTTCAAGAAAATCCACTGGGTCCATTTATAATAATTCGGATCTGTCGTGTTAATTTCTCGATCCCAATCATACGAGAAACCTAATGATTGAATTTGGCGGCGGAAATTATTAATGTTCTCTTCTGTAAATTCAGCTGGATCATTTCCTGTATCCAGCGCATATTGTTCCGCTGGAAGACCAAATGCGTCCCATCCCATTGGATGAAGAACATCGTATCCCTGCATACGTTTCATACGTGATAAAATATCCGTTGCTGTGTATCCTTCAGGATGCCCTACATGAAGCCCTGCTCCTGATGGATAAGGAAACATATCTAGCGCATAAAACTTTGGTTTATCTTCCGAGTCAGATGTGGCGAATGTTTTATGTGTCAGCCAATAATCCTGCCACTTTTTTTCAATTTCCCGATGCTGAAAACTCAATGTGAAAACCTCCTTTAATATGTACGGCTTTATCTGCTCAGATGACCACTGCAAGAATTCAGATTTTTCTAAAATCAACAAAAAACCCTCATCCCTGGAAAGGGACGAGAGATTTTTTGGTTCCCGCGGTACCACCCTTGTTAGCGTCATGAACTGTTCATACGCTCACTTAATATCTTTAACGCAGACATGCGACAGAAGCTTTAACGCAACTGCAACTCTGAGGCGAGTTCAGAAGCAGATTTGATTGACTTTCACCAGCCGTCAATTCTCTAAAGACAAATACTGCTTTCCTACTACTCCTCTTCACTGTTCTTATCGTAACCGTCATCTAAGTAGTATTTTATAGAATTATGATCATAAGTGCAAGCAGGTTTGTATACAATGGGAATGTACCCTAGACTAGGGTAAAGTGAGGATATTATTCGTGTGGAGATCGGTTATGACGGTTGGAGCCTGCATCCTGTGAACGTTCTTCTCTCACAAAATCGAAGCTTCGCAGAACTGCTTCTCCTCCGTAACCTGAAATAATGGATAAGATGATCAAGTGCAGACTAGATTCGGGATTTGAGGATAAGACAAGCAGTGTAGCAGCAATCATCCCAACGAGCCAATCTTCAATAAACCCTAGATAAATAAACTTCTTTGTCATTCTGGGCTTCTCTAGCCTGCCTTTTTTCTTTACGTGACCGAGAATGCCCATGACCCCTCCAATGGCGCAAGCAATAATGACTTGTTGCAGCATTTTCATCACCTTCCTAAAGCCCTTAGAATAGTAAAGCGACTTCAGGCTGTCCAGCCCCCTGTAATGCCATTCTGCTGTTCCGTCATAATCCATGTAAAAGGTCTATTCTCTCTAACGAAGAAAAAAAGCTTGTTTCTTCCATTATATGTGAATGACCCAAAAACAATCTTGATGCATTGGAATCATTTTCACCTAATCCATATTAACTATTTTTGTCATTTTATGAATTATTCTCAAATGATCCCTTCTTTTTCTAATGAAAAGTCTCCTTACTTACTCTATTCTAATGGAGGACAAACTATGATGACAAATTTAACAAAGCGATTGCAATCATTGAAACAGAACATATGTTATGTTACGTTTAAAAAGAATTCATTTGGTTTTAAAAAAACCATCTTAAATGTCTGATAGCAGCAGCAAAGGAGGGTAATATGGTCAGCTCGAACATCTTCGGCTTGCAAAAACAGCTTGAACTCATAAAAAAAGCGCTGGATCATGCGCGGATTGGTGTTGTCATTACAGACCCTTCTTTAGAGGATAACCCTATCGTTTATGTGAATCATGGCTTTACACAAATGACTGGATATAAACCAGATGAGATTCTTGGACGTAATTGTCGATTCCTCCAAGGAAAAGACACAAATCAAGAGCAACTTGCCTTAATACGTCACGGAATTCAAAACAAAACACCTATTACCACACAGCTCAAAAATTATAAAAAAGACGGTACTTTTTTTTGGAATGAACTCAATATAGATCCTCTATACATTGAACAAGATGACAAAACATTTTTCATTGGCTTTCAAAAGGATATTACAAAGCAGAAAGAATATGAACAACTCCTAGAAGATTCCTTACAGGAAGTCACCTCTCTGTCGACGCCAATTGTCCCAATCAAAAATGGTGTTTCCGCTCTTCCACTCATCGGAAAATTATCAGAAGAACGCTTTGATGCCATCGTCGCGAAGTTAACTTGTATATTAGAAGATTCAAAGGATGATTATTTAATTGTCGATCTTTCTGGTTTAATTGATGTCGATGATTCCGTTGCAGCGCGAATTTTCAAACTGCATCACCTGCTGAACTTAACTGGAACTGAACTCATCATCACTGGGATCAAACCACAGCTTGCGATGAAAATGAAAGACTTAGATACAGACTTTCAGAATACGATCACTTATTTAACGGTAAAAGAAGCAATCAAAGGATTAGCATTAGCTGAAAACCCTGTTTAAACAGGGTTTTTTTAATTGAACCGCTCCTCGAAATGGAAAAATGAGGTATGATAGGTATAAATAGCGATATAGGGGGGCTGCCAAATGATGATGTTACTCATCATAGGTCTTTTATGTATTTGTTTCGCCATAGGATATGCCGTCAATTTCTTATTACTTAAACACCAAAATCAACAAATCTTTTCAAAAAAACTCTTCTATCCTTTTTTGACCATTGGTCTTGTTTTTTCTATTATGTCATTACCGTTTGCCGGCACAGGTGCTCCGAAAGCACAAGCAGATCCATCTTCTGAACAGCTGCTGAAAGAGCAAAAACAATTAGCATCTGACATCTCTCGTCTGAAGGAAGACAAAGAAACGCTGACGGCCTCTTTAGAAGACGTGACCAAAGAAAAAGAAAAGCTATCCAAGAAATTAGAAAACATCACCTCCGAAAAGAAGACAGTCAAACAGCAAGAAAAAACCATCCATGAGCTTGAAGAGAAAATAGACAAGCTCACCTCTACAAACGAAACACTCAAAAAAGAACACCAGAAAGTAAACAAAGACACCACGTCATCGGCCCAGCGATCTGCTCCTAAAGATGATGGGTCGAATACTGGCGGTCATGAGTCACAAAAAGAAACAAAAAAAGAATCTGCCGCCTGTAATATTAAAGGAAGTGTCAACGGCATATATCACACACCGAGCAGCAGATACTACTCACGGACAAAAAACGTGACCAAAATGTTCTGCTCCGTAGAAGAAGCTGAGCGTGCAGGGTACCGGGCACCAAAGCAATAGACATCTTTTGACGATAAAAAAACCTCCTGTCAGCCCAATATAGGTACAGGAGGTTCTTCTTTAAATTTCTCTTCTTAATGCTGTTAATACATTCGTTTTTGTCGCCTTACGTGCTGGATTGAGTCCAGAAATAATGGCGACTCCTGCACTAATCACTGTTGCTGTGACCACAAGGCTTAGCGGAATATAGGAGAAGGTGATCGAGAATTGATCACTGGATCCCCCTTCAGACATGGAAGACAAAATCGCTGGAATGATTAAATTCACTGCAAAACTAACGATGTACGAGATGATGATCCCGATGATCGATCCAATCACCCCAATATAAGCACTTTCCATGAGGAACATTCGCTTAATAATGGAAGGATTCGCACCGATGGCTTTCATGATCCCAATCTCTTGTGTCCGCTCTGTTACAGCCATTGTCATCGTATTGAAAATGCCGATCGCCGAAATAATCACCGCAATACATCCAACAAAGATGAGTCCAATTTTAAAGACTGTAAAGAACATATCCATTCCTTCAAGCTGATTCGTCACAGAGATGACTTGATAGCCGTCATCTGTCAGCTTATCCGTGAGCGCACCGACATTGTCGAACTTATCAGCATAGACAGACGTCATTTTTTCGACATTTCCTGCATCAGGAGACAGATCGAGCACTTGACTAAATTCTTTTTCATAAGCATTCGGAATAAGAATTTTATGATCCTGCTGCCACTCCAAATTCGGTTTCTTCAATACACCGACGACACGGAAATCGAACGTCTTTTCTTTCACCACTTCATTTTTTTCATTAAATTTTGGTACCTTGATTTGAATGACTTTGTTTAAAATTTCCTTCGTATAGCCTTTTGGCTCTTCCGGTGTCTCTTCACCATTTGATATCTGATTCATTTCTTTTTCATAGTCTTTTCGTTCTTTTTCCGTCCAAAGTTGTTCTGCCATATGATACCCAACTACAATTTCATTCGCCGATGTTGGGACTTTTCCACGGTCTAGTTCAAGGCCTGCCTCTTTTTCTTCTTTCATATCTGTCAGTACAGCCTGCGTATCACCTGAGCGATTATCGAGCTCGACGTGAACCGATGGAATGATTGACGTTCTTGCAACGACAGATTTCGCATGATCATATTTCTTTAAATCGTCGACCTTGACGTCACCTTTTTCTTTGCCTAACACTTTAATTTCTGTGATAATTTGTTGTTTCATGATTTCATCTTGAGCGGATTTTTGCAGACCAAAACCAACCGACGCTAGAACGATTAAGAAAGAGCATGCCATTGTCGTTGCAAGTATGGTCATAAACACACGCAATCGATTTTTCTTCATATTTCTTCTGATGAATTTGACCTGATCTCTAAATTTCAATGGACTGATCCCCTTTCTTTAATACACCATCATGAAGCTGGAACGTTGTGTCTGCGATTGAAGCGACTTCATCGTCATGTGTAATGATGACAAATGTAATTCCTTTTTCACGATTGAGCTGCTGGATAAAGGCTAGAATTTCTCCTTCAGTTTCTGAATCCAGACTGCCTGTTGGTTCATCTGCTAAAATAATAGACGGATTAAGGATCAAGGCTCTTGCAATACTCACACGCTGCTGCTGTCCACCTGATAGTTCATTAGGATAATGTCCTGCGTGATGTTCAAGACCAACTCGTTTCAGCATTTCCTTTACTTTCACTTTTCGCTCAGACGGCTTCACACCTTTTAAAGTGAGCGGAAGTTCAACGTTCTCATATGTTGTTAAACTCCCGATCAATTGAAAGCTTTGAAAGATAAAGCCAAAATGATCTAACCGAAAGTCTGCCCATTCTTTCTCATTAAAACCGGTCACATTGGTGCCATCAACCATAATTTGTCCGCTTGTTGGCGTAATATATCCCGAAATTAAATTCAGTAAAGTGGATTTCCCCGAACCGCTTCGTCCGACGATACATGCAATTTCGCCTCTTTTAATAGACAAGTCAATGTCTTTGAGCACAGGAATCTCGTTCTCCCTGCCCTTTTTCCCAATTTTAAACACATGATCTAACGATTGAATTTGAATCATCTCTACTCCCCTGCTCTCTGTTTATCTTTTTCGATAGATTAAGAAATAACTCGTCAGTGCGCCTACAGCTCCACCGATGCACATGCCAGCAATATAACCAAAAATGGAGTTGTCTGAAGAAAATCCAACCCAGCCAAATCCTAGAACACCGAAGGCAATGACCAATATCTGAATGGGCCTATCCATTTTGGGGTAAACAAAGAATCGTCCATTTCGTTCAACTGGATGTTTAATAAAACTGAATAAACCAATGAGATAAAATACGATTAGCATCACAATGGGCACGATAAATTCTACACCTGTAAACCAAATTGGATTTTCAACTAAATTACGAAATTGAAAACGGTCTGTTATATAAGTAATTGGAGCAATGGGCATAATAAAGTAGTCATAACTGACATCAACCCAACTTCTATCCGTTTTTAATAAATAGTCTAAATGAAACATCGGAAGCCAAATTAATAAATAAGGTAAAATTGATGTACTGAATGTAACAATGGCTTGACTAATTGCGCTTCCTGTTAAAGCACCTGCTGCAAGACACAAACTATAAAACATTAAGGTGGACACAAGTGCAATCAAATAACCACTGTTAAACGCAATCGTCTCTTGTGGTTGAATGCATAAAATGAGTATATAAGTAAAGACATATGACAATACATGAACGAGCGTGATAATTCCGGCACCTAGGAAAAACTTTGTGTGATAAATGGTCGTTCTGCTAAACGGCAAAGATAAAGTAAAATCAATTTGCCCTTTATTTCTTTCAAAACCCAACTGGGTAATTGCAAAAATTAAACTCATCGTCCATGAAAGGATGATAAAAATATCAGAACCGAAATCATAATAAAAGTAATTATCGAGTGGAGTACAAGTCGGATCGTTTAAACAAGTTTGAAAGGATGAGTATTCCATTAAAAAGGATAATGGCGTCGCAAAGATCGCAACAAGCATCACTAAAATGAATGTCAGCTCAGACTGCTTCCATTCCTTATATAACAATTGCCGCTTTACCATCTGCGTTTCCCTCCAAACTTCGCAATGAATACTTCTTCTAAATTTACAGGCAGTTCATGCCAGACTTTTGGTTCAAGCGATTTCAAATACTCTTTTGCTTCTTCATCTGTTTTGAGTACAAGTGCTGTATAGAACACACCCGCTTGATCTAAAATGGCAACGCCTTTTTTTCTAATACTTAAGTTCATATCCTCTTCAAATGCCATCTGGATTTTAACGTAGTCATTCTTTAATTCGTCTAAATCCATAACACTTGTGAGCTGATTTCCTTCCAAAAACCCGATTCGGTTACACATACGCTCAATATCCTCTAAACGGTGAGATGTAATTAAAATCGTTGTTTGTCGTTCTGCCACCTCGTCAATCATCAGCTGAAGAACGTCATTTCTTGTGACTGCATCAATCCCGTCTGTCGGCTCATCTAACAAAATGACTGCTGGTTTGATGGCAAAACTTAAAATGAGGGACAGCTGCTTCTTTAAACCTGTCGACAATTCACGGTATTTCACTTTTTCCGGAATCTCATACCGGTTCACAAGCTCATTGGCATATGTCACGTCAAACTTTGGATACAGTTGTTTTAACAGCTTCACAAGCTGTCCATAATTGTACCGGTCAAAGTAGGGATTTACGACTGGCATATACACAATATTTTGCTTCACTAACGGGTGGTCTTTTACGAGTACATCTTTAAAATAAATCTCTCCTTCATCTGGAAGAAGGATTTGCTGAATCAAGCGAAGAAGTGTTGTTTTACCAGAGCCATTCCGGCCAAGCAGACCAAAGATCTCTCCTTCGCCTATCTTGAAGGAAACGTTGCTGAGTACTTCACGTCCATTTAATTTCTTTGATACATTTCTGACCTCAATCAACTTGTTTTCCTCCTTTTAGACTTGAGCTGATCTCCTCCAGCCACTCTTTGAGTTGATGAATATCAATACCGGCATAATGAGCTTCAATAATGAGTTGCCTTAATTGCTCCTTCATCTCTAACACCTTCCCTTCATTCAGCTTTAACTGTGCACCTTCTGTCACATACGTTCCACGGCCTCTTAATGTTTCAATAATTCCTTCCCGTTCAAGCTCTTTATACGCTTTGCTGACGGTGTTTGGATTCGCAATAATAATGGTGGCAAGCTCTCTCACAGAGGGCAGTTTGTCACCTGGTTTCATCACGCCTTTTAAGCACAAAATTTTTAACTGCTCAATGATTTGTTCATATATTGGTGCAGCGCTTCTTGGATCTATTTGAATCATGATGGCTCCCTCTTTTCTCATTCATGCTTTTGCAGTCCTATCGCTTGATCATGTCCTTGCATTAAAGGGACCGAATTTGGAATAAAATCTTTTTGAACTTCAAAACCAATGAAAACGAGAACGAAAAAAAATGTACATGCTAACGCAACAGCCAGCACCATCCACTTTAAATTGATTGGTTTTTTTTCTTTTTTCATGGTTAAACACCTTTCTTCACGTTTAAGTGTCTATAGTGTATTAGTTGATGTAGTACACCTAATACAATATAGACACTTAATTGAAAAGTCAAGAGACTTTAGAAAAAAATTGGCAGACGAACCAGATAAAATGACGAAGCTACTTAAAAGCTTTCGGAAGCTAGGTTTGCTTCTGGTTTAGGGTGTTCAACACGTTAATAACTTTCATAATCGCCTGAAAAAGTGCATAATAAAAGACCCCGAATATTGAGGTCTCTACAATGTTTTAATTAGATACTATTACTTTGTTTTTGGACTTGCTTTTGAACAGGATTAGCACCCACCATACTAATAAAAATATATAGCCTATAACTGTAAAGATAGACCAAACTGCACCCTGTCGCAATTGACTAAATAAGTGTTCAAATTCATTCATTCCTTCTACTCTACCAATGCTATTTATCAGGCTAATCATCGGAATTGTAACAGTAAATCCAATGGTTAGAATGGACAATCCCCTATGTTTATTTTTCACAACACTGAATATTGCGGTTCCTAATGTTGCTAAGAAAAACAAGTAATATAATGCCCAAAACCAATCAGGAAGAGTCTCCAACATTTCTTCTACCCCCTTGAAGATATTTGCAATTTCTATATATAACATACTTTAACAGAACAAAAACCTATTACAAATATATATCCAAAAACAACAATCTTTGCGAAAACAGCCAAAAAATAAAAACAGACCCTTAAAAGAAGGATCTGTTCATCATTCGTTCTCGTATGAAATACCTAAAATCATTTGGTTTTGCAGACTTTGAATTTGTACACGCGTTCTGTCTAAACGTTCTCTTTGCTGATCATTGGCGACATCTTTTAACTTTTCTAATTCATTCACCGCATCCTCAAGCATGAGCTGTGCTTTTGAAAATTCTTCTTCGTTATAATGTTCTTGGCGAGAGCTCAAATCAAACTGTTCGCTTGCAAACTCGAGAGTCTCAGTGCTTTTTTGGACAAATTCGTCGATTGATTTTCTTGTTGCCATCTTGCCATTCCTCCATTTCATCATCGTTCTCGCCTATTTTGCCCACGTAAAGCTTTTTCACTAAAGAAAATGTTGGACAGATTCAATTGTCCTCTTTCGTGATTTTTGTTAAACTTTAAGGATGCCTATTATTATGCAAGGAGGTTACTGACTTGGATCAGCATAACCCTTTTTTATATTCAAACAGCGAAAAACGTTATCACACATGGAATTATCATTTGCGTGAGCACTTTGGTCATAAAGTATTTAAAGTCGCATTAGACGGCGGCTTTGATTGTCCAAACCGTGATGGTACTGTCGCACATGGAGGCTGCACATTTTGCAGCGCAGCAGGATCTGGTGATTTTGCAGGGAACCGGGCGGATGATCTCATCACTCAATTTAATGAAATCAAGGACCGGATGCATACAAAATGGAAAGATGGAAAATACATGGCGTATTTCCAAGCTTACACAAACACACATGCGCCGCTGCCTGTTTTAAAAGAAAAATACGAAACCGTTATGAATCTGGATGGAGTGGTTGGTTTATCGATTGCCACAAGACCTGATTGTCTGCCAGATGACGTGGTGGAATATTTAGCTGAGTTAAACGAACGGACGTATCTATGGGTTGAACTTGGTCTACAAACTGTACATGAGCGGACAGCGATGCTCATCAACCGTGCTCATGATTATGAATGCTACGTAGAAGGTGTAGAAAAACTGCGAAAACATGGCATTCGAGTCTGTTCACATATCATCAACGGTCTTCCTCTTGAAAACCGAGATATGATGATGGAAACAGCAAAAGCTGTCGCTGATTTAGATGTACAAGGAATTAAAATTCATCTGCTTCACCTGTTAAAAGGAACACCGATGGTGAAGCAATATGAGAAAGGCAAACTAGAATTTCTCAGCCAAGAGGAATATGTTCAGCTTGTCTGTGACCAGCTGGAGATCCTGCCGCCAGAAATGATTATTCATCGTATTACAGGCGATGGTCCCATTGAATTAATGGTAGGCCCAATGTGGAGTGTGAATAAATGGGAAGTGCTCAATGCCATAAATGCTGAGCTTGAAAGACGTAACAGTTACCAAGGCAAACGCTTCGTCAGATTGGAAGAAGTGGCAAAATGATTTTAAAACGGATGCTCCCTTTTAGTAAAGAGCTGTTAGAACGTGCTTGCCAAAAAGGCGATATTGTCATTGATGCAACGATGGGAAATGGCCATGATACACGCTATTTAGCTGACCTTGTCGGGAAGAATGGACAAGTTTTCGCATTCGATGTACAGAAGGAAGCCATCGAGCAAACAAGCAAAAGACTTGGTGAGCACTACCCTTACGTTCACCTTATCCATGACGGACATGAACAACTTGCTGAGCATCTGCCAGCCGAAGCTTATGGTCACATATCTGGTGCAGTGTTCAATCTTGGGTACTTACCAGGAGGCGATAAAACCGTCACAACTCATGCCCATACGACCATTGAAGCGATCAAACAGCTCATGGACTGGCTAAAACCTGGTGGTCTGATCGTTCTTGTGATTTACCACGGTCATCCCGAAGGAAAAAAAGAGAAGGACATCCTTCTTGATTATTGCAAAACACTCCATCACGAAGAAGTACAGGTGATCTCTTATCAATACATGAATATTCAAAACGATCCGCCCTTCGTGGTAGCCATCGAAAAAAAACTCAAATCCTCTTAATGGATTTGAGTTTTTTTATTTAATAAGCGTATTGGTCAATGATTTCTTCAAGCACTACTTCCAGCTCTTCTACATCTGCAAGCTCTGATTGAGTAAAGCGGACACGTACAAGCTGTTCTCCGTCATTATACATTTCTTCCAGCCAGCCACGCAGCCCTCTTGCTCTACGGTCGACTTCAAAAATGATATCTAACCCCTCTTCATCAATGAAGAAAATCACCTCTAACTCATCAAGCATTTGACGATAATAGTCGGAAGTCGGTATGAACTCAAATTCTTGAACAAAGGGAAGGCGGCGCCTAAAATAAGGTGCTTCTTCGCAGTCTGCTTCATGAAGGTGAAAGCCTAAGTTTCCAACAGCTTCAAGCACACGATTCACCCAAGGGTGTGCGTTTACAAAAATGCGGTCATGATCAAATTTATCAATACCACCTTGAATATCAAGGTCTGTCACAACAGCAACCTCTACTTTACCTACAGTCATTGGTGTATCAAGAGGAAGGTGAAACGAGAATGTAAACTGCTGAGCTTCCCCAGGCTGAATCGTGAATGATTCAGTCACTCGGACAGAATGGATGGTTGTGTGTTTTCGTTGCTCTTCATCATCTTTTACAATGGTGTACCATGTTTTCAACTTTAAATCAATATAGCGGATATCTTGAGGCACTTTTCCGCCCTTCACATGGACTGTTCCCTTTACTTCTTCTCCCGGTTCATACGCATCTTTCTCCAAAATTGTATCCACTTTTGCTGCACCGATTCCTACACTTGCTGCAAACTTTTTAAAAAATGACATATTCGACCTTCCCCTTTTTTAAGTTTTTCAACAAATATACGTCATAAGGAGTAGATACGATTCATTCAATCCATACTTTTCTCCTATTTTTCGTACACTAAGAATATTATCGGCAGCAAATAAGAGGATTGTAATGAAAAAAGAGGATACGTCTGATCATGGTTCGCCTTAAAAAGGGTACATCGCCCCAGCAAAACCGTTCAAAACAAAAAAGCTTGTAGAAAACCATTTTGTTTTCTACAAGCTGATGAGCTTACTTTATCCTTTATGAAGATTTCTTCCAAGGCATTTTCTGATAGGTTCGATAGGCTCTGCCATTGATATAGAAAAAGAACGATGTTTTCCCGCTTGATTTGATCAACCGCTTTGCCAGCTTGTTCATCTCTTTTTGGGCTGTCACTTTTTCATCAGACAAATAGACCGCAAGTAACCCTCTATTGATTAGTTTGTGAAAATTCTCGTGTGGAATGCCTTTCAGCTGTTCATCCGCTTTTTCAATAAAATGCTGTAGTCTATCCATCATCTCATGATGAGAGTTGTAGTACGAGCAAAAATTCAAATCGCCTTCCAGCCTGTCCTCTTCTTGGTCGATTAAATAGTCCAGTAAGATGTGCAGACCTTGGATATAAGGGAAATAACTTTCGTAAATTTGCTTCGCCTGCTTCTCTGTAAAATCAGGCTGCAGTGCATAAGCCACAAGACAGAAAATACCCAGCGTTGATCCTGCACATGCGGAAAACTCATACCACTCCATCTTTGGTAAATCCTTTTCATACTGGCGGAACCATGACTCTAATCGAGGTTCACGCTCATGAGGAACCACATGCTTATGTACTTGTAAATCACTATAATAATCACACAGCGTATGTAAATAGGGCTGAATGATCGGATAATGCGCTAGACGTGACAGCACATCTTGGCACGTCCTGACTAGCGCATGCAGGTACCCATGATCCTCTTGATCATCACGGAATTGATAATACGGCTTAAGCTCCGCATGAATATCGAGTGCATCTCTCATTGCCTGATGCAGCATATGAAAATCCTTTGGATCAAGTGATGTACTGCGGTCACACAAATTATCTAAGTAATCGCTAATCGTTTGGTACGCCACAATGAATTCAATACACGTTTCCTTCGCTTCACCTGCAAGAAGAGATAAAATTCCCCCGCCTTCACAGTGGAAGGTTTTACTGGATATGCTCGCTAGTGCCTGCGTTCTCAGTTCTTCATTTTCAATCATTTCTGCATGAGCCCGCCACTTTTTTAGCTCCTGATGAACTAGCGGAAAAATATCTTTATACACCTTCGTCATCAGTGCAAAAGGACGTTCTGGTACTGACAAATCAATCCACCCCCAACTTAAGCTCACAATCAAATATATTGATCAGTAAAGGCTCTTGCCGCCTTAAACACTTCTTCTCGCTCGGGCTCATTAAAAATTTCATGATAAAGCCCTTCCCATTCACGGTATGATTTATTGGTTGATTCAATGCCATTGAACCATTTCATCACTCTTGTTTTATCTACAATCTTGTCATCGCCTGCCTGCATGAGCAGGAGCGGAATCGACCGAAAGACATTCGTTGGCTGCATCGCCGCATCGATATTTTTCACCAGTTCTCGATACCAGCGAACCGACACCTTCGTCACATAAAGCGAATCATTGGAATCTGCCTCTATCACATCTTGATTCCGTGTGGCAAGTTCGATCGACAGCCCGGATTCGACTTTAAAAGACGGCGCCAGCACATTTAGCCCTTTTGACGCAAAATCCATCAGCTTCTTCGGTTTAAATTGCAGACCTAAACAAGGTGATGATAAAATAAGGCCATCAATCTTCGTATGGGTATACTGCTTGAACCATTCAATCGAAATCAGTCCCCCCATACTATGTCCAAGTAAAAATGTCGGAAGTCTAAACGACTTCGCATGTTCAATCCATTCATCCACTGTATCAATGTATTCTTGAAAAGAACGAATGTGGCCTCTCGCACGTGTCGATGTCCCTTGCCCAGGCAGGTCACCCATGACGACGTGATAGCCTGCATTTCGCCACATTTCGATCAGCCATTTATATCGGCCATGATATTCACTAGCACCATGTACAATGACAATTGTACCAACCGGTCTTTCAGCATGCCAAGTCCACAAAGTAAACACCTCACAAATGTTGTATTAAGAAAGGAAGTCGAAAAAGTGATTTATCCATATCATCAGTTTACACCTGATATTCATGAATCGGTCTTTGTTGCAGAAAACGCCACCATTACAGGTGATGTCACAATTGGAGAATATTCAAGCGTTTGGTTCCAAACGGTCATTAGAGGCGATGTAGCTCCTGTGAGAATTGGAAAAAACGTCAACATTCAAGACTTATCCTGTCTGCATCAAAGTCCTGGAAAAACACTTCTTATTGAAGATGGTGCTACCATTGGACACCAAGTCACATTACATAGCTCTATCATTCGAAAAAATGCCCTCATTGGCATGGGATCCATCATTCTCGATGGTGCGGAAATTGGCGAAGGAGCCTTTATTGGTGCAGGTAGCCTTGTCCCGCAAGGAAAAGTCATCCCAAAAGGTTCACTTGCTTTTGGCCGTCCAGCCAAAGTCGTTCGCCAGTTAACAGATGAAGATATCCAAGACATGGATCGTATCCGCAGAGAATATGTAGAAAAAGGACAATACTATCGTTCCCTTTTATCGCGTTAACATCATACATGTATCTTCACTTTATCATGTTTTTTTCAGGATATTAAGCAATAACTGTGTACCGCTTGTTATTTTACCCTTTTCCACTACTTTCTATCATGACAAAAAAGGTTTTCAGCACAAAGCTGAAAACCTTTTTCATTAGCTAAAAATAACTTCTTTCGGTTGGTGATTCAACTGCTCTGGATCAATGCTGCGCTCTACATAGATGCTATGCCAAATCATAAAGATCAGGACAGTCCAAATCTTACGGCTATGATCTGCTTTTCCAGCACAATGATCATTTAATAAATCAAGAACATATGCCTTGTTAATGTATTCATCTGTTTGACTGTTTTTAATGATATCTTTCGCCCAAGCGTTCATCTCATTTTTCAGCCAATGACGAATTGGCACAGGGAAACCTAGTTTTTTACGGTTTAACACATGGTCTGGTACAATGCCTTCTGCTGCTTTACGCAATAAATATTTCGTTGTACCGTCTTTCGTTTTCAACTCTTCTGGAATTTTAGAAGCTGCTTCAAATACGACCTTATCAAGGAATGGAACACGAAGCTCAAGAGAATTCGCCATTGTCATCTTATCTGCTTTCAGCAGGATATCCCCGCGCATCCACGTATGGATATCAACATATTGCATTTTGTTAATATCACTGTAGCCTGCACTTTCTTCGAAGTATGTTTTCGTCACGTCACGATACGTGATGTTCGGATCATACTGCTTTAAGAGGTTTTTCTTCACTGGCTCTTCAAAGATTTTCGCATTGCCGATATAACGTTCCTCTAATGGCGTACAGCCGCGAACGATAAAGCTTTTCCCTTTCATTCCTTCTGGCATTAAACGAGCCAGACGAAGAAGAAGCTTTTTCAGCATGGATGGTACAGATTCAAAAGGCTTTAGAGACAGCGGCTCACGGTAAATATTATATCCACCGAATAGCTCGTCTGCTCCCTCACCTGAAAGAACAACTGTGACTTGTTTTTTCGCTTCTTTTGCCACGAAATACAATGGAATCGCCGCTGGATCTGCCAAAGGATCATCTAAATGCCAGACGATCTTTGGAAGCTCATTCATATATTCCTCAGGAGAAATCACAGCACTAAAGTTTTGCAATCCCAGCTTATCAGCTGTTTCTTTTGCTACATCTACCTCACTGAATCCATCCTGCTGGAAACCAACAGAGAATGTCTTCAGTTCAGGGTGAAATTCCTTTGCGACTGACACGATGAAAGAAGAATCGATCCCGCCTGATAGGAATGAACCAACAGGCACATCACTTCTCATATGGACTTTTACAGAATCATAGATAGCATCACGTACTTCTTCTACTAATTTCTGCTCTTGTGTTTGTTCAGGTTTGAATTGAACTTTCCAGTAAGTCTTAAATGCAATGTCTTGGCCTGGACGCAGTGTAAACTGATGACCTGGCTCGACTTTATGCACTTTTTGATCAAGTGTATTTGGCTCAGGAACGAACTGAAAAGACATGTACTGCTGCAAAGCAGTCTCATCAAATAAAATGTTCTCATTCACAGCCATTAAGCTTTTGCGTTCAGAAGCAAAGTACACTTGGTCATCCATTTGTGTAAAATAGAGCGGTTTAATGCCGAAAGGATCTCTTGCGCCATATAATAACTGCGCTTCTTTATCCCAAATTAAAAATGCAAACATCCCGCGAAGCTTCGATGCCGCTTCTTCTTTATAGTGGCGATATGTGGCAAGAAGGACTTCCGTATCAGAATCTGTGCTGAACGTATAGCCTTTTTTCACAAGCTCTTCTTTCAGCTCCACATAGTTATAAATTTCTCCGTTGAAAATAATCCAATATTTTTCATCTTCATAAGAAAGCGGCTGCTTTCCGTGTTCAACATCTATAATACTTAAACGTCTAAATCCAAATCCTACATGCTCATCATGAAAGTACCCCTCATCATCCGGACCTCGATGAACGATGAGACGATTCATTTGCTTAATTAACTCTTCCTGCTCAGTAGTTTCGGACAATGGACGGTGATTAAATACACCAACAAACCCACACATATTATTGCCTCCACGTTATGTTATTTCTTAAAAGTAGACCTATAATTAGACAGTATTTTGTCCAATTTTGTTTCACATTTTTACGCTTTTTGTAGAATTTTTTTTAATCAAAAGGAAAACCGCTTAAAATAAGCGGTTTTGTATGTTGTTATTCTCCTAATGCTTCCTTGCGAAGCGTGTCGGCTTTATCCGTTTTTTCCCATGGAAGATCCAAGTCATGACGGCCAAAATGTCCGTATGCAGCGGTTTGTTTATAGATCGGACGACGTAAGTCAAGCATTTTAATAATGCCAGCTGGACGAAGATCAAAGTTTGCACGTACCACTTCAATTAATTTCTCTTCAGAGGCTTTTCCTGTTCCAAATGTATCAATTGAAATGGAGACAGGCTGTGCAACACCAATTGCATAAGCAAGCTGTACTTCACATGAATCTGCAAGACCAGCTGCTACGATGTTTTTCGCTACATAGCGAGCCGCATATGCTGCAGAACGGTCAACCTTCGTTGCATCCTTACCAGAGAAAGCACCGCCACCGTGACGAGCATACCCGCCATAAGTATCAACGATGATTTTACGTCCAGTTAAACCAGCATCCCCTTGAGGTCCACCGATGACAAAGCGGCCTGTTGGGTTGATGAAGTATTTTGTTTCTTCATCGATCAGTTCACTTGGAACGACAGGGCGGATGACATGCTCTTTTAAGTCGCTTTGAATTTGTTCAAGCGTCACTTCTGGTGCATGCTGTGTAGAAATAACCACCGTATCAATACGAACTGGTTTGTTTTGTTCATCATATTCAACTGTTACTTGAGTTTTTCCGTCTGGACGAAGGTATGCAAGTGTTTCATTCTTGCGTACTTCTGTTAAACGGCGAGATAATTTATGTGCAAGAGAAATCGGCAATGGCATAAGCTCTTCAGTTTCGTTGTTTGCAAAACCAAACATCAGACCTTGGTCACCTGCACCGATCGCATCAATTTCTTCTTCAGTCATTGTTCCTTCACGTGCTTCAAGCGCTTTGTCTACACCTTGCGCAATATCAGCAGACTGTTCATCAATTGATGTAAGAACCGCACATGTTTCCGCATCAAAACCATATTTCGCACGTGTGTAGCCAATTTCCTTAATCGTGTCACGCACCGTCTTTGGAATGTCGACATAAGTAGACGTTGTAATCTCACCGCTTACTAATACGAGACCGGTTGTTACAGAAGTTTCACAGGCAACACGTGCATTTGGATCTTTCTTTAAAATTTCATCCAAAATGCTGTCTGAAATTTGATCACAGATTTTATCTGGATGTCCTTCGGTCACTGATTCTGAAGTAAATAAACGACGATTTTGACTCATAATGGCTATTTCCTCCTGTACAAGACCACATCATCCCAAGATGAGGCCTCCAATATGATACGGAACTCGTTCCCTCTTATATTTCAACATGTTTATATTAGAGATGTTATTGGCAATTTGTTCATATGATATCCCAAAAATAAAAAAACCATTTCCTTCATTGCGAGGAAAGGGTCTGAGATCGCATGCCTTTCACTCTTATCGCTCAAGGTGTTCTTGTACCTTGCATCAGGTTAGCACCTTGGTTTCTCAGCATGTTCATGCCTTTTTCATAAGAAACCGGTTGCTGGGCTTCATCGGGCCTGTCCCTCCACCAACTCGGGATAAGAGTATCCGTTCAATAAGATATCTTATCTTAAACCCTTGCGTCATGTCAATGGTTCATAGGAATTATCTCCCCTTTTTTTCACCTCATCATTAGCATCACCAAAAAGCATATTTTCATAGCAGAAATGAAAAAACACACACAAAAATGTTTAAATAGTATAGACTATTATTATCAATGTGTTATACTAATCAAAACAAACAAATTCAACGGTAAAGGAAGGGTTTTTTTATGAACTCAGTGGATTTAAAAGAAGATTTGCAGTCATTGCTCTCATTAGAAAATACGCACCAAAATTTATCTGTTCCGAAACTTGTTGAAAAGATTTTGGCACGTAATGAAGGCGTTTTAACTTCAACTGGTGCTGTCCGCGCCACAACGGGTGCCTACACTGGACGTTCGCCTAAAGATAAATTCATCGTAAAAGAAGAAAACTCTGAACATAAAATTGATTGGGGTCAAGTCAATCAGCCGATCTCGAAAGAGGCATTTGATCGTTTATATACAAAGGTTGTGTCATACTTAAAAGAACGTGATGAACTATTTGTCTTTGATGGTTTTGCCGGTGCTGACGAAAAATACCGTATGCCAATTACAGTTGTAAATGAATTCGCTTGGCACAATCTCTTTGCAAAGCAGCTATTCATCAGACCTGATGGATCAACACCATCATCAAACGAAAAACCTTTCACCATCTTATCTGCACCTCACTTTAAAGCAGATCCTGAAACAGATGGCACAAACTCTGAAACGTTTATTATCGTTTCTTTTGAAAAACGGACGATTCTGATCGGTGGAACAGAATATGCAGGAGAGATGAAAAAATCCATTTTCTCTGTTATGAACTACCTGCTTCCTGAACAAGATATTTTATCAATGCACTGCTCTGCTAACGTCGGTCAAGAAGGCGATGTTGCTTTATTTTTCGGCCTTTCAGGTACTGGAAAAACGACGCTTTCTGCAAGTGCAAGCCGCAAGCTGATTGGAGACGATGAGCATGGTTGGTCTAACACAGGTGTCTTCAATATTGAAGGCGGATGCTATGCAAAATGCGTGAACTTAAGTGAAGAAAAAGAACCACAAATTTACAAAGCCATCAGCTTCGGATCAGTGCTTGAAAATGTAGTACTTGATGAAGAAACACGTGAAGCAGATTATGATGACACATTCTTTACTGAAAATACACGTGCGGCTTATCCAATCGAAATGATTGATAACATCGTGAAACCAAGTATTGCAGGTCACCCATCTGCCATCGTCTTTTTAACAGCTGATGCATTCGGTGTTTTACCTCCAATCAGCCGTTTAACGAAAGAACAAGCCATGTACCACTTCTTGAGCGGTTACACAAGTAAATTAGCGGGAACTGAGCGTGGCGTGACGTCACCAGAAACAACGTTCTCTACTTGCTTTGGTTCACCATTCTTGCCACTTCCTGCTCATGTCTATGCTGAAATGCTTGGTAAAAAAATCGATGAGCACGGTGCAAAAGTATTCCTTGTGAATACAGGCTGGACTGGCGGCGGCTACGGTACGGGTAAACGAATGAATCTTGCTCATACAAGAGCAATGGTGCAGGCAGCGATCGAAGGAGATCTTGACAACGCTGAAATGATCACTGACGACATCTTCGGATTACACATCCCGCTTCATATTCCAGGAGTGCCAGATGAAGTACTTCAGCCTGCTAAAACATGGGACGATCAAGAGGCTTACAAAGAAAAAGCAAACTTCCTTGCAAATGAATTTAAAAAGAACTTCAAAAAATTCAGCCATGCAGCAAGTGATATTGAAGCAAAAGGCGGACCACTCGTCTAATCAAAAGGAAAAAGCTGAGGGAATGAATCCCTCAGCTTTTTTAGTTCGTTGAATGCAATGACACAAGACGGTACGTCACCTTCGTGATATTGTCTGTGAGCTCCAGCTTTTCAACATGTGCTGTTCCCGTTTTTTCTCCGTCTTTCGTTTTACGCACCTCAAGCGGAATATTTAATGGATAAATGCGGTACCCTTCCTTCATGAGCTCAAACACATTTTCTTCAATTCTTGTCTCTTTTCCTTTTGTGACAATCATTGTATTAAATTCAACAGGCATTCCCATAATGAAAATCCCCCTACTTTCTATATTTCTTTCTACCGTTTATTTTACCACATTTCCGCCTTTTCGGCTGTGCATCCATGTCGTCAGCCGTCTGACAATCTCCCGGTTATGCTGTGGCGGGAAATAATGATGATATCCATGAAAATACCATGTTTCCACAGATTTGCCATGCTGACGCAGGGCATCTTCTAATAAATACGCATGCTCAATGGATACATTCTCATCCAGCTCCCCATGAATGATTAGGACAGGTGCTTCAATTTGGTGCACATGATTCAAAGGCGTTCTAGCCTCATATGCTTCTGGTACCTTATGCGGAGGACCTCCTATCACACGCTTCATCATTCTTCTCATATCCACACGTTCTTCATAGGTGAGCTTCATATCACTTACGCCTCCCCATGTCACAAAGGAAGCGGCCTCATGCTTCATTTCAACAGCGGTCCATATGCCCATAATTCCGCCGCGGGAAAAACCAAAGATATGAATGCGCTCCCGCTTCACCTTTTGATGATGTTTCAACAGCTGAAATGCAGCAAATGCATCTTTCCGGTCTTCTCCGGCAAAATCCTCGTTCCCTTCGCCTCCTTGATTCCCTCGGTAGAAGGGCGCAAAGACGACAAACCCTTGCGCAGCAAATTGCACAATTCGGCCAGGTCTAACCATTCCCACATTTTTAATGCCGCCCCGTAAATATAAAAAACCGTCATAGAGACCTTCTCCGGCCGGTTCAGCGAGCAGCCCCTTCATCCGAAGTCCATCGGCCTCATATGTCACTGTATATAAGTGAATATGCGGATGTGGCGACGGGAACTTTCTCTTTTCCACAATCACTTGAATTCTCTCCTTTTCATTCGGTGTTACGTTAAATGCTTGATAATGGCCTCTGCGACGAGCTGTCCTGATTTTGTCACCATCGGAGTGCCGCCGCCTGGATGACTTGTGCCGCCAACAAACCAAAGTCCTTCAATATCCTTTGATTGATTATTGATGCGAAAAAATGCCTGCTTGAATGAGTTTGACGACATGCCATAAATGGCCCCATGATACGCTCCCGTTTTTTGCTGTAAATCAAGCGGGGTTTGTACCGCTTCAAATTCTACAAGCTGGTCAAGATCAAAGAGACCCTTTTCCTTTAGTTTTGTTTTCATATGCTGGCCATATGTCTCCTTTAGCATGTCCCAATTTTGCTCTTTTGTCACATATGGCGCATTGGCTAATACAAACAAGTTACTTCTTCCTGGCCCTCCGCTTAAAGCTGGCTCTGAATGACCTGAATAACAGATGTAAAGCGTCGGATCATGAGGAAGCTGTTTTTTCTGAAAAATATCCTTGAATTCTTGTTCATAATTCTCTGGAAAAAACACGTTGTGATGAGACAATTGTTCATAGACTTTAGGGACGCCCAACAAAAGAACAAAACCTGATAACGATGGCTCAATGTTTGCCAGTTTTTGATTTCCAAAGCTCGGGCGGTCTTCTTCATCAATTAATTGGCGATAAACAGTCAGTGCATCTGCCCCCGCAATGACTTGATCTGCTTCATATAACTGCTGATCCGTTTCAACTCCTTGGATTCGCTTATTCTTCACATGAATCTTTTTGGCTGATTCATTGAGATGAATTTGGACACCCAATTCCTTTGCCAGTGTCTCAAATGCCTCAACTAAACGATACGTACCGCCCTTAATACCATAAATGCCTTTTTCTCCTTCTAAATAAGCCATCATATTAAAAATAGCAGGTGCCTCGTATGGAGAAGAGCCAATGTAAGTCGCATACCGGCCAAACATCGCCAATGTATGAGGATGACGAAAATATTGACGTAGCAAGCGCTGAACGGATGTAAAAGGTTTGACTGCAAGAAGGGCTTTCATTAACTTGATATCCGCTTTATCCTTCCAGCTCAATAATAAACGATTTAAAAACTGATCCTCTGCCATTTGAAAAAGCTTCTTCGATTCCTGTAAAAATGCCCGGTATCGCTTTGCATCCTCTGGACTAAAAACTGCAATTTGTGATTCCATTTGCTCAATATCTGGCGTAAACTCGACCGTATGTCCATCTGAAAAAACGTTTTTAGTAAGGGGGAAAATCGGATAAAACGTCACATAATCCTCCATTCGTCTATGACAGGAGGTAAATACTTCTTCAAAATACGCCTTCATTGTAATGGTACTCGGTCCTAAATCAAAAGAGTAGCCAGACGCTTGATGGCGTTGTAATTTCCCGCCTAAAGAAGCTTCTTTTTCTAAAATGGTGACCTGGAAACCGCGTGACTGTAAGCGAATCGCAGCCGATAACCCGCCAAGTCCGCCGCCAATAATGATCACTTTTTTCATTCGTACCTTCTTCCTTTCCATTCATAGCCTTCTTTTTTCAGCCCAATTTTCATAGAAGCAAAACCAATGGCCATCAGGCTCATGATACTGACAGGCAATAAAAAGGCCATCGTAGATGTTCTTCCATTTTCGATATCAATGACCGCTTTAATGGATACACCCAGCCCATAGCAAAGAAGGGCTAAACAGAGATTGACCACATCAAAATGAATCAGTGCGATCATAAAGCAAATAACAGGAACTACATAAAGGACGGAGTATAAACAAAAGACACTGCTTAACAAAGCAATGTTTCGATTCACTCCCGGGAACAAATTTTTCCGATATCCTTCCCATACTTCCTGTCCACTCTCATACATTCTCATGTAGACAAAAGAATGAATACTTGCGAGTGTGAACGGAAAGCCCTTCGCTTTTACTCGTTTAGCCAAAGCCATATCATCCACAAGAGAATCCTTGATCGCTTCATGACCACCTATTTCGTGATAACAGTTCTTTTCAATGGCAATAAAACCGCCATGTGCTGCGGCAAAAGCAGGATGTTGAGATGTTCTGACCCACTTCACTGGCAGATGACAGCCAATCGTAAACATCATCATAGGAACGACAAGATGCTCAAAAGGCGTTCCCGTTTTTTGCTCTGGGAAACCTGAAAGCATGCCCGTTTTTTGTATGCATAACTGCTTGTACACCGCTTCAATAGCTCCTTGTTTTAAGCGGACATCTGCATCTAAAAATAACAGCCAATCAGAAGATGCTGCCTCAGCAAGCTGGGAACAAGCATATGATTTTCCAAGCCAGCCGCGCTTCAATACTTGACCTGACTGCACACGAATCCATGGATATGTCTCTGCGAAGCCCTCTGCAATCATTCTCGTCTGATCTGTCGAGTGATCATCCAGCACGATCAACTCTTTCGGATGGAGACGCTGATCAACAATCGACTGAAGGCAGGCTTCCAGCCGTTTTTCTTCATTTCTCGCTGGAATGAGGATCGATAATGAAATGGGTTCATCAGGTGAAAGAGATGCCGGCTTGAGTACAGGAAATTGCTTCATATTCCAAATCGTAAACATCAATTGGCAGAGCAGCAAAACACTGATGACAATTAAGAAGACCGCCATGTTTTCACCCACTTTTTAAAGGAATCAAACGCATCACTAGTTGACCGGCTTGTCCTTGTTACCTGCCTAAATTGTTCGTTTGTTGAAAAATCTGGATCAGCAATAACCTGTGCTTGATGTGCGTTTAACTGTGTTTCAAGCAGGTCTCCGAGTAAACTTGTTACTTCCTTACTGCGAAGTGATCCGCCAGCTACTAGGACATCTTCTCCAAACTCAACCGATACCGTCGGTTTTTGAAATTGATTAAATGTATAATGTAGCGTTACAGGTTTGATGACGACCTGCTCAAATTGCCTGACTAAAAAAGAAGCTCCGCCTTCCAGTTCAAGCGGCCTTATGTCTTGGTGCATAATTTTCCCCTGCGGGAAGAGCCACACAGCCCCGCCAGCCTCCATCTTCTCCTTTGCAGTCATTAATGCCTGCTTGACACTTTTCAATTTCTCTTTATGAACTGGAAATGCACCAAGTTTTTGAAAAAAAGCATATTGCTTCAACTGCTTCTCTTCCATCATCATGGCATGATCCAGCTCAGACATTTGTTCTATTAAAAGAAAAATGATCAGTCCATCCCACCATGAACTGTGATTAGCAAGATAAAGAACAGGATGCTTCTCCTTTGGGTCAACCGTACCTTTCATCATGACACAGCGAAAATGTTTGTTCAGTAAATATCGTTCAAGATAAAAATAAAAGAGTCGTCTAAACGATCGGTTTTTGTCGCTTTCTTTCAAATCGAACCCTTCCTTCACACAAGATGACAATGATCAGTGCTAAATAAAAAATGACATCCAGCCCGCCCTTTAATGCTAAAAGACCAAAGAAGAACACCATGGCCTGATAAATACGTCCATTCCAGCGCAATGCCTGCTGATCAATGGATACGAGCGGGAACAGAAATGAAAGTCCTGCTCCAATGATACCCCAGCTGACAAAATTCTCAAAAGGGATACCAAAGAAACCTCCGCCGTCATACCACACCCAAAACTTTCGTTCAGCCGCTACCGGATCTAATATGAGATCAAGCAGTACAATCCATATACCCGTTTCGACGGCTCGCTTCCACTTCGATTGTTGTCTTGATAAAAAAAGACTATTTAAAAACACACCAACCCATGCAAAAGCGATCGTCAAAGGCACTCCCGCCACAAGAAATCCAAGCGTCGGATAATAATCATAGGCCCCAAATGGAAAATCAGTTGTGATCCCCACCCATTCAACTGTAAATGTCAACACACCCACAATGGCTGCTCTTACGATTACAAAGCTCCATGCCCCGTAGATATTTCGGCCAATCTCAATGACGCAGCAGGCGTAAAGCACAAGAAAGATACCATTCGCAAACTGAAGCCATGCCGGCACTTCAAAAAAGACCATTAAAATAAGACCCACTACATACCATCCAACAAATACCCAACTCAATCTATACACGAAACCGCTCCTTTATTTCTACCAAATTCAAGAAAGCATTCATGCTTCTAGTATAGAAAAAAAGACACGTTCTATAAATAAACAATGCGCTTCTTATTTCATCTAGGCACTCACCAAAAATCCCTTTTGACATACTTTAATTAGTGACCTAGAACAAAGGAGGCGAATTACTCTTGAATCGTTCCATTAAAGTCAGACTGGCATTCATATTCGTTGTCCTGCTCTTTATTCCATTTGTCGCCTGTAAAAAAGACCAAGAGCAGACCGTACAAGTAGCCGAGGTGACCCATTCGGTCTTCTATGCACCGCTTTATGTCGCCCTATCCGAAGGATTTTTCAAAGATGAAGGCTTAGAGGTTGAATTAAAAACCACTTGGGGCGGCGATAAAACAATGACAGCTCTCTTATCCGGCGGCGCTGATATCGCTCTGACCGGATCTGAATCTTCTATTTATGTGGAAGCACAAGACACGAAAGACTCTGTCATGAACTTTGCACAGCTGACACAAACAGACGGTACATTTCTTGTTTCAAGGGAAAAAATCAATCAATTCTCTTGGGATCAATTGAAAGGAAAGGACTTTCTCGGTCAACGAAAAGGCGGCATGCCGCAAATGGTCGGTGAATATGTCCTGAAAAAAGAAGGCATTGATTTGAAACAGGATCTTCGCATGATTCAAAATATTGATTTTGCCAACATTTCAGGTGCTTTTTCCTCTGGAACTGGCGATTTTGTGCAGTTATTCGAACCGACAGCTTCCTTAATTGAAAAAGAAGGCAAAGGGTACATTACCGCCTCCTTTGGTGAGGCTTCCGGCAAGGTGCCTTATACCACCTTTATGGCAAAGAAGAGTTACTTAGAGGAAAACAAAGAGACAGCTGAAGCCTTTACTCGTGCCATTTACAAAGCGCAAAAATGGGTCAAAGCAAAGAGCCCAGAGGAAATTGCCGAGACAATCCAATCTCAATTTCCTGATACAGACCTTGATGTCTTATCAACAGCCATTAAACGCTACAAGCAGCAGAACTCCTACGCAACAGATCCCCTTCTAAATGAAGAGGAATGGAACAAATTACAGGAAATCATGAAGGCAAGTGGTGAACTACCGGAATTTATCCCGTACAAACAACTTGTCGATTCATCCATTGCAAGGAAGGTCACAGATCACAAATAGAACAGGAGGTAGCACATGTCTTTCCTTCAAATTGACCATGTGACCCACACGTACTTCTCTTTAAAAGAAAAAACCACGGCCATCAAACACATCAATATGGAGATCACTCAAGGTGAATTCATCTCATTTATTGGTCCCAGCGGCTGCGGGAAAACAACCTTGCTGTCCATCATCGCAGGCATTACGCCACCCTCTGAAGGTCGAATTTTAATCGAAGGAAAAGAACCGAATCAACAGGAGCATCAAATCGGTTATATGCTCCAGCAAGATTATTTGTTCCCATGGAAAACGATCAAGGAAAATGTCATTCTCGGGTTAAAAATTGCAAAACAAGATTCACATGAAGCCACCTCAGCTGCCCTTAGCTTACTGCCAAAGCTTGGACTGCATGATGTCGAAGAAAAATACCCGAAGGAGCTGTCAGGCGGGATGAGGCAGCGTGCGGCTCTCGCCCGAACGCTTGCAGTTGATCCCGGCCTGCTTCTGCTTGATGAGCCATTTTCAGCACTAGATTACCAGACGAAACTGACATTAGAAGACCTCGTCTTTCACACATTAAAAAACTATCAAAAAACGGCTGTTCTTGTCACGCATGACATCGGCGAAGCCATTGCGATGAGTGATCGCATTTTCTTATTCTCAAAGCATCCCGGCTCTATCCAGCGAATGTTTACCGTTCCAGATGATCTGAGGACGCTCTCTCCTTTTGAAGCGAGACAGACAGCAAGTTTCCAAGAGCTCTTTCAAACGATTTGGAAGGAGCTGAAGACAGTTGAAACACAGTGATCTTTTACATGAAGCCTATCGAAAAAAAATTCGAATGGAAAAACGCATGACGCGAGTCTACCAGTTGATCATTTTCGCCAGTTTCTTTTCGCTTTGGGAGCTTGCGAGCCATTTCAGACTGATTGACCCGCTCATTTTCAGTTCACCATCTGCTGTCTGCCAATTGTTTTTACAAAAATTATCAGATGGTTCATTAATCAATCATATGAGCATTACGCTATTTGAAACAGTGCTCGGCTTTCTACTTGGTACTTTTTGCGGCATTTTATTAGCCGCCGCCTTATGGTGGTCCACCCGTCTTGCAAATGTCCTTGATCCTTATTTGGTTATTTTAAATGCGATGCCGAAAGTCGCTCTCGCCCCCATTTTAATTGTTGCCCTTGGACCAGGCATGATCAGCATTGTCGCGATGGGTGCCATTATCAGTGTGATCATTACCACCATCGTCATTTATACAGCCTTTCAAGAAGTCGATGAGAATTATTTAAAAGTCATGAAAACCTTTGGCGCAAAAAAAAGAACGGTCTTCCGTGAGGTCATTTTGCCAGCAAGTATTCCAACGATGATCTCTGCCATTAAGGTCAATGTTGGTCTTTCTTGGGTTGGGGTCATTGTGGGAGAATTCCTTGTATCCTCAAAAGGACTCGGCTATATGATCATCTATGGCTTTCAAGTCTTCAACTTTACACTCGTGTTCTTAAGTCTTTTCATTATCGCCGTCTTCGCCACCATCATGTATCAGCTTGTTGAATGGCTGGAGCGCCGTTTTCTGCAAAAATAAAAAGCACAGGGTCATTTCCCTGCGCTTTTTTTAACGAATCAAACCGTTCTTTTCTAAATAAGCAAGACTTTGTCTCAAGACATCATCTTTCATAATAAAACTGAAATTTTTATTTTTTGCGATGGATCTTGGTAAGTCTGCGAAAAGAACGGGTCCTTTCGTTTCAAAATACGTGTCCTGCTTGACGAGCCTTTCAATATCGGCGAAATAAATATTTTTGACAATGACTTTCTCTCTGCCAAGCACCTGATATTGACCAATATACGTTAATTCACGAACAACAGCACCCGTCTCTTCGTGAATCTCTCGTATAGCGGCTTGATCTGCTTCTTCATTTGGCTCTACTTTCCCTCCTGGAAACTCGTAGCCTCGATCCTCATGTTCAGTAAGTAGCCATTTTCCTTGATAGCGGCAAATAGCCCAAACATGCTTAGGATGACTTGAAAAAGGCTGCTCTTCAAAAGAGAGCTTGACCGTATTATGATAATAGTCTTTAAATACATGCATGTGAAATCCCTCATATCCTGTCCTTGCTTCTTGTAAAACATCATACCACAGATCACATTTCTCTGAAGAATTTTTATGAAAAGTGAAACAAACGAGTGCTTCTATCTCGTCTGTATGTAAAATAAGTATTCTTGCTAAAACCTTTTTATCATCTCCATCCTCATCCCATTTTAATCATGAAACCTTTTGCCCATGACGACGTAAATCAATAAGTGTTTGTCCTACACAGACGAGGAGGAAACCAGCATGAGCATCACAAATGGATCAAAACAAGAAAATAACAAAGCATGGCCAATGAGGCAACATGAGAAAGAAGACGCTTCTCTTGAGGCAGTGAAGAAACACCTCATGAAAGGACAAAAGTTAGATTTAACAAAAGACAATCCAAATATAGATCAAATTCATATCGGACTTGGCTGGGACTTATCTGGTCAGCCAATTGATTTAGATACGCAAGTGTTTCTCTTAAATGAAGAGGACAAGCTTCTGTCTCCAAAACACCTGATCTATTATCATCAGCAGCAAAGCTTAGATGGAGCTGTTCGCCATCTAGGTGATCATCAGGTCGGCGGAGGCCATCGGGACAATGAGATCATTATTATGCAGCTGAGCAGAGTCTCACCCGATATTCAGAAAATCGTCGTAACAGCCACGATACATGATGCACACGAGCGGGCACATCATTTTGGACAGGTGACCAATGCATACTTGCGCCTTTCAGATCAAATCACACAACAGGAGATTTGTACCTTTCAGTTAACAGAGGATTATTCATTTTGTACATCCATCATTTGTGCTGAACTAACGAGAGTTGAGAACGAATGGAAAATCACCGCAACCGGACAAGGTACGACCCTTGATTTAAATGACTTATGCCGCATCTACGGATTCACATCTTGACGAAGAAAAGGAGCTGGCACGAATGGGATTTCATTTCAACACGATCGAAGAATTGACCTTACAAGCAGAAGGCAACGGGATCTTTTTTGCCAAAAAAGGCGCTATGATTGCCGATCAAGGTACATTTCAATACCGTAAACGATTACTTGGGACGAATAAAGGTAATATGGTCAGCCAAGTATTTAATCATATTAGCAGAAAATTAACAGGTGAAAACCTTGAGATGATGGAAGTGAGTGGACAAGGCACTTGCTACTTGGCTGATTCTAGCGAGCATGTGACCGTCATCAATCTTGAGCCGAACGGTCCTTGGCAACATGTTAGCGTGGAAAGTGAAGATTTACTTGCCTTTACTGAAGAATGTCACTATGGCGTGACACCAGTAGGCGTTGGGATTTTATCACAGAAAGGGCTATTTACTTCAAAGCTCTCGTATCAAGGTCACGGGGCGCAGGTTGCCATCAAAACAAATGGAAACCCGCTGATTTTAAAAGCACCTTGCCGTGTAGATCCTGACGCCATTGTCGCTTGGACGGGCAAAGCACCGAAAGTCAAATTAGATGTGAACTGGAAAACGTTCATTGGACAAACATCAGGCGAATCCTACTTGTTTGAATTTCATGAACAGGACCAAATTGTGATTATCCAGCCATCTGAACGAACATCTGGAATGCGGGTCGGGATAGATGATAACCGGTACAAACCCCAGAGTCAGAGTACCTCACACGAAATCACCAACTCACAGCAGGAAAATAGAGGCGGAATCAGTGATCTAATCAGCGGTATCTTACAGCCTCGAAAATAAAAGCATGTAGAATGTCTCTACATACTTTCAGATCGTTGACAAAAGGCTAAAATGAACTTTCTTTTAGCCTTTTGTCTTCTTTTCAGCGTGATAGAAAACCTTTGCAGTCTAGGAAAAACGAGTACTGACGCGGAGCGAATTTCACATTCATGAGCACCTGACAAAGAATGCGAGGGTTTGTCTACATGCTTTTTCAATTCATCAGTCCATTGGTCTCAATAAAGTTCTTTGTCTCTTCGTTACCGAGATCATGAATCATCGAGTAAATCTCTTTTCTTTTCCTGTCCATTTCGTCGTTTGGACTATCATAATGATATTCAAGAAATGGAACATGCGCCCGAAAGAAACCTTTCCAATCTGTCATATACTGTTCATCAAAATACTCTCTTAACTGCAAGATTTGGTCATCATCTGCTTCTATCTGAAATTGCCAAGCAGCCGCGTCTCTGTGCTGTGAGATTGATCCGTCTTGAACGGATACATAGTATGTGTGTGTCGCCATCTGATTCATCCTTTTTCCTTTAGTATGACCAGATATGAAGAAATTACGGCTTTTTGCGCAATTTATTTTTAATCATGTCTAACACATCAATAAACAACTGTGGAATGGGAATTCCGAGAGCTCTGGCTGTTGAGACAATCTGGTACGATTCATAAATAATATAAAAGATGAGCGCTAAATCCTTAATTGTCCCCCCAGTCTTCAGCATGACATCGAAGAAATGTGCCATGGATATTAAAGAGATCGTCACAACCTTTCGAACAAGCCTGGTCAAAAAACGCTTCATCGTAAGTTGTCCAGTCACAGATTCTCTTAGGCTTGAACAAATTAATTCTATAGCCATGAGTGTCACTAATATCATGAGTAAATATCCTGCTCCACCAAACAGAAAGCCCATTGCCGACAAACTGACTGTAAACAACGAAAAGATGCCTAAATCCTTGCTCACTTGGCATCAACATCCTTTCATAGTGGAACTTCTTACCTCAATAGTATATGCCGCATTTGATGAATAGCTTGGACGACAAAAAATAAAGGCATGGTCAGCTGTTCAAAAAATTCGTGAAGCGCATAAAAAGAGCCGCCTGTGACGGCGGCTTTCTTGGTTAAACTCTGACATCAATAAACGTAGCGTCTGAATCTTTGGGCTGAACAGCTTGAGGCTGCTGCTGCACTTGATCGAGCATCACCATGGCTTGGGCTGTGTTCGTGGCAAGCTGTGAATTCAACAAACTGATATTAAGTGTTTTTTGAATACTCGCCACTTGCTGGCTCATCATTCCTGCAATTGAGGACATCTTCTCCCCTCCCTTCCCTTTTCTCTTCGGCTGAAAGCCCCATCAATTCAATGGGCTGTCTGTCACAAATCCACAAAAAAAGAATGCCGATCTGTTTGATGATCGACATTCCTTTCACATTCGCTTATCCTAAGTATGCTTTTAGCATCCAGTTGTGTTTTTCAATGGATTGATGAATCGCAAGCAGCATATCACCTGTTGTTTCATCGCCAACTTCTGCAGCCAGCTCCATACCTTTCTTGAGTTCTTCTGCAATGTTAGAGAAATCATCATACAAATTTTTCACCATTTGCTCGGCTGATTCATTGCCTTCCGCTTCTTGAATGCTAGAAATTTCTAAGCACTCTTTCATTGTCGCAACAGGTTGTCCATTTAATGCGAGCATACGCTCAGCCAAATCATCGATATAAGTGGCTGTTTCTGTATATAATTCTTCGAATTTTTCATGGAGTGTAAAGAAATCTTTTCCCTTTACATACCAGTGATAGTTATGTAATTTTACGTAAAGCACAGTCCAATCTGCTACTTGTTTATTGACGACGTTTAATAATTTTTCAGACATGTTGATTCCTCCTTATGTAGTTGCGTTTAGTATGGGATTACCCTTTTTTTATTATACTGAAACCTGCCATCATTTTCTTCTATTTTGACCGCATGAAATATATGTTAATATGGAAATAAGGAGGGAGTTAGATGCTGTTACTTGGGATTATCAGCTTTATCATTATCTCAATCGTTGTCTTTTTATCACTGTGGACGACATCAAAGGCTTATGATTACAAGCATAAAGTCGATTCACCACAGGATGCTGAACCAAACCAACGTCCTAACCCAAAATAAAACCGCTTTCAATGATGTGAGGTATCTTCTTCTTCAGTAGATGAACTCTCTTTTTTCACATCACCTACATGGATGTTTGTCTTCGGCATATTATGCTGCTGTTTAGCTGTCACATGGACTTGTATGATATAAAGGCCATCTTGTTTGAAAGCTGTATGCAATTCATATACACCTTTGTTCTCTTTCTTTGGCTGAATCATCTTGCTGTTATCCTTGTCGCCATCTTTCCACACTTCAAATTGAACATCATCTGCATCATCAACAGGCGTATCACCATATGTGACAGCTGCTTTTACGATAACGTTTTCATTTTTCTCCACTTGCTCCGGCCCTGTTAGTTTGACTTCTAATAGCTCAGGCACTTCTCCCTTGTCATTGCTCGCTGCCGAGTTTCCACATGCACTAAGTAATGCGAGCATCAAAATGATTCCTACCATTTTCCACATTCGTGTATCCCCCTTTTTTTACTGACATGTCCATTTTAACAAATATCCCCTATTTTAACAGCTCTCGTTTCATTTCATATAAAAAACCGGACATTCAATATGTCCGGTTCATCATCTTACTGATTATCCAAATACTTTTAATAGCTCTTCTTGATCCTGAGACAGCCAGAAACGCATTAAACGTTTTGCTCCTTCAAGATCATGAAGCTTCGCTTGACCGCACTGCTCTTCATTTGCAGCAGGAATTTCTGTTACTTCCACTGCATCTTTGAATGTTGCATCAAGCAGTTCAACGATCTCTCTTGGTGTCGGTGCACCGCTGACAACTAAATAGTAGCCAGTCTGGCAGCCCATTGGAGAAATATCAATGATATCAAAATGATCGTATTTCTCTGAGTGTGTTCTAATATTAAACGCAAGTAAATGCTCTAATGTATGAATCGTATCAGGTTTCATTGCCTGCTTGTTTGGCTGACAAAAACGGATATCAAATTTGTTCACTTCCCCATCTGATCCCACTTTATGAACGCCGCAATGACGAACGTAAGGTGCTTTTACAGCATTATGGTCAAGTTCAAAGCTTTCAACTGAAGGCATTAATCACCACTCCTATAATTGCAATTTCCTATATTATAACATATTGTTCCGACCAGTTTAGTTTATAAAACTTCCCTTCCTTGTCCTTTTTTCTTATACTGTGAAAAGACAGACAAGGAGGAACCTCTATGAAACAAATTTTTATCGGCATCATTCGCTTTTATCAAAAATGCATTTCCCCTCTAACACCGCCGAGCTGCAGGTTTTACCCCACTTGCTCAAACTACGGGCTAGAGGCGATCAAAACGCATGGCGCTTTAAAAGGCGGCTGGCTCACGATTAAACGAATTTTAAAATGTCACCCGCTGCATCCTGGAGGCATGGATCCGGTCCCGCCTAAAAAGGAAAAATAACTTACTTTTCTTCATAACCGTTGACAACTAAGTCAAGCTTACCTGTTCCAGGATCAATGACAAGACCATGTACAGGCACATCAGATGGAAGAAGCGGATGATTTTTAACGACAGATACACTGTCTTTCACACTTTCTTCAACTGAGCTAAAGCTTTTGAGCCACTGTTTAAAATCGATTCCTGAGTATTCCAGTACTTCAATCCGTTTTTCTGGAATACCACGCTCAATGGCTTTATTTAAGAGTGTTTCGCTGTCTATTTTACTCATACCACAATCGTGATGCCCAATGACGTACACCTCGTCAGCATTCAATTCATAAACAGCCACTAAAATGCTTCGCATGATACTTCCAAATGGGTGAGAAACAAGAGCGCCAGCACTTTTGACAATCTTAATATCGCCATTTTTCATGTTCATGGCACGCGGAAGCAGTTCAACAAGTCTTGTATCCATACATGATAGAATGACAGCTTTTTTCTGTGGAAACTTCGTTGTTGTAAACTCTTCATATCGCTTCTCTTCAATAAATTGTTGGTTATATTCGATGATTTCGTCTAAAAGTTTCATAAGTTTGTCCATTCCTTTTTCTTTTTTTAAAAATAAATATAGCACAATGTTTTAAATTTCGTCACGTTTTGACGTCTATTTTTTTAGAGGAAACATCTTCTGATGAAAATTTTTTATTTTCCTCTTTTCAAATCGTAATTATTACGATACAATAACTCAGGACATTAAATCGTAATCATTTCTATCTAATAGGTTGAGAGGAGACATTCTTAGATGAAAAAAATCTTTTTTATTTTAACAGCTGCTTTATTAGCGGTCGGTCTTGCCGCTTGCTCAAGCAGTGCGGGGACAAATGCTTCAAAAGGAAAAGCAGATGGGAAATTAGCCATTTACACGACGATCTTCCCTATTCAAGATTTCACTGAAAAAATTGGCGGCTCTCACGTGAACGCTCAAAGTGTGTACCCTGCCAATGCAGATGCACACAGCTTTGAACCAAGTTCAAAAACGATGGTTGAAATGGCTGAAGGAGATGCCTTTATTTACAGCGGAACAGGTGCTGAAGCATTTGCTGATAAAACGGCTTCTACGTTAAAAGACCAAGGCGTGAAAACAGTGAAAGCAGCCGAAGGCATCAAGCTATTATCAACACAAGAAGAACATGCTCATGAAGAAGGTCAGGACCATGATCACGATCATGAAGGTGAAGATCATGACCATGATGGACACGACCACGGAGATAAAGATCCCCATGCATGGCTAGACCCTGTTTATGCACAGCAAATGGCAAAAAACATTAAAGACACACTCGTTTCACTAGATCCAGATCATAAAGACGAATACACAAAAAACTATGAATCACTAAAAAAAGAATTACAATCGTTAGATCAGGAATTCAAAACAACGTTATCTAAAGCAGAACATAAAGAAATTCTTGTTTCTCACGCTGCATACGGCTACTGGGAAAAACGCTATGGCATTGAGCAAATCAGTGTACTAGGACTCTCTGCTTCTGAAGAGCCTTCCCAAAAACAGCTTGAAAATATCGTACAACAGGCAGAAAAGCATCACATCAAGTATGTCATTTTTGAAAATAACGTCAGCAGTAAAGTATCAGATACGATTCGCAGTGAAATTGGGGCAAAAAGCCTTACACTGAAAAATCTAGAATCCATTACAGAAGATGATGCTAAAAATGGCGAAAGCTATGTCAGCTTAATGAAACAAAATTTAAACACATTAAAAACAGCTTTAAATGTTAAATGAATTCATGAACCCCGTGCGATCAGCCGGGGTTTTTTACTGCACAAAAAAACACACCATGATCAGGTGTGTTTCTTTGTTTACATTTGATATTTTTTCTTAAACTGCTCCGCTCTGCCGCCTTTTTCTCCGAATTTCTGGCGTCCTGTATAAAATGGATGCGTATCAGAGCTTGTCTCTACTTTAATGACAGGATAAGTCTTCCCATCTTCCCACTCTACAGTCTCATGTGATGTTTTTGTTGATCTACTTAAGAAGCGGTAACCGCTGTTTACGTCCATAAATACAACTTCATGTGAGGTTGGATGAATATCTCTTTTCAATGTCAAAACTCCCTTCATCATTAAAACGTAATTATTACGTTTTATAGTTATATTCTACTCCCCCTTTTACAACTTGTCAAAAAACAAGCTTTCTTAGTCAGGAAGAATAATCTAAAAATGGTGGAGAATAATAAACACCATCAAAAGAGATGCGATAAGAAAGGCGGAGAAAAAATTGACTGATCTCGTTTTAGCTAGAAGTCTGTTCGGCACAACAATGGGCTTCCATATTATTTATGCCTCGCTTGGCGTAGGCATCCCGCTAATGATTTTGTTAGCTGAACTCATCTTTCAAAAAACGAAGGACCCGCATTATGCCATCATGGCCAAACGATGGACAAAAGCGCAGGCTGTTCTGTTAGGTGTTGCCATTCCAACCGGTACCATTGCTGGTACGCAGCTTGCCCTTCTATGGCCTGGTTTTATGGAGGTCATCGGAAAAGTCATGTCACTGCCATTTCAAATAGAAATTTATGCTTTCTTTATTGAAGCATTATTTATGTCTATTTATGTGTACGCAGCAGATCGTTTATCACCAGCCATGCGCATCATTACCGTTATTTTCGTTGTCATTGGTGCAGCAGCTTCAGCCATTCTCATTACAAACGTACATGCTTTTGAAGGAACACCTGCTGGCTTTCAAATGGTCAATGGAGAAATAACGAATATCGAACCTTGGAAGGCATTTTTCAATCCTAGTTTTGTTGTAACTGCTACTCACGTCGTACTGTCTGCTTTTACAACAGGCGCTTTTGTCATTGCTTCTGTCGCTGCATTTAAAATGTTGAAAACAAGAAAAAACGAAAAGCTCTATACCTTTCATCGAAAAGCCCTTTTTCTTGGACTGATTGTAGGCGGACTTTTCTCTTTTCTCACAGCCTTAAACGGTCACGAATCAGCTCAGCTTCTGTATGAATATCAGCCTGAAAAATTAGCGGGTGCTGAAGGTTTATTTGAAACGCAATCACATGCGCCTCTGGCCATTGGCGGTTTTACTGATGCCAATACGCAAGAAATCAAAGGAGCGATCGAAATCCCTTGGGCACTTAGTTTTCTTGCAGGAAATAGCTTTGATACTGTGGTTAAAGGGTTAAATGATTTTCCTAGGGACGAGTGGCCGCCTTTATTTATTCACACATTATTTAACGGAATGGTCATTATCGGCTCATTGCTCATTTTCTTTGCTGTGTTAGCACTGTTTTACCGCAAAATTTTAAAACGCGACCATTATCCAAAATGGCTGCTTGTCCTTTATTTATTTGGCGGGCCTCTTAGTCTTTTGGCGATTGAATTTGGCTGGATCTTTGCCTGTACAGGCCGTCAGCCATGGGTGATTTATCGAATGCTCAAAACCTCTGAAGTCGTCACATCATCAGGATCTATCGGTACACTTTTCATCCTTTTTGCCATTGTCTATCTCATTTTAGGCATCGCAACTGTGATTGTACTGACGTACTACTTTAGAAAACATTCAATTGAAGAAGACTTACGGTTAACAGAATCTTAAAAAGGGAGCGATCTTGATGCAAATGGATGTAACAACTGATGCACTCATTGCAATCACCATCTTATGGGGATTCGTGTTTATCTATGCAGTGATGGCATCAATGGATTTCGGTGCAGGATTTTGGTCAATGATTTACATGAACAAAGAGCAGACAAAGGCCGCAAATATCGCAAATAAGTATCTTTCTCCCACTTGGGAAGTAACAAACGTCTTCATTGTGGCCATCGTCGTTGCCTTGTTTAGCCTGTTTCCAGGTGCAACATTTGTGCTAGGCACTGTTCTATTAATACCCGGCAGCATTATTTTGTTGCTTCTAGCACTGCGAAGCGGATTTCTCGTCTTCTCTCATTCACTGCCTAAAAAATATAGAAAAGCCGTGACATATATTTCAGGAATTAGCGGCTTTATTATTCCGTCCATCCTCATCATGGTTCTCCCCATTACACATGGTGGATTCATCTTTCAGGAGAATAATGTCTACTCATTAGATTTAGGATTGGTCTTTACAAGCGCAAATGTCTATTCTTTCGTAGGTTTTGCGATTTTCAGTACCCTTTTCCTCTCATCTTTGCTTTTAGCTGATTTTTCTAATGTTGCAAACGAAGATGAGGCTTATAACATTTATAGAAGAGGAGCACTGATTACAGGTCCGCTTTCTCTCATGATGGCTTTCTTTATCATGCTCACACTGAGAAGTGAGGCCAATTGGCTGTTCACAAAAATGATGCAGAACATCCCGATCCTGCTTGTTTCTCTGCTCATGTTTTTGCTTGCAGGTTTGGCTCTATTTTTACCAAACAGCCGCTTTAAACATCGGAAAGGGAGACCACGTTTAGCGGTTATCGCCATTACAATTCAATATTTCTTAGCAAGCTATGTGTATGGACATGCGCATTTGCCCTATATGGCCTATCCTGATATTACCATCATGTCTGGGTTTACAGATCCCGTCACATTTAGGGCATTATTTATTACGTATATTGTAGGGTTTATCATCCTATTCCCTGGGTTCTACTTCTTCTGGAAATTGTTTATGAAAGATAAGCGTTATATTCGTCAGGAAGATTAACATGAATGAACGCCCCTTACTTCGGTTACATTATAGATGAAAGACATACTCAAAAGGAGGTCATCTGTATGAGTCAAAAAATCCTTTGTGAAGTAAACAACTGTTCCTACTGGAATGCTGGAAATCGTTGTGGTGCAGATGCAATTTATGTCGTCAGCCATACAGGAAATACGGCTGAGAAAAGTGAAGAAACTGACTGTAAAACGTTTAAACCTCAAGACCTTTAAGTCTCATTAAAGGAGGCGCTTCGTTTTGAAAAACGATCGGCTTGCTCAAACGTTTCTTGAAGAAATTCAGGACGCGGACGAGGCTGCATTTTATCAAGCAGCTCACTCCTTTTTAAATCTTTGGGATTATGAATACGGACATGTTTCCGACATGCCCAATGACATGCATCAGTATATTGGCCAGCTTGCTTACGACAGCGGGCTTGTAGAAGAGTAAGAAAGAGCGGATGACCGCTCTTTCTTTTTGTTCAGACAGGAAGGAAAAACTTTCCTCAACTATACAGTGGTTCTATGGATGGTGCAAATGGCGATTCATTCGTTTTCATTTCACAAAATCATGTTTTGTAAACACATCAATTTTATCTGAGAAAGAACGAAGCGCTTGATAATCAACTTCTACACCCATACCTGGAGAACGCGGTACTTCAATAAACCCATTTTCAACTTTAATTTCAGGAAAAATGATATCCTGCTCCCAATATTTCGACGATGCTGAAATATCCCCAGGAATCGTAAATTGCGGAAGTGATGCAAGTGCCACGTTTTGCGCGCGAGAAATGCCTGTTTCAATCATTCCCCCGCACCATAACGGAATCTGCTGCTCCTTGCAGAACGCATGAATCTTAAGTGCTTCAGTCAGCCCTCCAACTCGTGAAGGCTTCACATTAATAATCTGACAGCTTCCAAGTTCTACAGCTTTTCTCGCATCATCTAAAGAACAAATACTTTCATCCAAACAGATTGGTGTTTTTAAATGCTTTTGCAAATGCCGATGATCGACAATGTCATCTGCGGCTAAAGGCTGTTCAATCATTAATAAACGAATATCGTCGAGCTGCTTCAGTTTGCTAATATCTTTTAATTCATAAGCAGAGTTTGCATCCGCCATTAACGGAAGGTGAGGGAAAGACTCTCTTATCTTTTGTAGAAGTCCAATATCTTGTCCAGGCTTAATCTTCACTTTCACACGCTGATAGCCTTGATCAACAAACTGCTCGATTTGCTGAATCATATCATCTATTGGTCCTAACCCTGCAACGACACCAGATGGAATTCTATCTCTAGTACCGCCTAAGACGTCACGTAAGGACTTATTTTCTCGCTTCGCATAAATATCCCACACAGCTGCCTCAATTCCCGCTTTGGCCATTCTATTGCCTTTAAAATGGTACAAGCTGTCTGGTATGTCCGAAGGATGTGTAAAAGATCGAGTCAGCACGTTCGGGATAAAGAAAGCCCTCAGCATGTGATAGCAGGTCTCGATGGTTTCTTCTGTATACCACGGAGAAGAGAAGGCAGATACCTCTCCCCATCCAGTTAATCCTGTTTGATCTTTGACCTCGACAATAATAAACTCACGCTCTGAAATAGTCCCAAGGCTTGTTGTAAATGGCTGTTTGAGTTTCATCGTGACATGATATAAGATCACACGTTCAATTTGAATCATCTAAAAACCCCTTTGATTTGAGTCTGTGCCTCTGCAATTTATTCGACGCATTCCTTGGCAGCTCATCCACAAAGTGAAAAGCGGCGGGCCATTTATACTTGGCTAATTGCGACTGACACAAAGCATAGAGCTCATTCTCCGGAATCTGCTCATCTGTCACAAGGAAGGCAGCAGGTACCTCTCCCCATTTTTTATCATACATACCCGTCACTCCGGCTTCCTTTACATTTGGATGTGTTAAAAGAACTGCTTCAATTTCTGCTGGATAAATATTTTCTCCGCCAGAAATAATTAAGTCTGACCGCCGATCAAGCACAAATAAAAATCCGTCCTCATCTACATAGCCAATATCACCCGTTTTCAGCCAGCCCTGCTCAAATGCAGCAGCTGTTGCCTCTTGACGATAAAGGTAGCCTTTCATGACATTTGCACCTTTTACCATGATTTCACCATGCTCAAAAGGACGACACGGACGGTTCTCATCTTGAATCTTTAATTCACACCCAAAAAGGGGTTTTCCCGCTGATCCAAGCTTTTCCACACTAAATTCTGGCGCAAGTGTCACAATTTGCGAGCAGGTCTCCGTCATACCGTACGATTGAAACACAGGAAATCCTTTCTCCTTACTCTCTTGAAGCATCGCATATGGCGCAGGGCCTCCGCCTAACAGCAGGCAGCGCAAAGAAGACGGACATTCTTCAAGTCCACTTAATAAACGGGACAGCATGGTTTGAACAACTGACAACATCGTCACTCGATGCTGTTCAATAGCATTCTTGACTTCATCGACATCAAACTTTTGATGAAGCACGACAGTCATACCGTATATGACAGATTTAAATATAGCGGATAAACCGCTTATATGAAAAAGAGGCAAGGCAATGAGCCAGCGGTCGTCCTCCCTGATCCCTAAATTCAATGCCGAGGAAACAGCACTATGAAAATGATTGCCAAACGTTTGCTCCACCCCTTTAGGGCGTCCTGTTGTTCCAGATGTATACATAATCGTCGCCGTCTCATTTAAATCAATATCATGTACGACCTTCTTTTCCATATCATGATCTGCATCAGGTAAAGTCTCTATTGTATAAACAGGTAAATCACCATGATGCTCATTTGCATATGCAGGCTCTGTTAATAAAGCCATGACTTTCGCATCTTCCAGCTGAAAACGTCTCTCTGCTTTTGTTAACTTATTGTTCAATAACACAATCTTGAAGCCTAATAAAAAACAAGCGTGAACAAGCATGACCATGTGAGGATGGTTGTTCATTAAAATCGCAACCGTATCCCCTTTTTTAAAAGATGCACGTGTCAGTCGATTCGCAAGTTGGTCTACATCATTCGCTAAATCACGAAATGTCCACTCGTTGTCTTGATAAATGAGTGCGACCCGGTCTGGCGTTAAATACGCACGGTGCAGCAGCCAATTCGGTTGCTTCATCATGACACCTCCTTTTCATAAAAGAAAACAGCTCAGTCTGATGCACTAAGCTGTTTTCATCCATATCATTGAATCAAGGGAAACGAGGGAACTGACCGAAGTCTGGCTTCCGTTTTTCCTTAAAGGAATCGCGTCCTTCTTTTGCTTCATCTGTTGTGTAATAAAGAAGGGTCGCATCTCCTGCAAATTGCTGAATACCAGCTAATCCATCTGTGTCCGCATTAAATGCAGCTTTCAAGAATCGTAAAGCAGTCGGGCTCTTTTCTAGCATGTCCTCACACCACTTCACTGTTTCTTCTTCCAGCTGCTCTAATGGTACAACTGTGTTGACAAGTCCCATATCAAGCGCTTCTTGTGCATTGTATTGACGGCATAAGTACCAGATTTCTCTTGCTTTCTTATGACCCACAATACGTGCAAGATAGCCAGATCCATAACCAGCATCAAAGCTGCCCACTTTTGGTCCTGTTTGTCCAAAAATCGCATTGTCTGCTGCAATGGTAAGGTCACACACGACATGAAGCACATGCCCGCCGCCAATCGCATAGCCCGCAACCATCGCAATAACTGGTTTTGGAATGACACGAATTAAACGCTGTAAGTCTAGGACGTTTAGACGTGGAATTTGATCGTCTCCTACATAGCCGCCATGACCGCGTACTTTTTGGTCTCCACCTGAACAGAATGCTTTTCCTCCAGCACCTGCAAGGACAATGACACCAACATCTGAATTGTCGCGAGCACGTGAGAATGCATCAATTAATTCACTTACAGTCTTTGGTGTAAATGCATTATGTACATGCGGACGGTTAATGGTGATTTTTGCAATCCCATTATATGTTTCATATAAAATTTCGTCATACTGACGCTCAGTTTGCCATTCAATAGCCATCAATATTTCCTCCTCTAATCTTGCGATAAAATAAACTCACTTACTATTTTACCAAAAAAATGTGGTTGTTCCACATGAACTGTATGCCCGGCATGCTCTACTACTGTGAATTGACTGTATTCAAGCTCCTGCTGCATACGTTTGGCGATGTGACAGAACTTTTTATCAAGTGTTCCGCAAATGAGTAAAACAGGCTGTTCTATCTGCTTTAATGCTTCCCACATAGACGGCTGTGAACCGGTTCCTATACCTTCTAAGCTGCGAGCCAGCCCGTTAGGATCGGCTTTTAGCCTTCCCTCTCTCAGTTGCGTTAGCCTGTCCGCTGGCAAGGATTTCTGCGAAGCAAACAGCGGAATGTTCTCCCAAAAATCCACAAACTGCGCTAATCCTTCATGTCTGATCTTTTGAGCTAGCTGATGATCATGATTCAGCCTCGCCATCCGCTCTTTAAAAGAGTTCAGCCCTGGAGATGTACTCTCAAGAATCAACTTGTTTACACGTTCTGGATAACGGGAGGCAAATGATAAAGCAATACGCCCTCCCATAGAATATCCGAGAATATTCACTTTGTGAAGCTTTAATTGATCTAAAATCTCAACAAGATCTGCCAGCTGCTGGGACATTGCATATCTTCTTATACTCTTTGGTGAGTCTGTGCGGCCATGTCCAAGCAAGCTGACCTGAATCAATCTCGTATGTTTTTCTGTATAAGTATTCAAAAAAGCCCAAGAAGCTGCACTCCCTGTAAAGCCATGTAAACATAACGTGGCATTTTCAGCAGATGGGTTATGGTCTATCACCTCATACGCCACACCATCGTGCATTCGTATTATGAGTGAAGGCATTCTTTTTTCACTTCCCTCAATATCTCGTCCATCATTTGGCGATGTTTGCCCACGCGAGAATGCCGGTCAGTTTCAATCTCAATTAAATGAAGCCCTGGTTCTTGGATATGCGCCAAGTACACATCTTTTAACTCTTCTTTCGTTGTCGGCTTCGAATAGGTTCCCCCATATAGCTTTGATGCATACTCAAAATTCAACCCAGTCGGCGTACCAAAGAGCTTTTCATAATACGGTTCATCGGATGCCTGCGGAAGGAAAGAAAAGATTCCTCCTCCATCATTGTTTAACAACACAACCGTGAGCGGAATGTCCATTAGCTTAGCTGCAAGAAGACCGTTCATATCATGGTAAAAAGACAAATCGCCGATGACTAAAGTGATGGGTTGTTTCAAGGCTGCATATGTTCCAAGAGCTGTGGACACAACACCATCAATACCATTTGCTCCGCGATTCGCCATCATCCGAAACGGTTTTGACTGCGTTTCAAAAAAGGTATCGACATCTCGAATAGGCATACTATTTCCGATAAAGAGCACACTCTCTTTTGGCAAAATGTGCTGCAGCTGACGATACACATTTCCCTCAAATGTCAGGTCCTCATCATTGTATTGATTTGCATGCATTCTAAAAGAAGAATTGACACTCTGCCAGCGTCGTAAATTAGATGTATCCTGACGCTTTTCCGCTCTCATCAAGACTTCTTCTACAAAAGAGGCTGCATGACTTTCAATCATGTATGATGCGCTTAAACCAGGATCTCGATAACCACCCGCAGCATCGACGACAATCTGCTTCACTTCCGCATGCTTTTCCAGCCACTTAAATAAAGGCTTAGACACAGGCATCGGTCCAAAACGAATGACCATTTCAGGCAAGAGATGCTGCTGCAATGCCTCATCTTTTAACAAAGAATCGTATGCATCTATAATGTATTCTTCACTTTCATGTCCATTTCGCAAAAGAGAAAGCGGGTCAGCTAAAATTGGCAGATGCAAAGCTTTTGCAAGACGTAACACTGACGCCTGCTCTTCCGCCGAGTGAAGTTCACCAGCAACAATGATTCCTTTTGCCGCTTTGTTCATGATAGACACTAATTCTGACATAACCCGATCATCAGGACGAGCTTGACCTGCTGCTAAAACTTTGTTCGCAGCTCCTTCTTCTCTATCAAAAGGATCGATAGACAAGTCAGGTAGCAATGGTTCTCTCAGCGGCACATTCACTTGAACTGGTCCCTTTGGCTCCTGCGTTGACACATGACTTGCCCTAGCAGCAGCAGTCTGGACATACCGCAGCATCGTTTGGCTTTCTTCTGGCAAAGCTAAGTCTGTGAACCATTTAACAAACTTACCGAATAAGAATTGCTGATCAATCGCTTGAGGTGCCCCAACCTCCCTCAATTCGTGCGGCCGATCAGCAGTTAAAACAATCAGTGGTACCCGAGAATAATGTGCCTCGACAACAGCTGGGTAAAAGTTAGCTGCTGCCGTACCTGATGTACAAATGAGTAGCACTGGTGTTTGGCTCGCTTTCGCAAGACCCAGTGCATAAAAAGCAGCAGACCGTTCATCCACTAACACATGGACATTGATTTCTTGATGAGCAAGAGCGAGCATCGCAAGCGGTGTTGAACGGGAGCCAGGACAAACAACTGCCTCCTTCACACCACTTTGCACAAATTCATCCATTAATCTGCCAATATATCTTGTCATGATTTGATTATTCAATAGGACGACCTCCAAGAGCAGACAGCATTGGTCTTAATTTCACTTGCGTTTCTTCATACTCCTGTTTTGCAAGGGAATCCTCTACAATTCCACATCCAGCAAACAAACGAACTTGGTCTTCCTCAATAAGACCTGATCGAATGGCGACAGCAAATTCCCCATTGTCCTTAGAGTCAATCCATCCCACTGGCGCCGCATACCAACCGCGTTTCAACGGTTCGATTTCACGAATCACCTCTACCGCTTTTTCCTTAGGATATCCTCCAAGCGCTGGTGTTGGATGAAGCTGTTCAATTAATGAAAAGAGTGAACAGCTGCTTTTAATTTCTCCCACAATGGGTGTAAATAAATGCTGAATGTTTTTCGTTTTATAAAGACTTGGTTGATTTGGCTTATGCACATGATGGCAGTTTGCTTCAAATGCCTGCTCAATCATATTCACGACAATTTGATGTTCAATCAAATTTTTCTCATCACAAAGCAGTTCCTCACCTAGTGCCTGATCTTCTACTTCATCTTGACCACGAACAATGGAACCTGCCAAACACGATGAAAAGACTTCACCACCGCTTTTTTTCACTAAACGTTCAGGCGTCGCCCCGACAAATGCTTGTCTTCCCTGCTCTATAGCAAATACATAACTCGTTGTTTGATGTTTTAGTAATTCTGCTAATAGTGGAGCGAGTTCTATTTGATTTTTATAGTGAAGCAAGACTTCTCTTGCTAAAACAACCTTTTCATATTCGTTCACACGAATGTGTTCTGTCGCTTCATGGATTGCTTTCATCCATTCCTGGACATCTAACTCTTCCATATGCACAAGCTCAGCTTGTCCATGATTTCTGACAGGCAATGCATCAAAATTAGAAGCTTTCTGTTCTAACTCTTGAATGAGCTGATGAACATTCCCGTCCACCTCGTTCCATTCATTGATCGTTAGAAACGTGCCTTCTTTGGAAACAGTCAGCATCATCGATGGCACAAAAAAATGAGCCTCGCCAAATGCTTCCCAGTGACGCGCCTTCTCTTCATATGGATCAAATGAAAATCCTCCAAATAAAAGCGGACCAACTGCCGCTTGCTTTAACTCCTTCTCATCATGAAAATGGAACATATGCTGTTTCAGCTGCTCCCATTCTTGATGGACGATATTGAATCGTTCTTTGCCTTGCTCTGATGATTTAATCACGGCCGCTCTGCCAAGTCCAGAAAATATCATTTGGCTTTCTGGATCAGACCAAAAAAAACGCTCGCCTAAAAAATCCGCTTCGCCGCTTTGGAAAAAGGCAAGAGGATCCAGATCGTCAACTCTTCTGGAGTAGCTTATCAAAACAGCATGGTTGACGTTATTCGCTTCTTCTAATGTCGCAAGCGCTTCCTGCCGGAAAGTACTTTGCACTGTTGTCACCATGATACATTCCTCCAAAATCCATGAAATAACATATAAAAATAAAACCATCATGTAAAAAAATACATGAACATTCGAGTATGTCGAATGACCTGCTTTTCTATTATAAACCTTAACAGATGAACTTAGTAAAGAAAACAGCTTTTAAAACCTCGAATCCTTATTATATCACGCTTTCAAGATTTTTTCGCTCCCGCTTATTGAAATGAGAACATCCCTTAAAAAATGGTAAGACCTGTTCGAAGATCAAGCTTTCTCTCTAGATGGGAACGATTAGCAAACATCTTTTTCTTGTTTCATCGCATCAATATATTGACACCTTTTTGAACTTTGCTAAACTGGAATTTGGACGTGTACGTATTTTTTTATTTAAAGGAGTATATTTTATGCAGCATCAATCGATATCAGATCAGCTTTCACCAATTAAGCCTGATAAAAACTGGCGAATTTGGTGGAATTTACTACGACCGCATACATTAACAGCGGCATTTATTCCCGTTACTTTAGGAACTGTCCTAGCACTTCCGAGTGGTCAAATACATGTTGGGCTATTTTTAGCTATGCTATTTGCATCGATGTTTATCCAAATTGCAACGAACATGTTTAATGAGTACTTTGATTATGTTCGCGGATTGGACAATGAGAAATCTGTCGGTATCGGCGGAGCGATCGTGAGAAACGGTGTAAAACCAAAAACAGTTTTAGGCCTCGCTTATGCCTTATTCGCGCTTTCTTTATTACTTGGGATCTATATTTGCATGATGTCTAGCTGGTGGATTGCACTCATAGGACTAATTTGTATGGCAGCAGGCTATTTTTATACCGGTGGCCCTGTACCAATTGCTTATACACCATTTGGAGAACTTGTATCAGGTGCTTTTATGGGACTAGGCATCATTTTAATTAGTTTCTATATCCAAACAGGAACATTGACATCAAAAGCTGTGCTCATTTCATTACCTATCTCTATTTTAGTTGGTGCCATCTTACTGTCGAACAATATCCGTGATTTAGACGGTGATAAAGAGAATGGACGAAAAACACTTGCTATCCTAGCTGGACGTAAAGCGGCCGTCAACATCCTACTTTCCATGTTTGTGATCTCATATGTACTCATTTTTGTTTATATCTTTATGGATATCGTGGGTCTTTGGAGTCTTCTTGTCTTACTCAGTGTGCCAAAAGCTTATACAGCCATTAAAGAATTTAAGCAAAAAGAAAAACCAATTGAATTAATGAATGCCATGAAATCGACAGCACAAACCAATACGTTTTTTGGTTTCCTGTTAACGATCGCATTGATCTTACAATATTATCTCGCATAACACGAAACGCCTGCAGCCGCAGGCGTTTTTTATTGAAGAATTGCTTCAAATTGGCACAAGTCTTACATAAAAATTTGCTCATACTAACAATATGTTTGATATGAAAGGGTGATCGCTTTGTTATCTAAAAACGAATTACATCAGTTGAAGCAGCGACTTCTCGATGAAAAACAAGAAATTGAAGCCAAAAGCCATGACGATGAACAGAAAGTATCATTTCCTTATGATTCAGTGGGCGAACTGTCAGCCTATGATAACCACCCTGGCGACCAAGGAACAGAACTATTCGAACGCGGAAAAGACATTGCCTTAAACAGTTTGGAACATGAGCATCTGTCCGATATCAATGAAGCACTCCAAGCAATGGCAGACGGCTCTTATGGTTTGTGTAAAGTGTGTAAAGCCCCTATTCCTAAAGAACGCTTAGAAGCCCTTCCCACCGCCGTCACATGCACAGAGCATTCCAAAGAACAGACTGTTTCACAAAACCGTCCCATTGAAGAGGACTTATTAAGTCCGCCCTCAGGGCAATTTGAAAATGAAGAAAGTGCTGCATATGATGGCGAAGATGCCTACCAAGATGTAGAACGCTATGGAAACTCTGATACCCCATCCGATATGGAATTTCCTCCATTGACTTACGATGATGTGTATACACAATCAGAAGATGAAGATTATGTGGAAGACTACGAAGGATTTGCAGCTGCTGATATTGAAGGTAAAGCAAGCAAGGTCTATCCAAATAAAGCACACGAAGCTTATGAAGAAGCATTAGATGAAGAAGGTGTCATGACGGTGTTTGGTGACTTGAAGCCGTACGAAGAAGAACCTTATACTAAAAAAAATCATTAGTCCCCACATATTGGGGGCTTGATGTTTATATCATGTAATAATTGGGAAATAAGTTGAAGAGTGAATTGATTGGGAGGAGATTTCTGGATGGCTAAAAAAAGTATCATTTGGGCGGTTATCGTCTTCTTTATTACATACGCATTATTTTCTATTGCAGGGTTCCTGTTCCCTATCGACAGAGAATGGTATGACGCACTAAATAAACCTGAATGGACACCTAGTGGTGGTGTCATCGGTGCGGTCTGGGCTGTCTTATTCGCCCTCATTTCGTTATCTGCCGCCATCATTTATGCAAAGTATGGTTTTCAAAAAATCACATTACCATTTTGGATTCTTTTTCTTCTAAATTATGTATTCAATCAAGCCTTTAGCTTTTTTCAATTTACACAAAAAGATTTATTTGCAGCTACGATTGACTGCCTGCTTGTAGCACTGACAGCACTCGCGCTTGTCATCGTCTCACGTAAACTAAGCAATGTTGTCCCAATTTTATTGATTCCTTATGTTTTATGGGGATTCTTTGCGACATACTTGTCTTATACGATCTATTCCATGAATATGTAAGAAAAGACCGCTATGATGGCGGTCTTTCGTTTTGCGGAAAATAAAAAAGAGGTCTTTATTAGACCTCTTTAAAAAATGACCCGTACGGGATTCGAACCCGTGTTACCGCCGTGAAAGGGCGGTGTCTTAACCGCTTGACCAACGGGCCAGAAAAATGGCGGAGAAGGAGGGATTTGAACCCTCGCGCCGCTTGCGCGACCTACACCCTTAGCAGGGGCGCCTCTTCAGCCACTTGAGTACTTCTCCATTTGGCTCCGCAGGTAGGATTCGAACCTACGACCGATCGGTTAACAGCCGATAGCTCTACCACTGAGCTACTGCGGAAAGTCATGGTGGGCCTGAGTGGACTCGAACCACCGACCTCACGCTTATCAGGCGTGCGCTCTAACCAGCTGAGCTACAGGCCCATGAACGATATGCAAATGGAGCGGGTGATGGGAATCGAACCCACGACATCAGCTTGGAAGGCTGAGGTTTTACCACTAAACTACACCCGCAAAAATATGTATGGGGCGATTGATGGGAATCGAACCCACGAGTGCCAGAGCCACAATCTGGTGCGTTAACCACTTCGCCACAACCGCCATACTAATATTTATTTGTAAAAGTGGCTCGGGACGGAATCGAACCGCCGACACACGGATTTTCAGTCCGTTGCTCTACCAACTGAGCTACCGAGCCATGTATTCATTTAAAATGGCGGTCCGGACGGGACTCGAACCCGCGACCTCCTGCGTGACAGGCAGGCATTCTAACCAACTGAACTACCGGACCAATAGAGAAAAAATTTGGTTGCGGGGGCAGGATTTGAACCTGCGACCTTCGGGTTATGAGCCCGACGAGCTACCGAACTGCTCCACCCCGCGATGATATCATGGCGGAGGAAGAGGGATTCGAACCCCCGCGGGCTTTGACACCCCTGTCGGTTTTCAAGACCGATCCCTTCAGCCGGACTTGGGTATTCCTCCGTATAGATGGTGGACCTTGTAGGACTCGAACCTACGACCGGACGGTTATGAGCCGTCTGCTCTAACCAACTGAGCTAAAGGTCCTTTATAGCGGCGGAGGGGATCGAACCCCCGACCTCACGGGTATGAACCGTACGCTCTAGCCAGCTGAGCTACACCGCCATGATATAAAATAATCTTTTAAAAAGTGGAGCCTAGCGGGATCGAACCGCTGACCTCCTGCGTGCAAGGCAGGCGCTCTCCCAGCTGAGCTAAGGCCCCATAAAAGATGGTCGGGAAGACAGGATTCGAACCTGCGACCCCTTGGTCCCAAACCAAGTGCTCTACCAAGCTGAGCTACTTCCCGATCTTAATGGCGCGCCCGAGAGGAGTCGAACCCCTAACCTTTTGATCCGTAGTCAAACGCTCTATCCAATTGAGCTACGGGCGCTTATTTTATAATGCCGAGGGCCGGACTTGAACCGGCACGGTAGTCACCTACCGCAGGATTTTAAGTCCTGTGTGTCTGCCAATTCCACCACCCCGGCGTGGATGGTATAAGCGGAAGACGGGATTCGAACCCGCGACCCCCACCTTGGCAAGGTGGTGTTCTACCACTGAACTACTTCCGCATTACAGGATTTCTTTATGTTGTTTGGCAATGCGGGTGAAGGGACTTGAACCCCCACGTCATAAAGACACTAGATCCTAAGTCTAGCGCGTCTGCCAATTCCGCCACACCCGCATGAAAATGGTGAGCCATGAAGGACTCGAACCTTCGACCCTCTGATTAAAAGTCAGATGCTCTACCAACTGAGCTAATGGCTCGCTTTTAAAGCGACTTGTCTATCTTACCATATGAAAGTGGTGCCGGCAAGAGGACTTGAACCCCCAACCTACTGATTACAAGTCAGTTGCTCTACCAGTTGAGCTACACCGGCTTTATCTATCCTAACATTATGT